>NZ_CAXREH010000159.1:0-8283 GCF_964229375.1 Cognatishimia sp.
TGGGTCGGCGCGCATGAACGCCCGGAATTTCTGAGGCAGTCCGCGCTCTTGGCTGAAAACTGGCGACTGCAGGGCGTCGAAACGCATCTGGTGGCAGACCCAAACCGGCACCATTTCGATGTCATAGATGGTCTGAAACACGCAGATCACCCCCTGACCCAAGCTTTTGCCGGAGACTGACAGGATCGTAAATCGGATACGGCGCGGCACCTAGGACGCTGGTGTTTCTGAAACCCCAGACGTCCGATTACCCCAGTGCAGCGCAGCCTATCAGGGCGGCCGCATCGTCATCGATGATTGAAATCGATGGGGTGATCTTGACGAACGCATTCTCGCGCATTGCCTCTTGCGCACAGATCTCTGCGCGATTTCCGGTCAGCGAGGATCGCGCAACGCCGCCCGCCAGAAACACGCCATCTGTTGGCAGATAGGCCACTTTCAGCTCGGCAATCAATACGCCGATCAGCCTTGCATAGTGATCCAGCGCCGCATCTGCCGCCGCGTTGTCGGCTTGGCCCTGCTTTGCAATGAAGGGCGTGACACGCGCCACCTCTTGCCCCGTGACATGCGACAGAAACAAGCGTCTGCCGCGTCCCGAGAACAAAGCCTCGACCGTGGGAAAGGCCGCCGAAAGGTCCGGTGCGATCTGATCGAGCGCGGTGCTGATCGAGGTGAACATGCTGGTGTGCCCCGCTTCGACAGCGGGACAGATCGTTTGATCGCGGACAGAGACCACAGGACTTACGTTAAATCCCGTACCGATCCCCACGACCAAAGCCTGTTTTTGCAGAGACTGCGGCGCAGGGTGTTTGACGATCGGCACCACCTGATTTGGCGCCAGTCGCAACGCGGCATAGCCCAGCGCGGTCAGGTCGTTGATGACATGCACAGATGCGCCATCAAAGCGAGCCGACAGCTCTGATCCGTCGACCACCCAGTCCAGATTGGTCAACCGTCCCCGATTGCCCACCACGGGACCCGCCATCGCAACAACCAGCTGCTCGGGGCTTGGCGCGTCGCCCAAAAACGCGGCCAGCACGCTTTCAAAACTGTCAAACTGCGCATTCTGAAAGCTGCGCGATGACCCAATCTGGGTGGCATCAGGCGAGACGAACGCAAGCCGTGTATTCGTCCCGCCAATGTCAGCAACCAACCGCATCGTCTGGGCCACTTAGTTCAGGCGCAGACCGCTGTCTGGAGCAAAATACGAGACCTTGTTCAGATCAAACGCCAGTTGCTGGCTTTGACCGGCCGTCGCAGTGGTTTCCGCGTTCAAACGCGCCGTCACCTGTGTGCCGCCCAGTTCTGACACCACAAAGGTGTCAGCACCCGCAGGCTCGACGATCTCGATCATGCACTCTGCGTCCTGAAGCTGATTGCTTGCGCCGCTGTAAAGCTTGGGCTCGACAATATCTTCGGGGCGGATGCCCACCACAACATCAGACGGCAACGAGATATCGCGAGTTTCCGTCATGACGATTGGCGGCGCGTTCTTGCGCTCGATCTCGATGTTGATGCCAACGCCATTGGCTTTGGTCTTTGCCGGGATCAGGTTCATCGCCGGGCTTCCCATGAAGTCGGCCACGAACATGTTGGCTGGTGTGTTATAGATCTCGGCCGGAGAGCCGATCTGCTGGATCACACCGGCTTTCATCACCACGATTTTGGTCGCCAGCGTCATGGCTTCGATCTGGTCGTGGGTCACATAGACCATCGACGCGCCAAGACGTTGGTGCAGCGCTTTAATCTCGGTGCGCATTTCGACACGCAGCTTCGCATCAAGGTTGGACAGCGGTTCGTCAAAGAGGAACAGCTTTGGATCCCGCACAAGGGCCCGGCCTATCGCAACCCGCTGACGCTGACCACCAGACAACTGACCCGGACGGCGGTTCAGAAGCTGTTCGATCTGCAACTGCTTGGCGACTTTTTCAAGCTGCTCTTGTTGCTCTGCCTTGCTTGCGCCGCGCACTTTCATGCCAAAGGTGATGTTCTTGGCCACCGACATGGTCGGGTAAAGCGCATAGGATTGGAACACCATCGCAATGTCGCGATCCTTTGGATTGACGTGGGTCATATCCTGACCGCCGATCGCCAGGGTGCCGCCGCTGATGGGTTCCAGACCTGCGATACAGTTTAGCAGAGTGGATTTACCGCAACCGGAAGGTCCAACCAGAACCAGGAAGTCTCCAGGCTCGATAGAAACATTGATGTCTTTGAGGATTTCAACAGAGCCATAGTTTTTGTACAGGCCCTTGATATCAAGAATTGGAGCCATTGGATTATCCTTTCACGGAGCCAGCGGTCAGGCCGCGGATAAAGTATTTACCTGCAACAACATAGACGAGGAGGGTTGGCAGTCCGGCGATGATCGCGGCGGCCATGTCTACGTTGTATTCTTTCACTCCGGTTGTGGAGTTTACGATATTGTTCAGTGCGACAGTGACGGGTTGGGTTCCGGCCTGGCTGAAGGACACACCGAACAGGAAGTCATTCCAGATCTGTGTGAATTGCCAGATGATGGTCACAACCACGATCGGGAGGCTGAGCGGCAGGAAGATCGAGAAGAAGATCCGAAAGAACCCTGCCCCATCCACCTTGGCAGCCTTTGTCAGCTCTGCCGGGATTGTCACATAGTAGTTGCGGAAGAACAGCGTGGTGAACCCAAGGCCATAGATCACGTGGACAAAGATCAGACCCGGAATAGTGCCCGCGATCCCCATCAGCCCCAGCATCCGCGCCATCGGCAGCAGAACCACCTGAAACGGGATGAAGCAGCCAAACAGCATCAAAGCAAAGAACAGGTTGGCACCGGGAAAGCGCCATTGCGCCACAACATATCCGTTCACAGCACCGATCAGCGTGGACAGCATCACCGCAGGGACGGCGATCAGAACAGAGTTCCAGAAGTAAGGCTGAACACCTTCACACTGGATCCCCGTACAGGCGCTGGACCAAGCGGTCGACCAGGCGTCAAATGTCACTTCGCGTGGCAGCGATAGCAGGTCACCGGTTCTGATCTCTTCGAGGCTTTTCAGCGATGTGGTGACCATCACAAACAGCGGCGCCAGATAGAACAGCGCGAACGCACCAAGAAGGACATATAGCAGCCAGCGCAGGACCAGTTTGCCGATCGGGCTTTGTGCCGGGCTGGCGGGCGTTTCTGAGTTAAATGTCATAGCAGAGTCAGCCATTTTTCGCTCGCAATTCGGAGTAGAGGTAAGGAACGACGATTGCGAAGACGACCATCATCATGACCATGGCAGAGCTGGCCGCCTGACCAATGTCGCCGCGAGAGAACGCCATTGCGAACATGTAGGTTGCAGGCAAATCCGTCGCAAAGCCTGGGCCGCCGCCTGTCAGAGCAATCACAAGGTCAAAACTCTTGATCGCAAGGTGGGCAAGCACGATGAAGGCAGACAAAAAGATCGGTGCCATCGCGGGAATGATGATCGCGGAATAGATCCGCCATGCGGGAATACCGTCGATCTGCGCCGCTTTGATGATTTCTCCGTCAACAGAGCGCAGGCCTGCGAGGAAAAGCGCCATCACAAATCCAGAGCTTTGCCAGATGGCCGCGATCACAACCGTATAGATCGCCATGTCCGGGTTCACGAGCCAGTCGAAAGTGAAGTTCTCAAATCCCCAGCCGCGCACCATAGCCTCCAGGCCAAGTCCCGGGTTCAGGATCCATTTCCACGCGGTGCCGGTCACGATCATAGAGAGCGCCATCGGATAAAGATAAATGGTACGGATTGCGCCTTCGGTGCGAATGTTCTGATCCAGAAAAATGGCCAGAACCAATCCAAGGATCATCGAAATGCCAATGAACAGCGCGCCGAACAGGAACAGGTTGCTAAAGGCGGTGTCCCAACGCAGCGATGCAAACAGCCGGTCGTATTGGATAAAGCCCTCAATCTCGTATTTGGGCAGAAGCCTTGATTTTGTCAGAGAGACCCATGCGGTCCAAGCGATGAAGCCGTAAACAAAAACCAGTACGGCGACAAAGGACGGTGCCAGCATGATCTTTGGCAGATGATCTTCAAGAAATTTCATGTCTTTGTACCCCTTGGGGTGAATGGCCCCGCCGCATAATGCGGCGGGGAACTTAAGCCTTTTACACTTGGTAAATTACAGGCTGTTTGCGACTGCTGCCCAAAGTGCGTTCACCGCGTCTTCAGAGGACATGTCAGAGTTGAAGTGCTGTGTCACAACGTCGGTGATTGCACCGGATTGCGCGCCGCGCAGCGCCATGCCGTGTGCATAGCTTGGCAGCAGAGAGCCACCTTCGTTGGAAGCTGCCATCTCATCAGAGGACAAAATCGCACAGCTGTCAAACTCGTCCAGAGCAACGTCTGTCCGCGCTGGGATAGAGCCTTTGTTCAGGTTGAAGACCTTCTGGAAGTTCTTACCAACGATCAGCTCGGCCAGCAGAGCCTGACCTGCTTGTTTGTCGCCACCGTCAACTGCGAACATTGCAAAGCTGTCCACGTTGTAAAGGAAACCCTCACCCGGTGTAGATGCGCAGAGGAAGTCCTCGCCAGGCGCTTTGCCTGCTGCCAGGAATTCACCCTTCGCCCAGTCACCCATGATTTGGAATGCGGCTTCGCCATTCATGACCATTGCGGTCGCCAGGTTCCAGTCACGGCCAGGGAAGTTCGGGTCGACAAAACCACGCATGGTGCGCATTTGGTCAAAGACAGCAACCATTTCAGGAGATGTCAGAGTGGCCTGATCCAGGTCTACGAATGCCTTGCGGTATCCGTCTGAACCCAGGATGCCCAGAGCAACAGCTTCGAACACTGTTGCGTCCTGCCATGCCTGACCACCGTGTGCCAGTGGGATGATGCCTGCCGCTTGCAGCTTTTCTGCGGCGGCGTTGAATTCGTCCCAGCTGGTTGGCATTGCGATGCCGTTGGATTCCAGAACGTCAGCGTTTGCCCAGATCCAGTCAACGCGGTGAACGTTTACCGGCGCCGCACACCATGTGCCTTCGCACTTCATGTGGCCTGCGATGGATGCTGGCAGTACGTCTGCCCAACCCTGTGCTTCCGCTACAGAAGAGATGTCCGCCAGAACGCCTTCTTCGTACCATTCTTGGATTGCTGGGCCTTTCAGCTGAACGGCTGTTGGCGCGTTGCCGGCCAGAACACGTGCACGCAGTGCTTGCATGGCTGCGTCGCCGCCACCGCCAGCAACTGGCATATCGGTCCAGGTACCGCCGTTGTCGGCAAACTCTTGTTGCAGAACTGCAACCGATTTTGCTTCGCCACCGGATGTCCACCAGTGCAGCACCTCGGCCTGTGGTTCAGCGAATGCAGCGCCTGAGATCATCAGCGCGACTGCGGAAACTGTCGTAGAAATTCTGTTCATTAAGGTATCCTCCCTCGATTAAACGAAGCCCGAATGGGGCTGCATATTGCTAATCGCAGCCTTGCACTGTGCTCAACCCGGCTATCCACCTGAATCATGGCTTAACGCCAGAATTTCAGCTCTGCCGTTACAGGGTGTTACAAAGAGATTGCTTTTGTTGCACAGTGTTACAAAACTCCCGGGCACCCATGGGATAAGCCCGCCAAGAAAGGAAAGCCGTTTGTCGATTCCCCGAATATTGGTAGTCGAAGACGATACTGAAATGCGCCAAATGCTGACTCGGTATCTGCAAAAGCACGGCACGATTGCACTGCCGGCAACAGGTGAAGTGGACATAAAAAAGCACTTTGACAGTGGACGCATTGATCTGATTTTGCTGGACGTGATGCTGGGCGAGGAAAGCGGCATCGAGATCTGTGCCAACATCCGCAAAGAGCACAATGTTCCGATTATCATGGTCTCGGCCCTGTCCACGGACCAGCAGCGTATGTCGGGCTATTCGGTGGGCGCGGACGACTATATCGCCAAACCTTTCAACGCCGAGTTGCTGATGGCACGCATCAAGGCGGTTCTGACCCGATCTAGACGCAGCGCCTCTTTGTCACATCGGCGGCGCCAGACAAGCTATGCCTTTGCAGGCTGGTCACATGATGCGCGCACAGACGAGGTCATGTCGCCTGCGGGCTATCAGGTGGCCCTGTCGCAACGCGAGCTGGCTTTGCTACAGGTGTTCCTTGCCAACCCGCATATCCCGCTGACCCGCGAAGAGATCGTGGAGGGGCTGAACATCACCGACAGCACCGCCGACAATCAGGATGTCAGTGGCCGCGCGATTGATATGCTGGTTGGGCGGTTGCGCTCAAAGGTCGAGGACAATCCAAAGAAACCTCAGATGCTCAAAACGCAACGGGGCGTCGGCTATGTCTGGGCTGTAGACGTTATCGCGACCGACGCATGAACAGCCTGAAGAACGCCAGCATCGCGATGATCCTATTTGCCTTTGTGACGGGGATGATCTCGACCGGCCTGTGGCTGATTTCGTCGAACGCCTGGACCCAGCATCTGTTCCTGGCGCAGCATCGTGGCCACGTTCTTTTTGACCATTTGTTGTTTGGGGAACCCTTGCCGAGCGAACTTCGGGTGTCGCCCCTATCAGAGCAGGACGCGGCCCTTGCCAATCAGGGTAACTTTGAACGCATGACCCAAATCCCGCGCCCGACGTTGGTGACGTTTCTGGCCGTCGGGGACAGCTCGTTTGAACTTCGCGCCGATACGCCGCTGAAAATCGCGGCGATCTCACCGAAACTGCGTTACCCGCTGTCTGAACTGGATCTGAGCGATGGGCGGTCATCCCGCGACGCGCTTGGCGCATTCACCATGCTGATGGCGCGGTATTGCAGCGATGCGGTCCTGTTGGTCAAAGCGGGTGACAAGGAGTGGCTTCGCATTTCGGGAATGGGCGTCTGGCATTGCAGCGCCTCGCCAAGTGATCGTCGCCTTCTGGCCATTTTGCTTGCACTGGTGTCGGTGGTTTCCATCATCGGCTTTGCCGTGAGCCTTGCGTCGCGCTTTACTGACTTCGCCAAAACCCTCAGCGACAGAAAGACCACGGATCGCACCAAGCAAATTCAGCTGACCGGCCCCGCGGAATTGCGCGCCATCATCGAAGCGGTCAACGCCTATCGCGAAGAAGAGCGTAAACACCTGTCCGAGCGCGCTGTGATTATGTCAGGCGTCAGCCACGACCTTGGCACGCCTGCAACCCGCCTGAGGCTGCGCGCCTCAATGATCGAAGATTTTGAGCTGCGGCGTAAATTCGAGGCGGACATCGATCAGATGACCGGGATTATCGAAAGCGTTCTGACCTACACCCGCGCCGAACTCAGCACCGAAGCCCCAAGAAAGCTCTCGCTCACGTCCTTGGTCGAAGCGATCGTGGCCGATTATGAAGACATGGGCAGCCCCGTGCGCCTTGAGCCGATGCAAAACATCGTTTTTGACGAAGGCCGCAGCATCTTTATGTCGCGTCAAAGGCAGAACGAACTCGAGGAAGGCAGCCCTCTGTTGGTCATGGGCCGCCCCCTGGCCCTGAAACGTGCGATTGGAAACCTGATCGACAACGCGTTGAAATACGGGCGCAACGCCACCATTCATCTAGAGGCAGACGCCAGCGACGTGCGCATTCTGGTCGAAGACGAAGGCGGCAAGCCCCTTGCGGACGATCTTGAAAAACTCACCCTGCCCTTCAAACGCGGGCCAAACGCGCAGTCCGCCAAGGGCTTTGGGATGGGACTGACGATTGTTTCATCAATCGCGTTGGAACACGGCGGCGATCTGACGTTTGGACCGGGACGGGCGGGCACGATCGCCCAATTGCGCATCCCTCGCGGTTAATCGACGATGACGCGCGGCTCGGGGATGCCTTTCACGGGCATCGCCTTGGCAAAGGTCATTCCGGCCTGCGCGTCGGTCAGATCATAGTTGGACGAGGCCACAAACAGCGTTGTGCCCTCTGCGCCGCCAAAGGCCGGACACGTCGCCTGAGAGGTCGGGATCTCTACGGCATCGACGCAAACACCGTCCTCATAGCAGGCAACCCGCGATGCGCCCCATTGGGCGTTCCAAAGTCGCCCTTTGACATCAAAGACGGACCCATCCGGGTTCAGATCTTGATCTGACAGGTCCAGATAGGTCTCGCGCGCACCCACGGGCCATCCTGTGGCCGGATCAAGCGCGACGCTGTCGATGCGCTGCTTGGCCGTATCCGCAAAAAGCGCAAGGGGGGCACTTGGGTGAAAACAGATCGAATTGGGGATGGTCAGCTCTGAGAACATCTGCCGCAACTCACCTTTATAGAACCGATAAATCGCGCCCACATTGGGTTCGTTTTTCTTGCCCATGGTGCTGATCCAA
>NZ_CAXREH010000160.1:0-13178 GCF_964229375.1 Cognatishimia sp.
CCAGTAGTCAGCGGGAAGGATCTCTAGCGCCTGATCCATAAAGACGCCGCGCCCGCGCGAGGTCGAGAACTGGCCGCCGTCATAGTTCAAGTAGTTGAAGGATTTGATGTAATCGACCAGCTTCCAAGGCTCGCCCGACCCGAAAATAGTGACCGGAAAGGACAGGGTGTGGAAGGGCACGTTATCTTTGCCCATGAACTGCGTATAGGTGACATCCTCGGCGCCTTTGTCGGTGCGCCACCAACGCGCCCAGTCTTCGCATTTGCCAGCGTCGACCCATTCCTGCGCGCAGGCGATATATTCAACCGGTGCGTCAAACCACACGTAAAAGACTTTGCCTTCCATGCCAGGCCAGTCTGCGTCGCCTTTTTTGACGGGCACGCCCCAGTCCAGATCGCGGGTGATGCCGCGGTCCTGAAGGCCGTCACCGTCGTTCAGCCATTTCTTGGCAATCGACGTGGTCAGGACAGGCCAGTCATGTTTGCTGTCGATCCATTCGCCCAGCTTTTCGCGCATCTCAGACTGGCGCAGATAGAGGTGCTTGGTCTCGCGCTCTTCCAGATCGGTCGAGCCTGAAATGGTGGAGTAGGGATTGATCAGATCGGTCGGATCAAGCTGTTTGGTGCAGTTGTCGCATTGATCGCCCCGCGCGCTTTCAAATCCGCAGTTCGGGCAGGTACCTTCGATGTAGCGATCCGGCAAAAAGCGACCGTCTGCATGGGAATAGATCTGGGTTTCCGAGACTTCGCGGATCAGGCCGTTGTCCGCCAGCTGGCCTGCAAAATGCTGCGTCAGCTTTTGGTTCTGCGGCGAAGAACTGCGCCCGAAATGGTCAAAGGACAGGCGGAACCCCTCTGCGATTTTGGCCTGAACCTCATGCATCTCGGCGCAGTATTCTGCAACGGGTTTGCCAGCTTTGGCCGCCGCAAGTTCTGCCGGTGTGCCGTGTTCGTCGGTTGCGCACAGAAACAGCACCTCATGGCCCCGCGCGCGCTGATAGCGGGCGAACAGATCCGCAGGAAGCTGGCTGCCGACCAGATTGCCCAGATGTTTGATGCCATTGATGTAAGGAATGGCAGAGGTGATGAGGTGGCGCGCCATAAAGCTATCCTTCGTTCGTTCGCGCTCTCCCTAGCGCAAAGCCGAAGCCAGTTCTAGGGCCTCGCGCCGCTTTCACGCAATGGCTGTGGGCGTTAGCCCAGCCCATCCAGATATTGTCCCATCAACGCCAGCCCTTTGCGCAGCACATCGGTGCTGTTGCAATAGCCGATGCGCGCATTGCCCTCCATGTCAAAGGCATCGCCCGGCGTCAGCATGACGCCTGTGTTTTTCAAAAGACCCAGACAGAATTCGCGTGATGTCATCGGCACGTCCAGCTTCAGCATGGCGGTGGTGCCCGCGCTGGGTTTGACCCAGGACACACGGGGTTGCTCGTCCACCCAAGTCGACAGAATGGCTAGATTGTCCCGCGCAATCTTGTGGCTACGGGCAAGAATTTTATCTCGACTTTCCAACGCAATAGCTGCGAAATGATCGTTGATCATGCCCACCGAAATCGTGTCATAATCCCGATGGATCAGGATCTGCTCTGTGACCTCTTTGGGGGCCACAACCCACCCCAGTCTCAGGCCAGCAAGCGAATAGGCCTTGGACATGCCCGCAGTCGCGATGCCCTTTTCATAGACGTCGACAATTGAGGGCACCCAACCGTCGCCGGATTGTCCGGTGCCGCGATAAACTTCGTCACATAGGATATAGGCGCCAACTTCACGCGCAATCTGGGCGATCTGAACCAACATAGCGCGGTCCATTTGTGCGCCGGTGGGGTTATTCGGATTGGTCAGCGCGATCAGTTTCGTGTCCGGACGCACCAGCGCGCGTAAGGCTGCGAGGTCCGGCAGGAAATCGTCTTCGGCCTTAAGGCGCAGGGTGTCGACCTCGGCCTCGATACTGGCGGGGATTGAATAGTGCTGCTGATACGTCGGCACGATCGACACCACATGGTCCCCTCGCGCCACCAGCGCTTTGTGGACCAGCATATTCGCCGCAATGGTGCCGTGGGTGACGGTGATCTTGTCGATGGGCTGCGCCTCATAAAGCGACGCGATTGCAGTGCGCAGACGATCCGAGCCCTCGATTGCCCCATAGGTCAGTTTCATCGACAACAGCTCGGACAGATCGTCTGAATTGCGCCCAGACAAGCGCAGCAGCTCTTCGACGGTGATGCTGGCAACGCAGGTTTCGGCAAGATTGTATTGGCAGCGGGTCTCCCAGTCGTTCATCCAGATTTCGACTTTAAAGGGCTCGATTTGCATGGTGGAATCTCCTAGGGGCGGGCCTGTTGATAGATAGCATGGGCGATAGCGATGTCTTCTAGTCCCAAACCGATAGAGCGAAAGAAGACTGGTCGCTGTCCTGAAGGTTTTGCACATCGGCCCACCGCAAGATCGGCCAAGTCACCGCAGATGTCTGATGGGGACCAGCCGTGGTCCCTTTGGGCGATGACCATTTCGCCCGCGCTAGAGGGGGTGGTCTGGCGATAGTCGCAATAGACGTCGGCCAAGGGCAGAAAGGCCGGATCAACCTCATGGGCCTGCGCGACATTGGTGCTGATCGACGTCACAAGGCAGCCGAGTTTCAAAAGCGTCGTATCAATCACCGGCGTGCCCGAAGAGGTGCAGAGCATGACCACATCTGCATTGTCCACGGTTTTTGCCGCATCCGGCGCGGATTGCACACGAGGGTCCAGCGCATGCCATGTGTTTTGAAGATCCGTATTCGCCGCCAAAGAGGGGGAATAAACCCGAATGCTGTTCCAGTCGCGCAAGGGTGCGACATAGCGCAAATGCGCCTGTGCAATCGCGCCGGTTCCTATGATCGCAAGGGTGAATGCGCGCCCCGTGGCGGCCAGATGGTCCACAGCCAGAGCAGTGGTCGCGGCGGTGCGTTCTGTGGTCAGTGCGCCTGCATCCAGCATGGCCAAGGGCGTGCCGCTTTGCATCGACATCAAAACCGTCCACGCCGTGATCAATGCACCGTTTTCCTGCGGCAGATACGGCGAGAGCTTCGCGCCAAAGACACCGGCTTTGCCCAACGCGCCCAGATAGGTGATGAAGTCGCCGCCCTGCGGGAATTCCGTGACGGTCTGAGGGGGTTGCACCGCTTGGCCTTCGCCCAGCTCGACAAACAGTGCGCGCATTGTCTGTACTGCGTCGATGTGATCCAATGCGCGTCGGACGGCTGCGTGTTCAAGCGTGATGGGGGCGTGGTCCATACCAAAACTCCTTTTCTGCAGGATAGGGTGCAGAGGATTTCAAAACTATCATCCCAAGGGATGAGGCCGAAAGATCGACGCGTGCAAATTTCAGATCATCATCGTTTTATTGAGCGCATCGCCGAGGTTCTGGACGGCACGCCCGACGCAGCACAGCTTATCCAAGCGGTACAGATGATTTTCCCGTGCGAGGCGGGGTTTGCGGTGTTGAACCGACGCGCGGCTGCTCCGGTTTATCTGGCCGATAGCTATCCAGACGCGGCCTCTAAAGCTGCGGTGCAGCTTTATGTACGTGCAACCTACGAGATCAATCCCGTGTTCAATGCGATCGAAAGCGGGTTGCGAGAGGGCGTCGTGCGCATGGCGGATCTTGCGCCTGACAATTGGGTCTCTGCGGGCGTAGATGTGGTGGCCGATGCCAGCGAGGAAATCGGCTATCGCACACCGGGCTGGCCTGCGGGGATGCAAGAGGTCTCGGTTCTGATAGATCTGCCTGACGACGTGGTTGGCGAAATCAGTCTGGCACGAAATGCGGTTGCGGGCGGTGTGCCCGAGGCTGATCTTGCACCGCTAAAGCTGTTTCTGCCGCTGATCCGCGTTGCGTTTAATAGGATTGCTGCGGACCACGCTGATACGCTAGCGCCTGACCCTGCTGCGCCGTTGCCGCTGGGCAGCTTTGGACGCGAGGTTTTATCGTCGCGCGAGGCGGAAATTCTGCAGATGATCTTGAAGGGCTATTCCAGCCTGTCGATCAGCCTGCACCTTGGCATCGCGATGCCAACAGTGAAGTCCCATCGCCGGAATGCATACGCCAAATTGGGAATCAGCACACAGCAACAGTTGTTTCGTTTGTATCTGGACTGGCGCGGTGTCTAGCGCGCCTGACTTTTTCGCTATGGTCTAAGATTGGCGAAGAGGTTTATTAGAACTCTGCGACTCTGCTCCGCCAAACTCCATCCCTGAAGGTGACCCTCTATGAAAGCCGTTCTCTACGAAAAATTCGAACAAGCGCCGAAGGTTGTGTCTTTGCCAGATCCCACACCCGAGCCGCATGGGGTTGTGATCAAGGTCGAGGCGACAGGGGTTTGCCGCAGCGATTGGCACGGTTGGATGGGGCATGACAGCGACATCGATCTGCCACATGTCCCCGGACATGAGCTTGCAGGGGTGATCTCCGCGGTGGGCAAAGCCGTCACGCGCTGGCGCGTTGGCGACCGGGTGACAGTACCGTTCATCGCGGGCTGTGGGTCGTGTTCCGAGTGTCACGCGGGGCATCAGCAGGTCTGCGCGCAACAGGAACAGCCTGGGTTCACCTATTGGGGGTCATTCGCAGAATATGTTGCGGTCCATCAGGCAGACCTTAACCTTGTTGCCTTGCCTGACAGCATGGATTTCGCAACTGCGGCCAGCCTCGGGTGCCGCTTTGCCACGTCGTTTCGGGCGGTGGTCGATCAGGGCAAGGTCGGTGCGGGTCAATGGGTGGCGGTGCACGGCTGCGGTGGCGTCGGGCTTTCGGCGGTGATGATCGCCAATGCTGTCGGTGCAAATGTCGTGGCGATTGATCTTGACGAAGACAAACTTGCGATGGCCAAGCAGTTGGGGGCGGCTGCTGTGGTGAATGGCGGTGACGTCGCGGATGTGCCCGAGGCGGTTCTGGATCTGACACGCGGGGGCGCCCATGTGTCGCTAGATGCGCTGGGCCATCAGGTGACATGCTTTAACTCGATCCTGAACCTGCGCCCCCGTGGCAAGCATGTTCAGGTTGGGCTGATGGCAGGCGATCATGCCGACCCGCAGGTGCCGATGGGCAAAGTGATTGCCAAAGAGCTAGAGATTCTGGGATCGCATGGAATGCAGGCGCATCGATACGGCGCGATGCTGGATATGATCGGGTCGGGCAAACTGGATCCCCAGCTATTGGTCGGCGATCAAATCAGCCTTGAGGACGCGCCAGAGGCATTGATGAACATGGATAAATTCCAAGCCGTAGGCGCGACTGTCATCACCAAATTCTAACGATTTTGACGCGCGCATGGTGAGTAGCGGCAGGGTTAGCTGCTGTGATCTTCACCGCGCGCGGACCGCCCGGTCAATCGCCCAATGATAAAGGACGTGCGCGGCGTCCAGATATAGCGGGTTCGGGTTTCTTCGGTTGGACGCGAGCGCATCCGCCACAGGCCGAAGGCCACCAGAAACAGATGCCCAATCGAGATCAGCAAAAACAGCGCCGAGGGGCCAAAGCTGGAAATCAGAGTCGAGGCGATATAGGGCGCGGCGATTGCGCCGACAGCAAAAAAGAACATCAGGCTGGCGGCCAGCTCGACCCTCTGATCGTCGCTTGCAAAGTCATTGGCGTGGGCTGACGCAATCGAAAAGATCGGAAAGGTGACAAAGCCAACCAAGCCGCCCAGCATCATCGTGGCGGTGGGGCTGCCTCCGAAGGCTGCCGTGGCGATACAGGCAAAGATAGAGGCCGCCGAAATCCAGATCAGCACCCAGCGCCGGTCGTATTTGTCCGCAAGCCACCCCATTGGCAGCTGCGCCAGCGCGCCGCCGGCCACAAAGGCAGCCAGAAACCAGCCGATATGCGCCTGGGTCAGCCCGATTTCCTGCCCATAGATCGGCCCAACCATCCGGAAACTGGCCGAGGTGATGCCTGCGACGATCACACCAGCCACCGCAAGCGGAGAGCTGATCATCGCAAGACGTGGGCGCAAGCGTGGCGCATCCGGCATGGCGGGCTGGGTGGCCTTGGTCAGGGTCAGCGGAATGATCGCTGCACAACACACAAGCGCGAGGATATTGTAGGACACATAGGAGGCGGGCTCTAGGACCGAGATCACCATCTGTGCGGCCAAAGAAGCCCCCATGTCGACAACCCGATAGGTGCCCATTGCCCGGGCGCGGATGTCATTGGTCAGCTTGGCGTGCAGCCAGGCCTCGATCACCGTATAGCTGCCCGCGATGCAAAATCCCGCTGCGATCCGCATGATGGCCCATGCGACCGGATCGATGATGAGAAAGTGCATCAACAGGCCGATGGCACCAATTGCTGTAAACACCGCAAAGGCGCGCGAGTGGCCGACATCTCCCATCAAGCGAGGGGCCCACCAACAGCCGATGAAAAAGCCAAGGAAGTGCGCTGACCCCATCAGGCCGATCTGTTCGGTGGAAAACCCCAGTGCAATGCCGCTCAGCGCGTCAAGTGGCCCAAGCCCGCCGTTGGAAAGCTGTAGGAAGATGACCGATAAGAACAGGGCGGAAAAGGAAATGAAGAGGCGCATATCATCTTTAGGATAGACGCCTTTGAGAGGGATGTCGCTTGTGTTTATTCGACCTTTGCAAGGTCGTTTTTCGGCTTTCCGGTCCCAATGGGTGATTTCTGAGGCTCGGCAATGGCAAAGCCCCGCGGGCCGAGTGTGACTGGCCACTCTTTGACGGGCGCGGTGCGGGCGCGCAGACGTTTCAGATCCCATGAGTTCAGGCCACGGGTGTGACGGGGCGCCATATGCCAGCGGCTTTCCACCCCGGCTGCGCCACCTTCGGCAGGGGTCAGGATAAGGCCCAAAGGCTGCCGGCCCGCCGCCGCGCCGCCCTGTTCTGCGGCCAGATGCAGGCGACGCACGGGCGTCAGCGCCGGAAGCCCGGGCAGATCACCGATGGCCAGGGGCACTTCGCCACTGCGCAGCACCTCTTCAAGGGTCCACAGCACATCTTCGGCACGGGTGGGCGACAGAAAGGTCACGCGGCCCGGATGCAGCAGCTGTTTGATGCCCTGCGGATACAGCCGCTCGACGGTCCAAGGTGGCGAGATCCAGAACACCGGCCCCTGCATCTGGCTGGCCACCCAAAGCGCCAGAGAGCGCCGTGCAGGTCCGCAGGCCTCGTGCAGCCGTCCCTGCCGCAACGAGACATCCGGCGCGAGGGTCAGGTTTGGGGGCGGGCGTTCGCGGTCTCGTTTCAGCGGGTGAGTCGACATGCTCAAAAAATACAATGTTCTTATTTTGTTCTCAATCGCAATTTCTCAAATACAGCCCCCCAAGCGGAAACTTGCGACAAAGCGGTTGCGTTAGGCCCTCAAAGCCATAGCTATGTCACTGGTAACAGTAAAAGGGGCAGTACCATGAAGCGTAACCCACTCGGACAAAGCGATATCACGGTCTCGGCCCTCAGCCTTGGGACCATGACCTTTGGCACCCAAACCGCAGAAGACGACGCGCAACGTCAGATGGATATGGCGTTGGACGCTGGGATCGATTTCTGGGACACGGCCGAAATGTATCCGGTGAACCCGATTGCCGCGGAACACACCGGCCGCTCTGAAGAGTTTTTGGGCAATTGGTTTGAAAAAACCGGCCGCCGCGACGAGGTGGTTCTGGCGACCAAGCACTCGGGCGAAGGAATGAAGATCTGGCGCGACGGGGCGCCGATTTCGTCAAAGACCATTCCTGAGGCCATCGAAGGATCGCTCAAGCGCCTTAAGACGGACTATATCGACCTTTACCAATTTCACTGGCCCAACCGTGGCAGCTATATGTTCCGCAAGAACTGGACCTATGACCCGTCCTCCCAAAACAAGGCCGAGACGCTGGCGCATATCGAAGACGCGCTGGAGGCTTTGCAGAAAGAAGTCGACAAGGGCCGGATCAGGGCCTTTGGTCTGTCCAACGAAAGCGCCTGGGGCACCGCACAATGGCTGCGGCTTTCCGAGGACAAGGGCCTGCCGCGCGTCGCCAGCATTCAGAACGAATACTCCATGATGTGTCGCCTCTATGATACTGATTTGGCAGAGCTTTCTGTGAACGAAAACGTGGGGCTCATGGCGTTTTCACCATTGGCGACGGGATATCTGACGGGCAAATATCGCAACGGTGCGGTGCCTGACGGCTCTCGTATGTCGCTTAGCAGCAACCTTGGAGGGCGGGTTTCCGAGCGGGCTCCGGAGGCGGTTGAAGCCTATCTCGCGATCGCGCAAAAACACGGGCTTGATCCGGTTCACATGGCCTTGGCGTGGTGTATGCAGCGCCCCTTTATGATGTCCGCGATCTTTGGGGCCACCACGGTCGATCAGCTTGCGCATATCATTGACGGCAAGGATCTGGTCTTGAGCGCCGAGGTCATGAAGGATATTGACGCCGCACATCGTGCGCATCCGATGCCGTACTAACGGCTGCTGCGCATAGCGGAGGATCCTATGAACGACGAAATTCTGGCCGAAGTCGGCGCCTCGGTGCCCCGTCGCTGGCTTGCGGTGTCTATGCAAAGCGTATTGGGCTTTATGCTTGTCTATGTGGCGATGAACACGCCACCCAGCTTTGGGTGGCAAGTGTTTCTGGTGGTCTTTGGCTTTGCGTCCATCGGTATGGCCGTCCGAACCTTTCGCGCCACAAAGGATCGTATCATTTTGACGCGTGAGGGGTTGCACACCAGCACCGGCGAAGAAATCATACCGATTGATGTCATCAGACGGGTCGAGCGCGGTGTGTTCGCGTTGAAACCGTCCAACGGCTTTATGCTGATCGCAGAGTCCAAGGCAGAAACAACGCGCTGGGCACCTGGTCTGTGGTGGCGGCTTGGTCGCCGCGTCGGGGTAGGGGGCGTTGCGCCCGGACATCAGGCAAAGGCTATGGCACAGATTATCGAAGCGCTTCTGGTCGAGCGTGGTGTCACGCGGGACTAGAGCCCTCGAAAACCAGCTGAGGCGCGTACCGGGGGCGGGTAAAGACGAACGTGTCAATTGACGCGCTACCAATGCCGACATTCAGCATCGGAGTGTAAGATCCCAGCGTCTCGACCAGGATCAAAACATCACTGTCGGACATGACTGGCAAACTGGGTTCCAGCTCGTCCATGTCAGAGTTTTCCAGCGCAATCAGGCGTGTGCCGCGGGCCTCGGACCAGTCGATCTCATAGGCGTTAAGGGCAGAGTTCCAGCTGATCACACTCACACGCAGTGAACTGTCGGTTTGCGAGCTTGCAAGCTCGTCAAACAGGGTGCGTGTGTTGGTGATGTATTGCGCATTCACCGCGTTGGTTTCCCGCGACAGCATATCACTGATGGTAAAGGCCGCTTTTTCAGCCAACGAGCGGGCGCGGTATGCGTCAAAGAACGTGGCGACCGCCGCAAAGGACCAAAGCAGCAGCGGCAGGATAACCACCATTTCGATCGAGATAACACCACGTGTGTCGTCTCGGAAATTTCTCAGGGCTGACAGGAATTTGCGTTTCAACATTAGCGCGGCTCCTGCACAAAGGCGGTCATCGCGATCAGGTGGGCATCACCTGCTTCGTCCAAAGTCAGCTCGCTGGTGAACCACGTGCTTGGAAAGATCGGTTGATATTTGGCACAGGCACGCAGGATCATCAGCTCGTTGTCGCTGCCGAAGCTCAAATTTGCCATGGGTTGCACTTCTAGGGAGCGATCCGAGCAAGACACTTCGCTGGGCATATCCTGCCAATTGCGAATGTCGCGGCGCACCATTTCAAGCTGTAGGTTTTCCATACAGTCCGGCACGACTTCGTGTGAACAGATCATCTGCTTAAGCTCGGCATGTGTCGGCGCGGCCCCGGTGTTCAGGCGGATCCAGCGCACGGTCTGATCCAGCCCGCGTTCCAGCATCGTATTGCGGATCGACATCAGGCCTACTTCTACAGCAGCCATCATGAAAAAGATAAAGATCGGAACCAGCAGGGCGAACTCGACGACGGCGTTGCCGTCCTCGTTGCGCCGGAACGCGCGCAGATATGTGGCAATCCGCGCGATCATTGCGTCAACCTCAGCTGGCGGATCGACGAGGCAATCGCGGCGAAAGCGTCAGAGATTTCAAGCCCTTGCACGTCGAAATAGTGGCTGTCAGAGCTGGCACAATCCTGCAGAACGGCCTGACCCGAAGAAGGGGCCTCAAACCCAATGGTAAAGACAACGATGCCTTCCTCTTTGGCCTGGTCACAGATGTCTTTTGTGCGGTTGTTCTTTTCCGTGCTGCCAACGGCATCAAATACGCCATTGTACCAGTCTGCCTGGGCATCCCAGTAGTTCATCCACGGCTCATAGTGATGCTCGACGTTGTGTTCAATTGAGGTATAGGCCCACAGATCGCCATAGCTCAGAACTTCGGCAGAGCCGGGCTCGTTGACGGTCACCACCTTGCGGATCTTGCGATAGCGACGGCAGGATCCATTGCGGCGGTAAGAGCGACACTGCCATGTGACCTGCGTCTCGTCATATGTCCCTTCGCCATAGGCGTGGTCGCGCCAGTCGTTCAGATGCGGCCAATAGAACATAGGCTCTTCGGTGTTGCCGTCATTGTCCTCGTCGCCGGTATCTTGACCGATATAAACGGAATAAACCTCTTCCTGATCGTTCCACCAGATATTGGACTCGCCTTCGCGGTAGTCCGGTTCGATGTAGTATTGCGATGTGTTCTGCCCGTCAGTCATCAGCACGATGACTTTAAGCGTCTGCCCTGCGTCATAGGCATAGGGGCGCTCTGTGAAATCACCAGGCACAGAGCCGTTGTTGATCAGCGTGTTGATCGTCGGCTGCATCGAAGGATCCAGCAGCGCCGTGCCCCACTTCATGCCAACGTCAATCGAGGTGTTTCCGCCGGCCCACATGGAATCCACGAATGTTTTCAATGCAGTCGCGTCATTCTGCAGAACCTGAATCTGCCTGCTTGCGTCGGTGTTTGGTTCGCATACAGGGCTGCTGACCAGACGTTTTGGATCATAGGGTCGCCCGTCGAAATCGCTCCAGGGGCTGAAGTGCATGGTGCGTTTCAGGGTTTCGGTGAAATCAAGGCCGGTCTCGGTATAGTCGCTTGCGTCAAAGTTGACGCAGTTGGAATAGTCATGTTCTGTCGAAACATTCAGCTCGGCCATAAGGTGGCTGGGGGCAGAGACCTGCGTTGCATAGGGGACGATAGAAATCGACAGCTTGCCCGGCTCTGTTGTTGTGGTCAGCGTGTCGATGAAATCTTTTGCCGCGACCTTGAGGTTGGCCAGACGCGAGTTCCAGCTCATCGAGCCAGAGACGTCCAGAACCATAGAGATCTCGACGCCACCAATGCGCTCTTCTGCGGCGCTCGCGGCGGACATAGCGAGCGTGCTGACACCGGCCAGGTTCATGAATTGCGTATCCATCGTGGTGTTGGCGGTGGCTGTCACGGACTTATAGCCCAGCCCCTCATCCACGACGACGTCGCCAAGATGATCGCTCATACCGGCCTTGGCGAAATAGTCCTCGATCACGTCCTGCGCAGGCAAGTCCTGATCCAGAGAGGCGGCTGCAAGAACGGCGCGGTCCAAGGTATCCTGAAGCTTGGTGCGGCGCATTTCAGCATGCATGAAATCGACGCCGATCCCGCCCACCATCAACATTACAAGAAAGACGATAATGCCGAAAAAGATCATGCTGCCGCTTTCGTCGCGCTGAAAACGCGTTGCAAAGCGGCGCAAATGAGTCAGTCGGCTATGTCGTCTTGTAACACGCATGGTGTCCTCGTCGGTTCACGGGCTTTGTGTCTGACATCGCGTCAGATACACTCCCTCGACGTCTTCATTGAAGTTGGAATCAGGCCGAAATAAGGCACGCTTCGCCCAATTCTGTGGCCAATGCCGCGAAGAGTTTCCGGCAGACGCAGGCCGCTAGCGCAAACATCGCTGGTGCTGCAAAGCAGAAACCCGCAATCCTTAAAAAAGTTTTCATTTTGACTAAAAATTGAGCGTTCAACCGAAGAAACTCGTCGAATTTGCTCGCGCGCCCTCAATAATAGGGCATAGTTACCTTAGCCAATTGGCGCAAATTCGTTGCATGTCATCAGAGGTACAAAATGAGCGTAGCAAACGAGCCGAGTTTCAGAGAAAGCGTAGATTTAATGTTCAACCGTGCGGTTGGATTGTTGGATCTGCCGCCGGGTTTGGAAGAGAAAATCCGGGTATGTAACGCGACCTATACGGTCCGTTTCGGTGTCAGACTACGCGGAGAGATCAAGACCTTTACAGGGTATCGCTCTGTTCACTCTGAACACATGGAGCCGGTAAAGGGTGGCATTCGGTATGCAACCAGCGTAAACCAAGACGAGGTCGAGGCGCTCGCAGCCCTGATGACCTACAAATGCGCGCTGGTCGAGGCGCCGTTTGGTGGCTCCAAAGGTGGTCTTTGCATCGATCCGCGTGAGTGGGACGAATACGAACTTGAACAAATCACCCGTCGTTTCGCCTATGAACTGGCCAAGCGCGACCTGATCCACCCCTCCCAAAACGTTCCTGCGCCTGACATGGGTACGGGCGAGCGTGAGATGGCATGGATGGCCGACCAATATGCACGGATGAACACCACAGACATCAACGCGCGCGCCTGTGTAACGGGCAAACCGCTGAACGCAGGTGGCATCGCCGGACGTGTCGAGGCGACCGGTCGTGGGGTGCAATACGCGTTGCAAGAATTCTTCCGCGATGCACGCGATATCGAAAAGGCCGGCATGAGCGGATCTCTGGATGGCAAGCGTGTTGTCGTTCAAGGTCTTGGGAACGTGGGTTATCACGCCGCCAAGTTTCTGAGCGAAGAAGACGGCTGTAAAGTTATCGGTATCATCGAGCGCGACGGCGCTTTGACCAATCCTGACGGTTTGAACATCGAAGATGTGCGCAACTGGATTGTCAAACACGACGGCGTCAAAGGCTTCCCTGATGCGGCCTATACCGAGAACGGTGCGGCAGTGATGGAAGAAGACTGCGACATCCTGATCCCCGCGGCGATGGAAGGGGTGATCAACCTGTCCAACGCCGAGCGTATCAAAGCGCCTTTGATTATCGAAGCCGCGAACGGCCCTGTCACCGCGGGTGCCGACAAAATCCTGCGCGAAAAGGGCTGTGTGATTATCCCTGACATGTATGCCAACGC
>NZ_CAXREH010000161.1:0-9665 GCF_964229375.1 Cognatishimia sp.
ACGTTTTCCTGATAGAAGGTTTCAACCTTGTCACCAAAGGCTTCTTCGACTGCAAGACGACCTTGGTCGTGCTCGTAGGTCCAGCCGCCGTCGCCCACTGGGCCAACGTAGATGAAGCCGACTTTGGTCGTGTCAGCAGCAGCGGCTGATGCAAGACCCAGCGCCACGGCTGCCGAGGCGAGAAGTTTTGTAAATTTCATGAGGGATCCCCCCTGTTGGTTGCGTTTTTGGCCCCGATGGTCAGTTCGAGGCATGGAATGATCGGCCGAGGGACGCGGGGGCTCCGCTTTTGTCGGCCGATAGAATGACAAGCACCAGAATAGTTATCAGGTACGGTGACATTGCCAAATATTCTACAGGGATCGCAATGCCTGCGGCCTGTAGGTTGAGCTGTAAAACGTTAATTCCGCCAAAAAGATAGGCACCCAAGAGGACGCGCCAGGGTTTCCAGCTGGCAAATACGACGAGCGCCAGTGCAATCCAACCGATTCCCGCGGTCATGCCTTCGGTCCATTGAGGGACGCGGATGAGGCTGATGTAGGCCCCGCCAAGGCCCGCGCAGCCGCCGCCGAACATAATCGCCAGAAAGCGCACGCGGATCACGTGATAGCCAAGCGCATGGGCTGCGTCGTGGTTTTCGCCCACCGCGCGCAACACCAGACCGACGCGGGTGAATTTTAGCAGGGCCCATACCGCTGCGGTCAGAAGAATACCCAAGTAAAGCAAGGGGTCGTGTGCAAAGAGGATCGGGCCAAAGAAGGGCATATCCGACAGTCCTGCGATCTCGAGTTTGGGCATCGAAGGCGGCTTGATGCCGATGTAATTCTGTCCCATGAGGGCCGATAGTCCCAAGCCAAACAGCGTCAGGGCCAAGCCTGAGGCGACCTGATTGGCCAGCGCGAACTGTGTCAGAAAGCCAAAGAGCGTCGACAAAAGCGCGCCGCCGACCATGGCCGCCAGGACGCCAAGCATGGGCGAGCCGGTTTCCACCGTCACCGCAAACCCGCAGATCGCGCCTACGATCATCATGCCTTCGACGCCAAGGTTCAGAACGCCTGCTTTTTCGACGACAAGTTCGCCGATTGCAGCCAGCAACAGGGGCGTGGCGGCCACCATCAAAGAGGCAATGAGGAGCGCGGGGCTGATTGCAGAAAGATCCATTATACGGCTCCTTTCATTGCGAATTTGATGCGGAAGTTGGTGAGCAGGTCAAGCGCCAGCAGGAAGAACAAGAGCATGCCTTGGAACACCTGAATGGCCGCAGACGGAAGGCCAAGGGTCAGCTGGGCCAGCTCGCCTCCAATGTAGGTCAGCGCCATCAGGAGGCCTGCAAGCAGAATGCCGATGGGGTGCAATCGCCCCAGAAAGGCGACGATGATGGCGGTGAAGCCATAGCCGACGTTGAAGTCGATGCTGATTTGACCTGACGGGCCAGAGACCTCGAACAGACCGGCAAGACCCGCAAGCGCGCCCGAGGCACACATGCAGAAAATGACCAGCCGGGTTGGGTTTACGCCGCCAAACCGAGCGGCCTTGGGCGCTTCGCCGGTCAGCTTGATGTTAAAGCCCATGATGTGACGGCTGAGCAGAACATAGGCGAAAATCACTGCAATGAACGCCGCAGCAATGCCCCAGTGCAGCCCAAAGCCTTCGTTGATCCAGCTGTTGGCGCTTGGATAGTCATTCAGGTTGCGCGACCCGGGAAAGCCAAAGCCGTCGGGGTTTTTCAACAATCCCAGTGCCATAGAGGCCAGAAGTTGTTCGGCCACATAAACAAGCATCAACGACACCAGAATTTCGTTGGTGCCGAATTTCACTTTCAAAAGTGCCGGGATCAGTGCCCAAAGCATGCCTCCGATTGCGCCGCAGATGACCATCAGCGGGAAAATGAAGATGCTTTCGGCGGGATAGAACGCAAGGCCTGCCGCGGCGCCAAAGATCGCGCCTATAATGTACTGGCCTTCCGCGCCGATGTTCCAGATGCCTGCACGGAATCCGAGCGACAATCCGATCGCGATCAGGATCAGCGGGCCGCCTTTGACCAAAAGCTGCGGTCTGGAATAGCTGGCAAAATCCCCAAAGAGCGGATCATAGAAGATGGTTCGGATGGCCTCGAATGGGTTTTTGCCCAAGGCCCCGAACAACAGGCCGCCGACGATCATTGTGATGATCACGGCCAATACCGGTGTGAACAGCGACCAGAACTGGCTTGGCTGTGGGCGTTTCTCTAGCTGGATCATGCGGAGGCCTCCTCGCCCAGATGCGCCACTTCCATGCCGTGCGCGCCGCCCATCATCAGGCCGATTTCGTCAATGCTGAGGCCCGCAGTCGGGCGCAAATCGCTTAAGCGGCCTTCGTTCAACGCGCCAAAACGGTCTGATATTTCCATGAGTTCGTCCAAGTCCTGGCTGATGACCACAATGGCGGCACCTTTTGCGGCCAGATCCATCAGGGACTGCCGGATCGCGGCGGCCGCCGCTGCATCGACACCCCAGGTTGGCTGGTTCACCACCAGCACCTCTGGATCCTGAAGGATCTCGCGGCCGATGACGAATTTCTGCAAGTTGCCGCCCGACAGGGCCCGCGCCGCGCGGTCAGAGCCCGGTGTGCGAACATCGAACTTGGCGATGATCTCTTCGGCAAAGTCTTTGGCCGCACCCCAGTTCACAAATCCATTCTTGGTCAGATCTTTGCGCACGGCTCCGGTCAAAAGCGCGTTTTCAACAAGGCTCATCGCGGGCGCTGCGGCATGTCCCAAACGTTCTTCGGGGGCAGCAAGCGTGCCGATTGAACGGCGCTGGTTTGGGCCAAGGTGCCCAACGCCGGTGCCTTTGATTTTGACTGTATCCGTGTCGCAGTGTGCTTCGCCTGACAGCGCCGCCAACAGTTCGTCTTGGCCGTTGCCAGCAACGCCACCCAGCCCCAGAATTTCGCCGGATTTCACCGAAAATGTGATGTCCTTCAGGGATGTGCCGAATTCGCTGGCCGAAGGCATAGACAGCGCCTTGACCTCGAGGACAACTGCACCGTCCTCTTTGGCTTTGCGGGTCGGTGTTTGCAGCGTGTCGCCAACCATCATTTCGGCCATGTCGCGCGCCGAGGTTTCAGCAGGCACGCATTCGCCAACGTTTTTGCCAAGGCGCAGGATGGTAGCGTGATCGCACAGCGCCCGGATCTCTTCCAGCTTGTGGCTGATATAGAGGATCGAGGTTCCTTCAGACCGCAGCTTGCGCAGGGTCTCAAATAATATTTCGACCTCTTGTGGGGTCAGCACAGAGGTCGGTTCATCCATTATAAGCAGTTTGGGATCTTGCAGAAGGCAACGAATAATTTCGACCCGTTGCCGCTCGCCAGCGGACAGATCTCCAACGGTGCGATAGGGATCAAGGGGCAGGCCATAAGTTTCCGAAACCTCTTTGATCCGCCCTGCCAGATCGCGCATGGGCGGAGGGTTCTCCATACCCAAGGCGACGTTTTCTGCGACGTTGAGCGCCTCAAACAGCGAGAAGTGCTGAAACACCATCGCGACGCCCGTGGCCCGCGCCATGCGTGGCTCTGCTGGGGCAAAATCTTCGCCCCGCCATGTCATGGATCCGCTGTCAGGCTTGACGAGACCATAGATCATTTTCACCAGCGTCGATTTGCCGGCCCCGTTTTCACCCAGCAGGGCGTGGACTTCGCCTTCCTGAATGTCAAAAGACACCGTGTCGTTTGCGACGACGCCCGGATAGGCTTTGGTCAGCCCCTGAATTGAGAGCAATGTCCCTGTCATGCGGTTCGGTCCTTTCGGGCCTTGTTGTTTTTTAGGTCATGCAATAGCGCCTGCGCGACGCCAATTGCAATTGCTTGTGGTTGTTTCCCCAGCGTCGGATCTCCGATCGGGCACGTAATGCGGGAAATTTGATCTGCTGTATGACCCAACTCGGTCAAACGGTGTCTGAACCGGGCCCATTTGGTTTTGGACCCGATCAGGCCGGTAAATGCAAAACTGTGGCCCAGCAATTGGTGGCACAGTTCCAGATCAAGTGCATGAGAATAGGTCAGAATAAGATGCTGTGCATTTGGCGGCGCATAGGGGACCAGCTGTGCTGGATTGTCGGCCATCAAACGTGTCACGCCCGTGGGGATTTCGTCAGGAAACCGCGCCTCGGATGTGTCGATCCAGCTGATGTCCAGTTCGGACAGCCCCGTAAGCGTCTGAACCATCGCGCGACCCACGTGGCCAGCGCCCCAGATCCAAAGCGGCACGGCGCCCGAAACGAGGGGCTCGATGAACCAGCCATCCTGAAGCGTGGCGTTGACCTGTTGACCCTGATTGCGCGCAAGAGCTTGACTGCGTTTGATCGCGAGCGGCATCGGAGCATGTCCTGAAACGCGACGCGCGAAACTGTTCTGATCTGTCAGGGAACGAAGGGTTTCAGCGGTAAATACTTCGCTGACCAATGTGACAGCCCCTCCACAGCACTGTCCCAAAGAGGGCCCCAAAGGATGACGTGATAGCTGAGCAAAGGAGCCGGATGTCAGCATATCACGCGCCGCTTTCGTGGCCTCGAATTCTAATGTGCCCCCGCCAATGGTGCCGATTTGGCCTTCGGGCCAGACCAGCATAGAGGCGCCGACTTCGCGGGGCACAGAACCCGCGATGTCGGCCACCACCACGCGGGCCACGCGCCCGTGGGTATCAAGGGTGTCCGTGAGTGTCCCAAGATCAAGCATCGCGCACCTTTTGCGTTGCCACAAAAATGCGTTCAGACGTGGCGGGCGCATCCAGATCAGGATAGGGCACACCACAGGCCGCGACCGCATCTGACAGCGCCAAAAGCGCCGAGATGCCCAACATGAACGGTGGCTCGCCGACCGCTTTAGAGCGATAGATCGTGTCTTCTGCGTTCTCGTTTTCGTAAAGCGCCACGTTGAAGATGTCTGGACGATCAGAGCAGGCCGGAATTTTATAGGTGCTGGGGGCATGTGTGCGCAGCGCGCCGTTGTTGTCCCACACCAGCTCTTCCGTGGTTAGCCAGCCCGCGCCTTGAACATAGGCGCCTTCGACCTGCCCGATATCCAGCACCGGATTAAGCGAACTGCCCGCGTCATGCAAAAGATCCGTCCGCAGAATGCGGTTCTCGCCTGTCAGCGTGTCGATCACAACTTCAGTCACTGCAGCGCCATAGGCGAAATAGTAAAACGGCCGCCCTTTGCCTTTGATACGGTCCCACGCCAGATCGGGCGTTTTGTAAAAGCCTGTGGAAGACAGGCTGATCCGCGCCTCGTAGCAAAGTTTCGCGGCATCTGCGAAGCGCATCACATTGCCAGCGGCGTCGACCTGACCGTTGCTGAAGGTCACCTCCGATACGTCGCATTGGTGCAGCGCGGCCAGATGCTCTGCCATCCGCAGGCGGATTGTGTCGCAGGCGATTTTGACCGCCATGCCGTTCAGATCACTGCCCGAGCTTGCGGCGGTGGCTGAGGTATTTGGCACTTTGGCCGTGTCGGTTGCTGTGATTTTCACAACATCCAGCGGAACACCAAACCGAGATGCCGCCACCTGCGCCACCTTTTGGTTCAGACCCTGACCCATTTCCGTGCCACCGTGGTTCATCTGTATCGAGCCGTCCTGATACACATGCACCAAAGCGCCCGCCTGATTAAGATGCGTCAGCGTGAACGAGATCCCGAATTTGACCGGCGTCAGCGAGATGCCTTTCTTCAGCACAGAGTTCTGGGCATTCCAGTCACGCACGGCTGCGCGTCTGTTTTGGTAATCTGATGTGGTCGCAAGTTTGGTGACAAGGTCATGCAGCACGAAATCGGTCACGTCCTGACCATATGGCGTGACGTTGGCACGGGTCTGGGTTTGGCCTGCGTCGTCATAGAAATTGGCGCGGCGCACTTTAAGCGGGTCCATAGCCAAAGCATGCGCCACGTGATCCATAACCCGTTCGATCCCCAACATCCCTTGCGGGCCGCCAAAGCCACGATAGGCCGTTGCGGACTGCATGTTGGTTTTCAGCCGGTGGCTTTCGATGCGGATATTGTCCAGTTGATAGGCATTGTCTGAATGCAACATGGCACGGTCTGCAACGGGCAGGGACAGATCCTGCGCCCAACCACAGCGTGCATAGTGGCGGAAGTCGACCGCCAGAACACGTCCGCTTTCGTCATAGCCCACGTCATAGTCGATGCGAAAATCATGCCGTTTGCCGGTGATGACCATATCATCGTCGCGGTCATACCGCATTTTACACGCGCGTCCGGTCTTTTGCGCGGCAATCGCACAGGCGACCGCCAGAGCGTTTCCTTGGCTCTCCTTGCCGCCAAAGCCACCACCCATCCTGCGGGTCTCTACGCGGACCGCATGCATCGGAACGCCGATCGCATGGGCCACTTTGTGCTGGATTTCCGTCGGATGCTGGGTCGAGGAATTGACCACCATATCGCCGTTGTCCTGCGGCTGGGCAAGCGCGGCCTGACCTTCAAGATAGAAGTGTTCCTGCCCGCCCATCGTGATGCTGCCGCTTAAGGTTTTCGGCGCATCCTTAAGGGCTTGTGCCGCATCACCAGCGGACCAGATCCGGGGACCATCCTCAAACCGGCTGTCTGCTGCCAATGCCTCTTCAATCGTCAGGATAGGTGTTTCCTGCGAGAACGACATCTCGCCCATGCGGGCGGCTTTACGCGCGTTCAGATGGCTGTCTGCCACCACCAAAAAGATCGGCTGACCCAGATAGTGGATGCTGCCGTCACTCAACAGCGGCTCATCGTGGATTGATGGGCTGACGTCATTCTCAAAAGGCAGATCCTCGGCGGTCAGAACAGCAACGACACCCTCTGCGGCGCGTACCCGGTCCAGATCCATCGCGGCAATCTGGCCGCGGGCAATGGTGGAAAGACCAAAGGCCAAATGCAAGGTGCCGCGTGGGGTTGGAATATCGTCCACATAACGGGCCTGACCCGTCACATGCAGCGTCGCGCTGTCGTGTGGGCGAGAGGTTGCAACAGTCATGGGGATACCTCCAAAACAGAGGCCGCAACGCCTTGGTCTTCCAACACATAGCGGATCAACATATTGCGTGCGGTTTCAAGGCGATAGGCTGCGGATGCGCGCATGTCACTCATCGGGGTATAGTCCTGCGAAAAGGCCGCCAAAGCGGGTGCAATCCCGTCTTCGCTCCAGGGCGCGCCGATCAAGGCTGCCTCTACCGCGGCCGCGCGTTTTGGCGTTGCCGCCATGCCGCCAAAGGCAATGCGCGCGCCTGTGACCACGCCGTCTGAAACCTGAATGTTAATCGCCCCCAGCACCGCAGAGATGTCCTGATCAAAGCGCTTGGAGAGTTTATAGACCTTGAGGCGATCCTCTTGTCTGGGAATGGTGATGCGTTCCACGAATTCGCCCGGCAGACGGTCTTGCTGGCCATAGGCGACAAAGAAATCCTCGATCGGCATAGACCTCCGCGCGTCCCCCTTGCGCAGATGCAGGGTGGCGCCCAATGCAATCAACGCAGGCGGGTTGTCCCCAATCGGCGAGCCGTTTGCCACGTTGCCACCCAGCGTGGCCGCGTTGCGGATTTGGGTGCTGGCATAACGGCGCAGCATCTCGCCATAGGACGGGTGCAGCGGGGTGATCGCGTCCCGCATGGCGTTCATATCCACCATGGCTCCAAGGGAAATCTCGGTCTCGGTGACCGTGATCTCTTTCAGATCATCACACCGTCCAAGAAAGATGACGGGGTCCAGTTCGCGCAACTGTTTGGTGACCCATAGGCCGACATCTGTCGCGCCCGCAACCAGCGTCGCGTCCGGATGCGCCTCATAAAGCGTTGCAAGTGCGTCGCTGCTGTCGGGTTGAAACTTTGATGCGGGGCCAACCTCGGGCAAGTCAGATTTTACCCAAACCGGCACCGGCTGTTCTGCTGCGGCCTCTGCCGCTCGAATGATAGGCGCATAGCCCGTGCAGCGACACAGGTTGCCCGCAAGCTGATCGTCGTGGTCGGTTGCGCCATTGCTATGTGCCGCCACCATCGAGGCGATGAACCCGGGAGTGCAAAATCCGCATTGGCTGCCGTGATGCGCGACCATGGCCTCTTGCACCGGATGCAATTGACCTTGCGGGCCCGAGACCCCCTCGACCGTGCGCACAGATTTTCCATGCAGCTGTGGCATAAACAGAATGCAGGCATTGAGCGCTTTGGTGCCGCCTTCATCCTGTACAACAACAGAGCAGGCACCGCAGTCGCCCTCGTTGCAGCCTTCTTTCGTGCCGCTAAGTCCACGTGTCTCTCGAAGCCAATCCAGCAACGTTTGCGTTGCCGAGACGTTGTGCACATGCGTGGTCTCTCCGTTCAGAAGAAACGTGACGTCCATGTGTTAGAACCCGTCGCCTTACCGATGTCTTGCCTTGGGCGGATCTTCGATGCGACGTAGAAAATCCGCGGCCCCCTGGGTGTTACCCCCTTAGGATAGAAACAGCGTCACATGGCTGGCAAGCGAAATTGCCTGTTTTCCAAGCGTTTGCGTCTGAAATCGTTTATCTTAGGGGGGCCGTCGCCTACGTTAATCCCTTGTTTCTCAATATAATCGCTAGCGCTGTTCGGGAATTCAAGAAAGTCCTTCCCGCATATCCACGCCCAAATTTTAATCGAGTGGCGCCCGATTCAGCCGTTTCCCCGAGGGCGTCAGTGAGCTAGCTTTGCCGCCATGAGCAGCCAACCCCGATTCATCCATCTTCGCGTCCACACTGAATATTCTCTGTTGGAAGGCGCGATGCGCGTCAAGAAACTGCCGGGGCTTTGTGCCGATATGGACATGCCCGCAGTCGCCATCACAGACACTAACAATATGTTCGCGGCCCTTGAGTTTTCCGTTGGTGCGCAAGGGGCAGGGGTTCAACCCATTGTGGGCTGTCAGGTTGATCTGGAAATGCCCTATGACGATCCGTCGGGGCGCACACAAAAGCCTGCTCCGGCTCCATTGGTTCTGCTTAGCCAGCGCGAGGAAGGCTATGAGAATCTGATGAAGCTCTCGTCCTGTCTATATGTCGACAAGGGCGGACAGCTGCCGCAGGTCACGATAGAGGAACTTGCCGCGCAATCTGATGGTTTGATCTGTCTGACGGGTGGTCCAGATGGCCCCATTGGTCGCCTGTTGCGACAAGGCCAGCGTCCGGCGGCAGAGGCCATGATGGAGCGGCTCCACCAAATATTTGGCGACCGTCTTTATGTCGAACTGCAACGTCACCCCGGCGAAGATGGCGCACCCGAAGCCGAGCGTCTGACAGAGCGCGGTTTTATTGAAATGGCCTATGCGCGTGACATTCCGCTGGTTGCCACCAATGACGTCTATTTTCCGAAAACCGATATGTATGAGGCGCATGATGCGCTGATCTGTATTTCGGAAGGGGCCTATGTGGATCAGGCTGATGGACGTCGTCGTCTGACCAACCAGCACTACTTCAAATCGCAGCAAGAGATGATAACGCTTTTTGCGGATCTGCCAGAAGCGATTGAAAACACAGTCGAAATCGCCAGGCGCTGTGCATTCGCAACCTATCGCCGTGATCCCATCTTGCCGAAGTTTGCCGATGACGAGGTGGCTGAACTGCGCCGGATCGCTAATGACGGCCTGCAGAAACGGCTGGCCGTGATCCCCCATGCGGTGACGCCTGAGGA
>NZ_CAXREH010000162.1:0-22082 GCF_964229375.1 Cognatishimia sp.
CATCGAAGCAATACCCAATACGACGGAAATATGACGATATCGCCGGATATTTCGCCCGTTTTTCCGCGATCCAAGAAAAAAGTTCAACATCTTGTTAGGTTGTTGCTTTCGCAAGGAAAAAATTGACTGAAACCATTGCGCGCGCAACGATTTTTGCAGCGCAGCGGCGATGGTAAGCAACCAAAGCACGGCAGCTTTACTCGGCCGCAAGCGAAGACGGGGGCAGAGGTTTCGATTTCACCGCAACCGTTTTCCGGTCATGCGCGCCGTACACATGCACCTGATTACGCCCCCCATCCTTGGCGGCATACAGCGCCTCGTCCGCCAGACGCAGCAAAGTTTGAATGTCGCGCTCGTGATCTGGGAAACAGGCGATACCTGCCGATATGGTGACCGTCGGCAGGTGTTTCTCTTGATATGGCACGCGCAGGGCCTCGATCTTTTTGCGCAGCACATCGGCGCGTGCGGTCACAGATGCCTGATCGCTTGCAGGCCAGATCAGCATGAATTCTTCACCGCCCATTCGGCAAGCAACGTCATCACCGTCACAGGCCTCTTGTAGGCACGTGGCCACTTGGCCCAGCACAACATCTCCTGCGTCATGGCCATGGTCGTCGTTGAACTTTTTGAAGTGGTCGACGTCCAGATAGATCAAATGCACCTTTTCGCCCTTCGCACTTGCAGCATTTAGCAGTCTGCGCAGGCGATCCAGCATGTAGCGGCGGTTAAACAGCCCGGTGAGAGGATCGCGCGTGGACTGCTCTTGCAGCTGGTCACGCATGCGCACATTCGCTATCGCCATGGAAACCTGCTCGGCACACATCTGCGCCAGTTTCTTGCACTGATAGAAGTTCGCGTTGCTCGAGCCCTCGCGGCGGCGCAGGTGCATCAGACCAACCGTTTCGCCATGCGCAAGGATCGGAAAACAGTAGTAGGGGCGTTCGTCGTGCGGCTCGGCGTGCGAGCAGCAAAAATTAACCTCGTTGCGCCCGTATTCATAGGTTCGCCCGCGCCGCAATCCCCAGCAATCCTCGGGGTGGATATGAGGTTTATAGTCGCCGCCATTCCAAGCCGTACAGCCATCCAGGACATCGCGTGAATTGGAATAGACATAGAGCGAGCCTTCTGCGTCGGGCAGAAGGTGCCCCATGAAACGTGCGACCATATCAAACAATTCCTGCAGCGACTGACTGGATTGCAGCCATTCATTCAGATCGCCAAGCAGCTGCACTTCTCTGGCAAGCTGCATTTGTTTTTCGACAAACTCACGTTCTTCGGCGGTTTGTCGGTTCGCAACGCGGACTTGGTGGCGCGACGCGCTCAGAAACACCCAGGCGGTGCCGGTCAGCATCAGTGTCAGCAAGGCGGCCACTGCAACAAAGTCGATCTCGATACGCCGCATCGTCAAATGGTGCAGGGTGGTTGCATCCGTATAAAATTCCAGCGCGCCCACAAACAGCCCGTTGTTTGAGATCGGAACATAGACCTCATAGACGATGTGTTTTTCCTGAATGCTTGTATTCAGCGCGTGAATGGCCAAGTCGTCGATTTCGCCAGGGTCTTTTTCGGTGCGTTTCGTATAAATGCCGCCCGCTGCGATGACGTTCGTGAAATACGGTTCCGAATTCGTTTTGCCGATATCTTCGGGACGAGACGACCAAAAAACGCGCCCTTTGGCGTCAAACAACTTCAGCCGATAGACATCCGACGCCTCTGGAACCTGTTCTAGATAGTCCTGTTCGCTTTGACTGAGTTCGGCAGATTGAAACGGTGTGACGCCATCCTTCAAATGCGCCAGAACCCGACGTTTCCACAGTTCTGCCTGCGTGACATAATCCTGTGTCAAAAGGTAATTCACGGTCGGTTCCGGAATTGTCAGCGACCCCCAATAGGACAGTCCCGACGACACCGAAAACAAAGCGAGGATCGGTGCCGCGCGCAAATAGCCTTTTAGTTTTTGCAGGACAGTCATCCGCAACCTCCAAGATTACCCCCCTCTGTGTCGCACAGTGCATCCCGCCAAACCGTTAACGCCGCCTCAGATGTTGTGTTCAATTTAGTTAAATCGGATGACATTTGGCGGCATTGCGGTGTGAACATTAAGCGAACGTGTCTTTTCAAGGTCGCTTGAAAACGCTAGGGTCTGCGCATGAGCAGTTTCGACGAATTTGATGCCTTTGAAGGCGCTTCGCTGTCGGCCCGCGCGATGGCCGCGCGGCCTATGCCGTATTTGGATGAATTGAACCCCGCGCAGCGCGAGGCGGTCGAAACCCTGGATGGTCCAGTGCTGATGCTGGCGGGCGCGGGGACGGGCAAAACCAAGGCCCTGACCGCGCGCATTGTGCATTTGCTGAACACAGGGCGCGCGCAACCCAACGAAATCCTAGCGGTGACATTCACCAACAAAGCCGCGCGCGAGATGAAAAACCGTGTCGGGCGGATGTTGGGGCAAACCGTCGAAGGCATGCCGTGGCTGGGAACCTTTCATGCCATCTGCGTGAAACTACTGCGCCGTCATGCCGAGCTGGTGGGGCTAAAATCAAACTTCACGATCTTGGACACGGACGATCAGATCCGCCTGTTGAAGCAGCTGATTCAGGCCGCCAACATTGACGACAAACGCTGGCCAGCGCGGATGCTGGCCTCGATCATCGACGGGTGGAAAAACAAAGCCTGGACGCCCGAGAACCTGCCGGCCTCGGAAGGGCAGGCTTATAATGACCGCGGCCCGGAGCTTTACGCGCAATACCAGACACGCCTGCGCGAGCTGAATGCCGTCGATTTCGGCGACCTGCTTTTGCACATGGTCACGATCTTCCAGACCCACGGTGACATTCTTGCGCAATATCAGCGCTGGTTCCGATATGTGTTGGTGGACGAGTATCAGGATACCAACGTTGCCCAATACCTCTGGCTGCGGCTGATTGCGGCCGAGCATAAAAACATCTGCTGCGTTGGCGATGATGATCAGTCGATCTATGGCTGGCGTGGGGCCGAGGTGGGCAATATTCTGAAGTTCGAAAAGGACTTTCCCGGCGCGCATGTGGTGCGGCTAGAGCAGAACTATCGCTCGACCCCACATATTCTGGCGGCGGCCTCGGCCGTAATTGCGGGCAACGAAAACCGGCTGGGCAAAACCCTTTGGACCGAGGCCGAGGAGGGCGACAAGGTTCGACTGATCGGCCACTGGGACGGCGAAGAGGAAGCGCGCTGGATTGGCGAGGACGTCGAGGCCCTGCAATCTGGCACCCGAGGCAAAGACCGAAAAAGCCTAGAGGATATGGCCATCCTCGTGCGCGCCTCGCATCAGATGCGCGCTTTTGAGGATCGCTTTCTCACGATCGGGTTGCCTTATCGCGTGATCGGCGGGCCTCGGTTCTATGAGCGGATGGAGATCCGCGACGCGATGGCCTATTTCCGCGTGGTTACCAGCCCCGACGACGATCTGGCCTTTGAGCGTATTGTAAACACGCCAAAACGTGGTTTGGGCAACGTGGCCCAGCAAAAAATTCAGGCCTGCGCGCGCGATCACGGGCTATCGTTGGTCGAAGGTGCGCGCAAGCTTTTGGAGCTGAAGGGCATCGGCGGCAAGGGCGGCAAAGAGCTGCAGCTGTTGATTGACGGCATCGACCGGTGGCGGGCGCTGGGCGTGCAGCGCGAAGTTGAGGTGCCCTTGAACGAAGACGATGTCATTGACGATGGGCTGACGCGCACGACAACGACGTTCATTTCCGCACAAGAGGCGCTGACCCACATCGAACTGGTCGAAGTCATTTTGGATGAATCCGGCTACACGGCCATGTGGCAGAACGACAAAACTCCAGAGGCTCCTGGACGTTTGGAGAACCTCAAGGAACTGGTCAAGGCGCTGGAATCTTTTGAAAATCTGCAAGGTTTTCTTGAGCACGTCAGCCTGATCATGGACAATGAAAGCGAAGACACCGAAGAAAAGATCTCGATCATGACGCTGCACGCAGCCAAGGGTCTGGAATTTCCGGTGGTGTTCCTGCCAGGCTGGGAGGACGGATTGTTCCCAAGCCAACGCTCGATGGATGAAAGTGGCCTCAAAGGGCTCGAGGAAGAGCGACGTCTGGCTTATGTGGGCATCACGCGGGCCGAAGAGGTTTGCACGATTTCATTTGCTGGCAACCGGCGTGTGTTCGGGCAATGGCAAAGCCAGTTGCCCAGCCGCTTTATCGACGAGCTTCCCGAAGCGCATGTCGAGGTTCTGACTGCGCCGGGGATTTATGGGGGCGGCTATGGCGCCGCAGCCGGAGATTTCGGCGGCGGTATGCAATCGCGGATGCAAAGCGCCAATACGTATAATTCTCCGGGCTGGCAGCGCATGCAAAGTCGCGCAGGCGAACGGGGGCTTTCGCAACCCAAAGAAAGCCGCAGCTCGGTGATCGATCTGGAGGCCGTGTCCAGTCACTCTGTCGGTGATCGCGTGTTCCACCAGAAATTTGGCTATGGCGAAATCATGCAGATCGAAGGCGACAAGCTGGTGATTGAATTTGACAAAGCTGGCGAGAAAAAGCTGGTCGCAAAATTCGTAACCGCCGCGACCGACGTGCCGTTCTAGTCGTTATCCAACAACCGAGGGATCGCGGATTGCGGCCTTTGTTGCGAAAACGCGGGGAACGGTGGAGATCACTTCGAAGTTGATCGCGGGGTCCGTCGTAAACGCGCCCAAATTGCTGGTGGTTTCAGAGTTGTCGCAGTTTGAGATCCACACGATGTTCCGTCCGGGTTTTGCGGCTTGTCGAATAAACGAAATGCGGCTGCGAATGGGCCAGGTGTGATCGGACGTTACGCTGCCCAGCAGATTACGCTCCGCATCGCGCCGCGCCAGTTCCAGAATGGCCTGATCTGACTCTTGTTCATAAAAGATCTCATCGGCTTCTTGCAGCCGCTCGACACCGCGCAGCGAAATCATGTCGGCCTGGCCTGACATCGAGTCAATCAAGGTGACTTGCGCCACCTGGCTTGCAGGGTGCTCGCCCATTATCTGTGCCTTCAGACGTTGGATCGCGTCGCGTTCCGAGCCGCGTTTGAAGGTCTGCCAGATCTGTCCGACAAACACCTCGCGCCAAAAGGCACGCCGCTGGGATTGCGGCACATAGCGAGCGACCATGCCTCTCAGACGCCCGACCGCCTCGGCGAACCGTCCGACACTGGGATCAAGCATCTGTTCAATCTGTGTTTTGATACGGCGGCCCAGCACCGGCGCGTTGCCTTCGGTTCCGATGGCCACAACGACAGGGTCGCGATCCACAATCGATGGCGTCGTCAAATCGCAAAGTTCGGGGCGGTCCACAACATTCACCAGAAGGCCTGCGTCTTTTGCAATCGCATGAATGCACACATCCGCCGCCGGAGACCCGGTTGCAATAAATCCAATGGTCGCCGTTTCAAAAGAGGCCCGGCTGATCTGGCCGGCCTGTTGACGTATCCGGCCTTGCTTGATCATAGACAGGAGTTCGTCGTCCGGATGATCCCCCAGCAACAGAATATCTGCGTCAGATTTCAACAACAGCCGGCATTTCTGCGCCGCTTGCTCTCCGTCGCCGAGAACGACCACTGTACGGCCCGTCGTTTTGATGAACATCGGAAAGCTTTGCATGGTTTATTCCGCCGCGGTTTTCAGTTGAGCTCCAGTCAATATAGCAGAGATTTCAGGTCGGCAAGAACCGCAGTTGGTCCCCGCCTGAAGCGCTGCGCCGATGGCGTCAACGCTTGCAAGGCTCTGGGTTTCAATTGCACGCAAAATCGTATTGGCCCCGACATTAAAGCAGGCACAGATCACCGGACCAGGGTCGGGCTGGTCGGTGCCGGGACGCCCGGCAAGGATCGGCGCGTCGGTGCCCACGGCGTCATTGGCGAACTGACGCGACACTTCGACAGGCGAGGGTGCAGCAAGCAGGGCCGCCAGAACATGACCGTCTTTCACAAACGCAATGCGGGCCGAGCCGGGCTTGGCCCCCTGAACCGTCATGACCTCGGCGTCGGAAATCCCAAACACGTCTTCTGCAAACGCCTGCCAGTCTTCGGGCAGCTCTGTGTGCGCCAGTTCCAGCTGCCAGCCGTTTCGCGTGCGCGCGCGGGCCCAATAATCGCATGAGGCTTCGGGTTTCTCGATCGAGGTCGCAAAACCGTACCACGCTGCCTTAAAAGGGGTGATGGCAACGGGCGTTGCTTTGCTTTCAGGCTGCCCTGACAGGCGGTCAACTTTCGGTGCGACCAAAGCGTTAATGCGGCCAGAAGGGCAGGTATCTTCGGTCCAATGCAGCGGGGCAAAAACCGATCCGGGCTTGACCTTGTCACTGATCATCACCCGCAGTATGGCTTTGCCATGCGGTGTTTCAAGCTGGGCCAATGTCGCCGCCGCCAGCCCCAGTTTCAGCGCGTCTTCGGGGTGAACCTCGAGATACGGCTCGGCCATATGTTGCGTAAGCCGCCCGCTGAGGCCTGTGCGTGTCATCGTGTGCCACTGATCGCGGATCCGGCCTGTGTTCAGCCGATAGGGGAAGGACGCGTCAGTTCCCTGCGCAGGCGGTGAATAGGCCACAGGCACCATGCGCGCGCGACCATCTTCGGTAAAAAATGTCCCGTCGCCAAAGAACCGCCCTCCGGTTTTGCCAGCTGACACCGGCCAATGGCGTGGTGTGAAATCCTGATAGGCGTCGTCGCTGATCGTGGCGAGCCCTGAGATGTCGAAGTCTTTGCCAAACTGAGCGGCGACCTCTGACAGCGCCGCATGTTCGCGAAAGATGTCGGCGGGGCCGTGATAGGCGAAGACCTCACCAAACCCCATACGCCGCGCGACGCCGCAAATGATTTCCCAATCGTGCCGTGCCTCTCCGGGTGCCGCGCGCAAGGCCCGTTGCCGGCTGATCATGCGATCAGAGTTCGTGACGGTTCCGAATTTTTCGCCCCATCCGCTGGTGGGCAATACCACGTCGGCAAGTCGCGCCGTGTCGGTCGTGTCATACATGTCGCTGACCACGACAAAATCACAGCCCTTGATCGCGTCGCGCACCGCGTCAGCCTGCGGCAGAGACTGCGCCGGATTGGTACAGATCACCCACAGCGCCTTGATCTGGCCCTGCGCAATGGCGTCAAACATATCAACCGCTTTCAGCCCTTGGGCAGCGGGCATAACCGGCGCGTTCCAAAAGCTTTGTACTGCACTGGAATGATCCGGATTTTCAATGTCCAGATGACAGGCAAGGGTGTTGGCCAGCCCGCCAACCTCGCGCCCGCCCATAGCGTTGGGCTGCCCTGTTACCGACAAGGGGCCCATGCCTGGCTTGCCGATACGCCCGGTCGCCAGATGACAGTTGATGATCGCGTTCACCTTGTCGACGCCAGATGTGGATTGGTTCACCCCTTGCGAAAACACGGTGACGGTTTTGTCCTGCGCCAGCCACAGATCGACAAATTCCGCAAGCTCGGCGTCGGTCAGTCCGGTGGCCGTGGCATCGTTGTCAGCGGCGCTCGCTAAAGCGGCTTCAAGCCCTGTGACGGATGCGGCCAAAAACGCTTGGTCCAACGCGCTGCGCTGTGAAATCTGCTGTAAAAGATGGTTGAACAAGGCAACATCGCCGCCCGGAGAAATTTGCAGATGCAGGTCTGCCAAATCACAGGTGGCGGTGCGGCGGGGGTCGACGTTGATGACCCGCATCTCAGGCCGCGCCGCTTTTGCCGCAGCCAGCCGCTGGTACAGAACGGGATGGCACCATGCCAGGTTCGATCCCACCAGAACGACGGTATCTGCCTCTTCTAGATCCTCATAAAGGCCGGGTACGGTGTCGGTGCCAAAAGCACGCTTGTGGCCGACCACGGTTGAGGCCATGCAAAGCCTTGAATTCGTGTCGATATTCGCGGTGCCAACAAAGCCCTTCGCAAGCTTGTTGATGACGTAATAATCCTCGGTCAACAGCTGACCCGAGACATAGAAGGCCACCGAGTCCGGCCCATGTTCCGCGATCGTGCGCGAAAAGCGATCGGCAACCAGATCAAGCGCCTCGTCCCAATCCGCAGTTTGAGTGCCGATCTTAGGCGAAAGCAGACGCCCCTCGGTGCCAAGTGTTTCGCCAAGCGCTGAGCCTTTCGAGCATAGACGCCCGAAATTGGCGGGATGATCCGGATCCCCTGAAACGGTGATCCCCTTGGGGCCAACATCGGCCAGAACCCCGCAGCCGACTCCGCAATAGGCGCAGGTGGTCTTTATGCTCATGCCGCAGTGCGCTCCATCACGGCAGCATCCAGCAGAAGGCGGCCCGCCTCGATCCGGATCGCATAGGTTTCGATTTGCCCGACATCAGCGCCCTGTGCCTCGCCGCTTTCCAGGGAAAACACCCAGTTGTGCAAAGGGCAGGTGACGGATTTGCCGTGCACGATGCCTTCGCTCAAGGGGCCGCCCTTATGGGGGCACTTGTCCGAGGTCGCAAAGACCTCGTCCTCAGCGGTGCGAAAAACGGCGATGCAGCCCAGCTTGGTCTTGACGATACGCGCGCCGCGCAAAGGAATGTCGTCCAGGGTTCCGATGTCGATCCAGCTCATTCTGCGGCCTCCAGTGTCAGGTTTGCCAAAGGCGCGAATTTGGGCGCCTCGTCTTTCTTGGCCAGTTCTGCCCAAGGGTCTTTTTGGTAAATCGATTGCGACAGCTCGAACCGCTCAACCAAGGCTTTGCGGTTCTCGACGTCCTCAACGACCTGTTCTTTGACCCAATCCAGACCGACCTTGGCCACCCATTTGTAGGGGCGGTCCAGGTATTTCCCGTTCTCGCGGTAAAGCTGCATAAAGGCGGTGACGACTTCGATGGTTTCCTCCTGGGTGGAGCAATCCATCAAGCGCTCGGTTTCCTTCACGTCCATCCCTGCCGCACCCGCGACACCGATCTGAAACCCGCTGTCGACACAGACCACGCCGATGTCTTTGCAGGTCGCTTCGGCGCAGTTGCGCGGACAGCCTGACACGGCCAGTTTCACCTTATGCGGTGCCCAGGAGCCCCAGAGCTTCTCTTCCAGTTTGATGCCTAGACCCGTGGAATCCTGCGTCCCAAAACGGCAATGATCCTTGCCGACACAGGTTTTCACCGTGCGCAGCCCCTTGGCATAGGCATGACCCGAAACCATGCCCGCCGCGTTCAGATCAGCCCAGATCGCAGGCAGATCCTCACCTTTGACGCCCAAAAGGTCGATCCGTTGACCGCCTGTGACATGCACAGTCGGCACATTGTATTTATCCGCAGCATCCGCGATGGCGCGCAATTCATCCGGCGTGGTCATCCCACCCCACATGCGCGGCACGACGGAGTAGGTGCCGTCTTTCTGGATATTGGCGTGGCGGCGTTCGTTGACAAAACGGCTTTGTGGATCGTCTTGATATTCCACCGGCCAATCTGCCAAAAGGTAATAGTTGATGGCAGGGCGGCAGACATGACAGCCGTTGCGGGTTTTCCAGCCCAGCTCTTGCCAGACCGCTTCCTGACTTTTCAGCTCTTTGGATTTTATCAGGCGACGCACGTCCTCATGAGTGAGGTCGGTGCAGCCGCAAATGGATGCGGGCGCAGGCATGACAAAATCATCGCCCAGAGTTGTGGCCAATACCTGTTCCACAAGCCCCGTACAGGTGCCGCAGGACGCGCTGGCCTTGGTGGTTGCTTTGATGGCCGCAAGGTCTGTGGACCCTGCTTGGATGGCCTCAACGATCTGCCCCTTGCTCACGCCGTTACACCCGCAGATCTCCGCATCAAGCGGTAAGGCTGCAACGGCCGCCATAGGGTCCAGGCTATCTCCCCCCTGATAAGCTGGGCCGAAAATCAAAGTTTCGCGCATTTCAGAGATGTCAGTCTTGTCTTTGATCAGGCCAAAGAACCAGTTGCCGTCCGCCGTGTCGCCATACATCACAGCGCCAATCAGTCGGTCGTTTTCAAGGACCAGACGTTTATAGACGCCCCGCGCGGGATCTCGGAACACAATGTCTTCGCGCCCGTCGCCCTCGGCAAAATCACCGGCGCTGAACAAGTCACATCCCGTGACCTTGAGCTTTGTGGCGACTTCCTTGTTCTGAAATTCAGCCGCCTCGTCCAAAAGGGTTTTCGCAACGACTTTCGCTTGGTCATAAAGCGGAGCTACAAGGCCAAACAGCGCGCCGCGGTGCTGTACGCACTCTCCGACCGCAACGATATCGGGATCTGAAGTTTCCATGGCGTCGCTGACCACAATGCCGCGTTCGACATCCAGCGCGCAGGCCTGCGCAAGCGTCACTTCGGGGCGGATGCCCACGGCCATACAGACCAGATCGGCAGGAATGACTTCGCCGGTTTCAAGGCGTACGCCTTCGACTTTGCCTTCACCAAAAATCTCTTGGGTCGAGGCCTGACATTTGATCGTGATGCCCTTGTCCTCAAGACTGCGACGCAGCAAATAGCCCGCGGCCTCGTCCAGCTGACGCTCCATCAAATGGCCCATCAGGTGCACCACGGTCACATCCATACCCCGCAGCCGCATACCTGCGGCAGCCTCTAGCCCCAAGAGCCCGCCCCCGATGACAACCGCTTTTTGACCGGGCATTCCAGAGGCCTCGATCATTGCATTGGTGTCTTCAAGATCGCGGTAGGTGATAACGCCGGGCAGGTCTTTGCCGGGCACCGGAATAATGAAGGGGGCAGAGCCTGTGCCAAACAGCAGCTTGTCATAGGAAACTTCGCCCTGTTCGCCGACGACGACCTTGCGCTCTCGATCAATATGCACGACCCGCTCGCCAAACCGGCAGGCGACGCCGTTTTCTTCGTACCAGTCGGCATCATGGGTGACGATCTCGTCAAAACTCTTTTCGCCGGACAAAACCGGGCTGAGCATGATGCGGTTATAGTTGCCGCGTGGTTCTGCATTGAACAGCGTGACATCATAGGCGTCAGCGTCTGCCTCAATCAAATGCTCCAACACTCGGCCCGAGGCCATTCCGGCCCCGATGACAACAAGTTTCTTAGACACGATTTTCTCCTTGCCCTTTGTGACGGGCAGGGAGGGCCCGTGTTATGCGGCGTCCGTGTAGGCCGCCTCTTTCATCATCGCCGCAATGCCGCGATAGGCTTTCTGCCACGCTGCGACCTCTGCGTCGGTCAGTGTTCGCGGCGTCATATCCTCGATGGCTTCGATCAGGGCCGCTCCGACCAGATCGTAGTGTTCCGGCAACGCGTCGTAGGTCGCATGCCGCTTGCCCAACCGTTTGATTTTGCCCGTGAACAACCACGGCGTGCTGAGGTTGTTCACAAGGAAATCCAGCATGTCGCTGAAATTCTCCAGCTGCTCTGACATATCGTCCGGAAACAGGCCGCGCGCTTCGGGCGTGTTGCGAAACAAGGTGCGATAGAAGGCCTCTGCCAGATAGCCCTGCTGTAGTTTGATACTGCGATAGCTTGCTTGGATAAGATGCACTTCGTCTTTGGTCAGATCCGCCATGGACACTCTCCTCATAAAGAGGGGGGACCATAGGATGTCTGGCTTTCGAAAGTCTGAAGATTGTTGCCGTCATCTGATTACTCTGCCGCAATAGATTTGGCGGTTGGCTTCGGCTTGGGTTTTGCGCCGTGCTCGTACTCTTCAAGAAAATCAAGCACTTCCTGACGGAAGGTGTAATAGTCAGGATGCTCAAGCAATGCCTTGCGGCTGCGCGGACGTGGCAGATTAACGTCGACAATTTTACCGACCGTCGCCTGCGGACCGTTTGTCATCATCACCACACGGTCAGCCAGCAGGATGGCCTCGTCAACGTCGTGAGTGACGCAGATTGCGGTGACTTTGGTGCGGTCCCAGACTTCCATCAGAACCTCTTGCAGCTCCCACCGTGTCAGGCTGTCGAGCATGCCGAAAGGCTCATCCAGCATCAGCAGCTTGGGTGACAAGGCAAAGGCGCGGGCGATGCCGACACGTTGCTTCATGCCGTTGGACATGGAATGCGCCGGGCGGTCCATGGCGTCGGCCAGGCCCACACGTTCCAGATAGTATTCTACAACGTCCTGACGCTCGGCCTGCGAGGCTTTGGGATAGACTTTGTCCACGCCAATCGCGCAGTTTTCGCGCGCCGACAGCCAAGGGAACAGGTTTGGCGATTGAAAGACCACCGCGCGCTCGGGGTCGGCGCCTTCGACGTGGCGACCATCCAGACGGATCGCGCCTTTCGAGATGTCGTTCAGCCCTGCGGCCATGGTCAGAACCGTGGATTTACCGCACCCAGAGTGACCGATCAGCGAAATGAACTCGCCCCGGTTCAGTTTGAGGTTGAAGTCCTCGACCACAGTCAGAGGCCCCTTAGGGGTCGGATAGATTTTATGTAGCTGCGAGAAGTCGAGGAAGTTCTTGTCGATCAGACCTTTCTGCGCATCGGCAACCGCTTTGGGCGCGCCGTGGATCGGGGTCACGTCAGGCAATGTTTTGGTGCCTTCGACTTTGGCTGCGATGCCGACATCCATCAGATATTTGGTCACATCCGCGCGCAGCTTTTTAAAGCCCTCGTGCGTGTTCATTTCCATTCTGTCACGGGGCCGCGGGATGCTGACTTTGAACTCATCCCCCAGTGTCCCATCGGGCCTTAGCGCAATAATCCGGTCCGCCAGAATGATCGCTTCGTCCACGTCATTGGTGATCAGCACACAGGTCTTTTTGTCCGCCTGCCAGATCGCCTCGATCTCGTCTGCCAGATTGGCGCGGGTCAGCGCATCAAGCGCCGAGAGCGGTTCGTCCAGCAGCAGCATTTCCGGGTTCATCGCCAGCGCGCGCGCCACGTTCACCCGTTGCCGCATACCGCCGGACAGTTCCGCAGGGCGGCGGGTCGCCGCGTGAGACAGGCCCACCATCTGCACATAATGCGCGACCTTCTCGTCTTTTTCGGCCTTGGGCATGTTGGGAAAGACCGAGTCCAGCGCCAGTTTGACGTTCCCGTTCACCGTCAGCCACGGCATCAGCGAATAGCTTTGAAAGATCACGCCGCGTTCTGGGCTTGGCTCTTTCACTGGCTGGCCTTTGAAGGTCACCGTACCTTTGGTCGGCGTCTCCAGACCCGCCATCAGGTTGATGAGCGTCGTTTTACCAGTGCCCGAAAACCCGAGCAGGACAAGGAATTCGCCTTCTTTGACCTCAAGATTGATGTTCTTCAGAACCTCGGTCTTTGCGGTGCCTTCGCCGAAACTCTTGTCGACATTTTCGAATTTGAAAAAGCTCATGTCGATCACCGGTTAGATGTAAAGGTGAAGAGGGATTGGATGGCGTACATGACCCGATCCAGCAGGAAGCCGATGATGCCGATGGTCAGAACCGCGACCATGATCTTGGCCAAAGAGCTGGAAGAGCCGTTCTGGAACTCATCCCAGACGAATTTGCCAAGGCCCGGGTTCTGCGCCAGCATTTCCGCGGCGATCAGAACCATCCAGCCGACACCCAGCGACAGACGCAGGCCGGTAAAGATCAGTGGCAGGGCAGATGGCAGTACCAGCTTTGTGATCTTGGTATAAGTGTTCATTTTCAGAACCTTAGAAACCGCCACCAGGTCTTTGTCGATCGAGGCCACGCCAAGGGCTGTATTGATCAGTGTTGGCCAGAGCGAGCAGAGCGTGACCGTGATCGCGGATACAAGGAAAGACTTGGGGAACAGCCCGCCTTCGGTGGCTGCGACGGCGGAAACGACCATCGTGACAATCGGCAGCCACGCCAGCGGAGAGACGGGTTTAAAGATCTGAATAAGCGGGTTGATCGCGGAATTTGCGGTCGGGCTCAGGCCCGCCATGATGCCCAGAGGCACGGCAATCACAGTCGCGATCAAAAAGCCGAAGAAGACGGTTTGGATCGAGGTCCAGATCTGCTGATAATAGCTCGGCGCGCCGGTGAAAGGGATATCTTTGACCTTCTCAGGCTGTCCGCGGTCGATAAAGCGCTGGTTGCGTGCCTCGACCCGGGCTTCGTGCTTTTCGCGTTTTTCGGCCTTGGCCTGCGCGTCTTGGTGCAGGTTCACGGCTTCGGTCCAGACCTGTTGCGGGCCGGGCACCGCGCCAAGCGAGGTTTGCACTGTCGGGGCCAACGTGCCCCACATCACCAGAAAGGCGACGATGGCGATCAGAGGAACACAAAGCAAACGCCAGATCTCTTTCATCTGTGCGCGTGGGTTGTCGCCTGCGGCGGCCTTCAGGATCGGGGTGATCCAGGCCAGTCCAAGAACCTGAAACCAGGCATCGGCTTTGTTGATACGCGTGAACAGCCGCGCGCGGCGTGCCTCGCGATCTGCGTCGGTTATGGTTTGTGGGTCGATGGCTGTCATAGCTCTGGTCCTGAGGGTTCGAATAGCTGCGGGTTTGGTCGCGATGGGATCCCCCTCCGCGCGTGGCGGAGAGGGAGAGGTTTTGGGTTAGCCTTGGACTTCTGCGCCAACCACGGTCTGGCCGGATTTCAGACCGATCGGCAGGCTTTCCAGATACGCATTCGGAGTACGCCCGTCGTATGGGATACCGTCGATGATGTCGGCGGCAGGTGTCGGCGCTTTGTAGCCGTCACTGTCCCAAGGGAAGTCCGCTGCATCCGCCAGACCTTCGTCGACCAGCAGTTTTGCGGCCTCAAGATAGATCTCTGGCTTGTAGACAGACTTTGCGACCTCGTCATACCAGCTGTCAGGCTTGGTTTCGGCGATCTGACCCCAGCGACGCATTTGTGTCAGATACCAAATCGCGTCGGAATAGAACGGATATGTCGCGTTATAGCGGAAGAACACGTTGAAGTCTGGAACGTCGCGCTTGTCGCCCTTTTCGTACTCGAAAGTACCAGTCATGGAGTTCGCGATAACTTCATAGTCCGCGCCCACATATTCAGGGCGAGACAGGATTTCCACGGCTTCTTCACGGTTCGCGTTGTCGTTTTCATCCAGCCACATTGCCGCGCGGATCAGGGCCTTAACCACAGCTTTGGTGGTGTTTGGATATTGCTCGGCGAATTCATTGGTGATGCCAAAGACCTTCTCTGGGTTGTTTTTCCAGAGTTCATAGTCGGTGATCACAGGCACACCGATGCCTTTGAACACAGCCTGCTGGTTCCAGGGTTCCCCGACGCAATAGCCGTGGATCGTGCCCGCTTCGAGCGTCGCTGGCATCTGCGGAGGAGGGGTCACAGACAGAAACACATCCGCGCCGATCTGACCCGAGATATTTTCTGGCGAGTAATAGCCTGGCTCAAGCCCACCTGCGGCCAGCCAATAGCGCAGCTCGTAGTTGTGGGTCGAGACCGGGAAAACCATGCCCATGTTAAAGGGCTTACCCTCGCTGTTGAACTGCTCGACCACAGGGGCCAGCGCGGATGCGCTGATTGGGTGCTGCGGGCGGCCATCGTCCATGGTTGGGATATTTGGCTTCATCATGTCCCAGACTTCGTTGGACACGGTAATGCCGTTGCCGTTCAGGTCCATCGAGAATGGGGTGATGATGTGCGCCTGCGTGCCATAACCAATTGTGGCCGCCAAAGGCTGACCTGCCAGCATATGCGCGCCATCAAGCTGTCCGTCGATCACGCCATCCAGCAGAACTTTCCAGTTCGCCTGCGCTTCCAGAGTGACAAACAGACCCTCGTCATCAAAGAAGCCCTGTTCATAGGCAACGGCCAGCGGGGCCATGTCAGTCAGCTTGATAAAGCCAAAGGTGAGTTCGTCTTTCTCAAGGTCCAATTCAGCCCAAGCAGGCGCTGCCAGTAATGTGGTCGCTGCTAGGATCGAAGCAATGTTCTTCATGTCTTCCGTCCTTGTGTTTCAGCCCAGAGGGCAAAATAAAAAAAGCCGCCGACACATTTGGCCCCAGGGAAAGGAGGCACAAAGGTCGAGCGACTTTGCTCAGAGAGATCCCAGTTGTCTTCGGGATGGACACGACGTCGGTGTCGTGATGTTGCCTATCTTATGAAAACGATCCTGCCCCATGGCGAGTCATCGCCGATGTTTTTTCTGCATCGCAGCGTGAAATCGCCGCGATTGCATAAAATTTGGGCAAAATCAGCGATGCGGGTCGAAAGTTTGCCCGTCAAAGAATCTGTTTTGTGCAAGACTCAGGCTGCCAGAGACCGCACGCACTTCGGTCGTTTGCGAAAGGCCACCTTCGATTTTCGAGTTGGTTAAGGGCATGGGCGCCCCCAGATTGCTCAACGATTTGCGATATAAATCACTTCGGAAAACGGTCTGTGCGTCCGGTTTGGGGTCACGCACGGCGGCGCCAAACCTTTGCGTCAAACGCGCTGCAATCCAGTCGGCCTGTGATTGCCACGGAAAGGTGACGCCATTGGTGTGAAACTGCAAAAATCCGGGATGTCGCCGTGTGTCACCGTCTTTTGTGACCACCAGCTCGCCCGTGAGGGCGCGGTCAATCAGGTCTGAGGGCACACCGACATAGTCTTTGCGCGCCAGAATCTCGGCCAGGGCAAGCCGTTTGCTGGGATGATCCAGCCACTGACCAGCCCGCCACAAAGCACGGATCAGGCGGCAGGCGCTGTCCTCATTGGTGGAAATCCAGTCCGCGCGGCTGGCCAAAACCTTTTCCGGCGCGGCCGTCCAGATCGCCGCGCCCGGCAGGATGAGCGTGCCGTTCGCGGTATCAACCGTGTATGACCCCCAGGGTTCCCCAACACAGAAAATATCCAGATCGCCGTTCTTGATCGCGCCGGCAATAAGGGGCGGGGGCACCGCGTGGATCTGATAGTCCAGATCGGGCTTCAGCCCTGCTGTGTCCATCCATATAGACACCAACTCTGCGTGCATCGACAGATGAAACGGAACACCGATCCGCAGCGGTTTTGGCAAAGTCGCGACGGCTTTGCCAGCATCAAGAGCATCGGCGAAATCAAACGCATACCCCGCGTCCGCAAGGCGCGTTGCGATGTCGGGGCTGACGCCAATGACATTGCCATTCATGCTCAGAACCGACAGCGCCTGAAGTTTCGGCAGGCCGTGGATCAAGCCCATGTGCGATGCCACCGGCACCGGCGACAGCATATGCGCCGTTTGAATGTGGCCGAAAGCCAGTTGATCCCGCAGGGTGCTCCAACTCGGAGCCTGCACGAGCGACAGGGCAAGCCCTTCTTCTTCGGCAAATCCAAGTTCTTTGGCGACGATCAGCGGGGCTGCGTCCACCAGAGGGATAAAACCAGCGCAGAGTGGGATCAGGCTCATGACAATAGCTCCGATGCTGTCACGAGGGCCTGAGATACATCTGCGACCCGCTTGCCCTGATCCATCGCGGTTTTGCGCAGCAGCGCATAGGCGTCCTCTTCGCCCAAGCCACGGGCTTTCATCAGAATACCCTTGGCGCGGTCGACGATTTTGCGCTCTTCAAGGGCGCGTTTGGTGGTTTCGAGTTCCAGGCGCATGCGCTGAAACATCTGAAACCGCGCGATGGCTGCGTCGAGAATGGGTTTGATGCGGTCATTTTGCAGACCATCGACCACATAGGCCGAAACGCCAGCCTCGATCGCGGCCTTGGTCAGCTGTGCATCAGAACGGTCCACGAACAATGCCACGGGACGTTCAAGCGGGGCCGACGCCATCGCGAGCTGTTCAATCGCGTCGCGCGACGGATCGGTCACATCGACCAGAACAACATCAGGCGCGAATTTGGTGATCGATCTGGCCAGCCCGCTGACCTCGGCCAGAACGTGGATCTTATGCGATCCCGTCTCTGCCAAAGCGTCCACGATCGCGCAGGCGCGGTCTCGGTCCTTTTCGACGACGACGATGGTCAGGTTTTTTGCCACAAGGACCTCGGATAGCTGGACGTGTTGAACTGGCTAATCTGAGGTCTATGGAGTTTGCCGAGGCCTTGGTATCGCTGCGGTGCAGCAAGGACGCTTGCATGACGTGCGCGCATATTTTTTAGGCAGTTTTGCCCGTGCTGCCGTTTCTGCAGTCACTTTCGACTTGAAATTACACTGCGCATGACGCCTTGGTGCGCCGCTCTTGCGGCACTAGGCCTTTGGATGGGTCCGGTTGTAAACTTCCATCAGACGCGCTGTATCCACCGCGGTATATGCCTGCGTCGTGGACAAAGAAGCATGTCCAAGAAGTTCCTGGATCGCCCGCAAATCACCGCCAGCCTCTAGAAGGTGCGTTGCAAAACTGTGGCGCATGGCATGTGGCGTTGCTGATGCGGGCAGGCCCAGTTGCATGCGCACATTCTGCATCACACCTTGAATATGACGCGCATTCAGCCGCCCGCCACGTGCGCCGACAAACAGTGGCCGGCCGTCCTCCATCGGGAAGGGGGCCTGCCGTACATAGTCGCTGACGGCGTCCCGGGCCGCTGGGATTACGGGGACCAGCCGCTCTTTGCCGCCTTTGCCAAAGATCCGAAGCACGTCGGGTAATGGGTGATCTTGGGCGTTCAATCCCAAGGCCTCGGAAATCCGCAAGCCGCAGCCGTAAAGCAACGTGACCACCGCTATATCGCGCGCGCCTTGCCAGCCCTCACGTGTCTGCAACTCGACCGTGTCGATCACCGCCTTTGCCGCATCCGGCGCAAGCGGGCGTGGCAGTTTTTTCTGAAACTTGGGAGCTCTGGTCGACAGAACTGCGGTTGGGTCGAACCCTTCGCGTTCGGCCAGCCATCGAAAGAAGCCTTTGACCGCAGACAGTTTGCGCGCCAAGGTCCGTGCGCCCACGTCGCCTGCACGCATCTGTGCCATCCACGCGCGCATATCTGACACGGTTAGCTTCGACAAAGGCGCCAAGCCCTGCTGGGCCCCTTTGTGTTCCGTCATAAAGGCCAGAAATTCGGTGACGTCCGCAAAATAGGCTTTAAGCGTATTGTCGGCATTGCCCTTCAGAGCCCGTTCGGACTCTAGCCAGCTGTCACGTGCAGCCGAGGCTGCGGGCGAAATCAAGACAACCAGCGCCGCATGGCGCGTTCAAAAACGCCGGCAAAGAAGCTGAGCAGATCTGTGCCCTGCTGCGGCGTGAAATGGTGCGGGTCTTCGGCGCCCATGACCAGTAGGCCGGGCAGACGTCCTTCGCCGAAATCAAGTTTCAGGCAGGCCTCAGAGCGAATGAAATCGGCACGATCGCCAAAGACATGTTTAGCGCCGCTGTCCATCTGGCGCAGGGTGACCTGACGAGCCGGAACGTTGCGCCCTCCGGTCAGGTAGCGTTCAACAAAACCGGGCTCGGCCACGCTAAGTACAGCGCCCAGCCGTTTGATCTGGGCGTCTTTTTCGTCCTGCGCGGTTTCCAGAACCAAACGTACGGCATCCACGCGCAGAATATTGGCCACTTCGCCATCCAGATCCTTAAGGAACATTTCGAATTCCAGAGGGTCCAGCATCCGCAAAATCGCGCGATGCACCTGGTTGGTGCCCGCCAGATTTTCATAGGCGGCGGCAATGACGCTGCGGTGGGTGTCTTCCAGGCGATCCAGTCGCGCTTCCAGCCGCTCCATCGCGATGCCGCGAAGATCAACGATATTGCCGCCCATCGAGCGTTCGTTCGCGGCGATGAGCGCCTTCATAACATCTTGATCTTCGAGGATAATCTCAGGTTTTGAGAGAATCTTGTCCCGTAGGGTTTCGTCGATTTTCGCTGTGCTGCTCATGTGGTGCCTGTATTCTTTTGCTGTAGTTTAGCAGAAGCCACCCGCAATATCTTGTGTTTTTTCTACCTGCGGGTGTTTTTTGAGGCGAGGGGGAGGGGCGTTGCCCCTCTGAGGCGATCTGCGCTGCAGATCCCCTCATTCACCCCAGGATATTTTCGGCAAGAGAAAGATCAGAGGATCTTGATGTCCGCCGCCGCGATGTCTGCGAGGAAGGCTGCCAGACCTTTGTCGGTCAGCGGGTGGTTCACCATGCCTTTGATGACCGCAGGCGGCGCTGTGATCACGTCGGCACCAATGCGTGCGCACTCCGCGATGTGGTTGGCTGTGCGGATCGAGGCTGCGAGGATCTGGGTTTCATAGCCGTAGTTGTCATAGGCCGTGCGGATGTCTTCGATCAGGTCCATGCCATCGAGGTTGATGTCATCCAGACGCCCGATGAACGGCGAGATGAAGGTCGCGCCTGCTTTGGCAGCCAGAATCGCCTGGTTCACAGAGAAACAGAGCGTGACGTTGACCATTTTGCCTTCGTCGGTGAGCGTCTTGCAGGCTTGCAGCCCGTCCCATGTCAGCGGCACTTTGACGGCGATATTGTCGGCGATTTCAGCCAGCTTGCGGCCTTCGGCGATCATGGTGTCTGCGTCGGTGGCTGTGACTTCTGCGGACACCGGGCCAGAGACCAGCGCGCAGATTTCTTTGGTGACTTCGATAATGTCACGGCCGGATTTTTTGATCAGCGATGGGTTGGTGGTGACACCATCGACCATGCCGAAGTCGTTGAGTTCTGCGATTGCATCTATTTCTGCAGTGTCTACAAAGAATTTCATAACGCGCGTCCTGATTGGGTTGGCTTTAGAGTTGGTCTGGGGTCGCGTTTCGTTTACCTCATCGAGGTGTTAGCGCAAACCCTTTTTGCGAGGCGGATTTGAAAGACCCGGACTTCTTTGACGCAGGTGATCTGGTAGCTGTCCTGACCACCCAGCCCTTGGACCGGACCTTGGATTACAAGGCTCCTGAAGGAGGGTGCTGGTTGGGCGCGTTTGTAGAGGTTCCCTTGGGGCCGCGCAAGGTGCTGGGCGTGGTTTGGGGCAAGGGACGTGGCGATTGGGATATTGCCAAGGTGCGCGCGGTGAACCGTGTGCTGGATGTGGCCCCCATGCGCAGTGAAATGCGTCAGTTTCTGGAAAAAGCATCGAGCTATACTTTGACGCCGATGTCCGCGATGCTGCGGCTTGCGACCCGTGCGCCGGGGCTGAGTGATCCGCCGTCGATGCGCAAAGTCTATCGTCTGGGCAAGGGGCAGCCGGATCGGGTCACTGAGGCGCGCACGCGGGTGATCGAGGCGCTTCGGGAATACGGCGGGCTTGGCTTTACGTTGAAAGAGGTCTCCGAACTTGCGGGCGTCACCTCGTCTGTTGTGAAGGGCTTGGTGAAACAGGGCGTGGTTCTGGAAGAAGACACGCCGCGCGATCAGCCGTATCGGCGCATGGATGCGGGTTTTGGCCCCAAAGAGTTGACCGAGGATCAGGCAGCTGCGGCGGCCAAAGTGTCGGCGGGGATTGCGGAGGAGGCCTATGGCACCTCGCTTTTGCGCGGGGTGACAGGCTCGGGTAAGACCGAGGTCTATCTAGAGGCTGTGGCCGCCTGCATTGCGGCTGGGCGGCAGGCTTTGGTGTTGTTGCCTGAGATTGCTTTGACTGCAGAATTTCTGACACGTCTTGAAGCGCGGTTTGGTGCAAAGCCTGCGGAATGGCATTCCGGCGTGACTATGACCGAGCGGCGCCGGATCTGGCGCATGGTCGGGCAGGGCGGTGCGCAGGTTGTGATCGGCGCGCGCTCTGCATTGTTTTTGCCGTTTCAGAACCTTGGTTTGATCGTCGTGGATGAGGAACACGACACATCATATAAACAGGATGACGGCGTGCTTTATAACGCGCGAGACATGGCGGTGCTGCGCGCAAGCCTTTGTGGGGCGCGGGTTATTTTGGCCTCGGCGACGCCGAGTTTGGAAAGCTGGGCAAATGCGGATGCTGGTAAATACGAACGCATCGAGCTGACGTCGCGCTTTGGGCCTGCGGTTCTGCCCGACATGCGCGCAATCGACATGCGCACCGAGGATTTGCCAAGTGCGCAGTGGATCTCTCCGACCTTGCAGGCGGCCGTGCGCACGCGGCTGCAAAAAGGTGAGCAGTCGTTGCTGTTCATCAACCGCAGAGGCTATGCGCCGGTGACGATTTGCCGGGCTTGCGGGCATCAGGTTGGCTGTGACCATTGCGATGCGCGCATGGTCGAGCATCGGTTCCTCAAGCGTCTTCTGTGTCACCAGTGTGGGGAAAGCAAACCCATGCCCGAGGTGTGCCCAAGCTGCGAAGTCGAAGGCAAGCTGGCTCCGGTTGGACCCGGGGTCGAGCGTCTGGCGGAGGAGGCGCAGGCCCATTTCCCCGAGGCGCGGCTGGCGGTGTTGTCGTCGGATCTCTTT
>NZ_CAXREH010000163.1:0-9722 GCF_964229375.1 Cognatishimia sp.
TCCAAGCCGCCCCGAGCCGATCTCTGTGTCGCCGACCCAGATCGATTTGAGACTTGAGGGGCCAACGCGAAACGCGCCTTGGGCGATCTGGTCCAGAACCTGTTGGTCAATTTCGCTGAGGTATTGATCGAAAAAGAAAACGCCGTTCCTTTCGCCATAAAGCGCAACATTCGCGCCGCCGTCAGGCAGCGGCAAAACGGCGACGATTTTTGCAGATTGCGCAGGCTCTGGGGTGCTGACGATCAGGCTGCAAGGCCCAAAATCGCAGCTTTCCAGCAGACGCTCTAATGGCAAACGTCTTATGCCTGCGAGTGCCGCGCTGGAAACTGACGCGTTGGGTGGGAAGAGCGTTAGCCGCGCCAGCGCCTGTGTCGCCACCTCTTGGCGCGACAGGGTTTCGCCCTTGCGTTCAAACTCCCACGCGCTTTCGGTTTCAGCACGCGCCAGCAAGGACGACAGGCCGGGATAGGTCGCATCATCCAGCTCTTTCAGCCGTGCCAACGCTGTTTGGCCAGCTTTGCCCCACACATTGGCCAATTCCCAGGCCGGCAATTGATCCATTGTGCTGTCCCCGCGTATGAATCGCGCAACCTGTGAATTTGCGGAAAGTCTGCTGGCATCCAGGATCGGCGTCAGCCAGAGCGCCGCCACCAGCAGCACAGCCAAAGCATGATAGATGTTTGCGCGCCGGATCCGTGCCCTCCAATCGCGGCGCAAAAGGGCAGCGCCGTAAAGCACGCCATAGGCCAGCACGAACAGCGAGGCGATGAAGGCGGCCAGACGGACCGGTGTCCAGCCATAGTCGCCCACGCGGATCAACACTGCCCACACAGCCAAAACGCCGAGAATCGGCAGCATTGCCGCGAAAGCGCGGGTGGCCCAACTCATCAATGTGGAACGCGCGGCCTCGTCATCGGTGCTGTCCACAGACGCCGCAATCAAAGACGCGCCCGCGATGGCGACGGCCATCAGGGTGCCTGCGGCAGAGAACTCTCCGAAAAGGCCAGACAGCCCGCGGAACGGCAGGGCCAGAATAAACACAGCGACCACCAGAACCAGCGGTGGCATCAATAGACGCAACAGACGCAGAAGCAGGTAGGGCGACACATAGGCGCGCAATTCATTGGCGACGGCCAGCGCAAGTCCCAGCACCAGCCCCGACAACACATAGGGCACGCCTTCTACGTCGATCAGATCACCGATCACGCCGATGCCTACGATTTCAAGCAACGCGTTCGAGAGGAACAGCGCGCCCCAAAACAGCGCGACAAAGACCCAGGCCGCCAGATAGCGCACAACGATGCCCCAAGCGGTGTCAAAGAGATAGGCATAGTCAAACACCCGTCCCCGCATCACCGCCGCGCCAAAAGGGGCGCCGATAAAGATCAGAATGACAAAGGCAGCGGGATCAAACCCCATCTCAAACACATCATCGAAGGCTGTAAAGCGCAGGCTCGCCCAAAAAAACAAGGCGGCTGCAAACAGACCAAGGACGCCTGCGACTTTGACCGCCTCGACAGGTTTGAGGGGGCCGACCAATCCCAACAACAGCGTGAAAAAGCCGAACACCACGCTGGCGATCCACAGATAAAGCCATTGGTTATCAAGCGCTTCGGGCAGGACATCTATCAGAAGCCACACGGCGAACCCTGCGACTGCACCGACGCTCGCATTGCCGATGCGCATCAGATTTTCTTTGGACATGTCCGCCATGGTTCACCCTCGAATTCGCGACACTTTAGGGAAAAGTGCCCCAGTCAGGCGCGTGGGGCAAGCGCGGCGGTCCGGAGGTTGCTCAGAGACCGGCTGTCTCGGCCCTGAGCGTTTCATAGGTGCGCGCGACGATGGCCTGCACTTTGTCCGCCAGATCGCGGGCGTCGTCCTCGATCAATCCTTGCGTAGAAATCGGAGTGCCAAACCGAATGTGGATCGTCCCCGGGCGCGCACGAACGGATCTAAACGGCAGGGTCTTGTGCCCCCCGTAGAAGGTGACCGGCACAATCGGCACCTGCGCACGGATGGCCAGCAGGCTGGCCCCGCGTTTGAAATGCCCGATCCCATCCATGCCCACGATATGACCTTCGCCGCCCCAGGCCAGCCTGTCGCCGCCTGCAAGCTTGTCATAAAGGCGCGACATCACCGCATCGGTGCCGGTGCGGTTGCCGCGGGGAACCATCTCGATCTGGGCTTTCCGAGCCAGTCTGCGCCCGAATGGCAAATAGGCATAGAGATCGGCGGCAGCGGCCCGGTCGATGTGATCCCACATCACCATGCCAAAGGCCGCCACATCCGCAAACGAGCTTTCGTTATAGCAGATAACTGCCCCCGTCCCTTTGGGCGGGCGCGGACCGTCGATGGACACATCGATCCGGCATCTGTTCAGAAACCGGCGAAAATGGGCGCTGATCAGGGCGCAGCTGCTGTCACGGGTCTGCGGTGTCAGGGCTGTCCAGGTCGTGACAAAGGGCGCTCCGATCACCCAGGCGGCAGAGGCGACTGCCCCCCGGATCGTCTGCACAATAGCGTTCATCATTGCCCCCCTCAGAACCGGCTTGCGCCGCACAGCCCGTCAGGACAAGCCTGAGGGCACGTTAGCGAGGGGGTATATTCAGAAGTCGGTCGGCGCGCCACCCTCTTCCTTCCGTTTGGCCACAAAGGCCGCCAGCTCTTCGCGGATGGCTTCGTCCATCGGTGGGGCTTCGAATTCGCTGATGATCTGCTTATACAGCGTGTGTGCGCGTTCGGCTGTCCAGATGCCGCCTTTGGCTTCCCATCCTTCAAAGTTGGTCCAATCGGACACGAAAGGCTGATAGAAGGCGGTGGTATAGCGGTCCTGCGTGTGCTGAACGCCAAAGAAGTGACCGTCGCCGCCAACCTCTTTGATGGCATCCAGGGCGATGTCATCCGGCCCCGTCGCGGTGACCGCAGGTTCCATATAGCGTTGAATCATCTGAATGACTTCGCAGTCCATAATGAATTTCTCGGGGCTTGCGATCAGCCCGCCCTCAAGCCACCCCGCTGCGTGATAGACCATATTGGTGCCTGACTGCACCGCCGCCCAAAGGGAATTGGAGGTTTCCCACATGGCCTGACCATCCGGTACGTTTGCAGCACAGACACCGGACGAGCGCATCGGCAGCTTATAGAACCGCGCCAGCTGACCCGTCATCTGTGTCGAGCGCATGTATTCAGGTGTGCCAAAGGCTGGTGCGCCGGTCTTCATATCGACGTTTGACGTAAAGGTGCCGATCGCGCAGGCTACACCCGGGTTGATATATTGCGCAAGGGCAACCGCACAGAGACCTTCGGCCAAGGACTGCGCAACAGCACCCGCCATGGTCACTGGCGCCATCGCGCCAGCCAGTGTGAACGGAGTGACAACCAGACCCTGCCCGCGTTTGGCAAGGCGAATCCAGCCATCCATCATCGGTTCGTCATGCTTGAGCGGAGAGGTCGAGTTGATGTTGGTATAGATATGCGGCTTGGCCTCGAACTCTTCGTGGCTCAGGACCGCAGCGATGCGCACCATTTCCATCGAGTCCTCAACGCGTTCTTTGCCCAGACTATAGGTATGGGGCACTTTGTCCGTCAGCGTCAGCTTGTCATACATCGCATCCAGATGGCGGATACTGGCGTGGATATCCTGCGGCTCGACGGGATAGCCTCCGGCAAAGTGGATACAGTTAAAGTATTGTGTCAGCTTGAAAAAGTTCGCGCACATCTCGCGGGTACCGGGAATTTTCCGCCCCAGCTCCAAGTCCCAGTAGTTCGGCGGAGAGCTGACGTTGCCAAACAGGATATTCTTGCCGCCGACTACAATGTCGCGCTCGGGGTTGCGGGATGAAATGGTAAATTCCTCGGGTGCTTTCGCAACCATTTCCATCACAAACTCGCGGTCCATGCGGACGTTGTCGCCGTTTACGATACAGCCAGCCTGTTTGAAAATTTCCTTGGCACCGTCATGGAAGAACTCGATCCCGATTTCTTCGAGGATTCGCATCGCACCTTCGTGGATCGCCTGAACGCCGTCTTCATCCAAAGGCTCTGTCGGACGATCCGTGTTGACCGGGATGCGCCATGGCATCTGATTGATTACGCCAATCTTTTGGCGTTCTGCCGCTTTCCCAGCTGCGCCACCGCCTCTGCGCGTCCTGCGTCCTTGTCGAGCCATTAGGCCACCCTCCTGTGCTGCCTTTCAGCAAACACGCTCTGGCAGCACAAAGAATGGTCGATTGCGACACTTTCTGTCGCAAACTTTTCCAGATCAGACGATCAGAGACCCAGCCACGCAGGAATCTCACCGATATTTTCCAGAACCACAGTCGCATATGGGGCAAGCGTCTCGGGGCCGGCCATCCCGGTGAGAACCCCAACAGTCGGCATGCCAGCCGCACGACCTGCGATCAGATCATGGGTGCTGTCGCCAACCATCGCCACGCGCTCGGGTGCAATTCCCACATGACGGGCAAAGGCCAGCAAAGGGTCAGGATCCGGTTTCGCGCCGTGCCCACTGTCAGAGCCCAGCACCAGATCAAACAAGTCGTAAACGCCGGTGTGAGTTAAATGCGCGCGTGCGCCCATTTCTGTGTCGTTGGTCATAACGCCCAGTTTCAGGCCATGGTCGCGCAATTTGGTAAGATATGGCGCAAGCTCGACGGCCTCGGCCAAAGGCGCCCGGGCCGCAGCATGAGCGATATAGCTGTCAACGGCGTCTACATCGGGGTTTGGCAATTGGGCTGCGATCACCTCTGCCACTTCCCGATTGGTCCCTGCAATGGCGAGGCTTGAGGGCAGAAACGTCTGTGTCGCCAGATCAAACCCGATCGCTTTGGCGATGGCCTGTCCGCGATCCGCGTCGCCGTCAGCAAAATGGCGGATGACCCCGGCGCACCACACGTTCCAGGTTTTGCCAAAGTCGAAAAGTGTGCCGTCTTTGTCAAACAGCAAGGCCTCAATCTGCATGGGAGCAACCCTAATTTACCAAAACTCTTTCGGTCTTTAGAGCCTGTTTGGCCTCAAGTCCAATGGACCTGTTCGCTGCCCGGCATGGCGTGGCGCGCGAGCATCGGCTCTTCGTATTTCGCCCCAATTTCATCGCAAAATGCGATGACCCAAGCGTCGTCCATCATGATGAAATCCAAGACCGACGCCAGAAAAGCAGGGTCACTTGCCTGCGCCTTAAGATCATCCACGGCAGCACCTGATGCGCCTAAAAATACGGGCATCAATTCATCGTTGGACGCAAGCCAAGCCAGCGCTTTCAGGCCGAATGTTTCCGCGGCCTCGGGGGAAAAAGACATTTTGACGAACTTTCGAAACGGTTTCTTAACCACTGCGATACACAGTCGAGTCACTGTTTGGCAAGGAACCCGCCTATGTCTGGAAAATTGCTGGTTGTGGACCACGTGGCTGCGAATAGGGCCACGATGCACATGCGCCTGTCCGGGGCGTTTTATGATGTGTTGCAGGCCTGCGATCTGCAAGAAGCGCGCCAACATCTGAGTGGCGATCGCCCCGATATGGTGCTGATTGATTCCAAGATGCCCGACGAGGATCCCCTTAGGTTCTGTCGCGCGTTGCGTGCCTCTCCGAAAACCGCGCATCTGCCGGTGCTTTTGCTGAGTGGGAAAGACGACAGAGGCTACCGCATTCGCGCGCTGAAGGCAGGTGCCGATGATGTTCTGGTGCGGCCGGTGGAAAATGGCATCCTGCTGCCCCGCCTGCGCAGCCTGATGCGGCGCAACGAGTTCAGCCAGGATTCTCTGGTGCCACGCGACACGGCGCAGGCCTTGGGCATGGCGGATGCTCAATCTGAATTTCAGGCCCGCGCTTCGGTGTTGATCGCCACACAAGACACGGCAACCGCAACGACCTGGCAGCGCATTCTGCGTGAGAAAGCGCCCTATGACTTTTCCGCACAGATCCTTGATGATGCCCTGCGAAGCGTCACGCAGTCCCCTGCCCCCGACGTTTTTGTCATCATGCCCGATGCGGCCCAGCCTGACGTGTCGCTGCGCTTGATCGCCGAGATCAGAGCCAGATCCGCGACGCGCCACTCGTCTGTGTTGGTGGTGCTGAACTCTGCCACGCGCGCCCTACATGGGGATGCGTTAGATCTGGGCGCGCAGGATGTGATGAAGGGCGGCTTTGACGGCGAAGAAATGGCGCTTAGGATCAGCAAGCTGGTGCAACAAAAACGCCTGTCAGACCGCCTGCGCGACACATTAAAACACGGGCTTCAGGCGGCTGTAACGGACCCGCTTACCGGCCTTTTCAATCGCCGGTACGCCATGACCCATCTGGCCAGAATTGCGGAACAGGCGGCCGTCAAAGGCGGGCGATATGCTGTCATGATGGCTGATCTGGACCGCTTCAAAGACGTGAACGACCAATTCGGACATACCGCCGGGGATGCTGTTCTTGTGGGCACGGCCCGGCGCCTGCGTCAGGCTTTGCGCCCCGTCGACCTTCTGGCGCGTATGGGGGGCGAAGAGTTCCTGATCGCGATGCCAAACGTCAGCGCACATACGGCGCAGGGCTTTGCCAATGAGATGTGCAGCCTGATGCGCCAAACCCCGGTCGAAGTGCCCGGCATGAACCTGGGTATTCCGATCACGATGTCTGTTGGCGTTGCAATGGGCGGAAATCACAATCTGGACCGAAGTATTGATGCGCTTATGCAATCCGCGGATCGTGCGCTTTATTCAGCAAAATCAAACGGCCGCGATCAGGTTGTTATGAGCTGATCAGTTCCGCTTGTGCGGCCCTTTGCGCTTGGACAGAACCTCTTGGATCCGCAGCGCATAGGCCGCGCGTTCCTCGGCACTCATGGCGCTGACATGCTCAAGCCACAGACCTTGCGCGATCTTGCGACGTTCAAATGCAATGTCGCTTTGCTGGTCAATCAATGCCTGCACGGCTACCGGATCAAACGGCTCGGCCTGCAATGCCGCCAGCATCTGTGTCAGCACCTCACGCGGACGCATCGGCTTTTCACCCAGCTCGCGGTGGTGGTCGCGGATGTTCTTGCCGATTTCGCGCCGTTCCTGACTGGTCAAAGCCTGCGTATAAGCCCCCAGAATGTCGCCCTCACGCGGCGGGCGGTCACCGGTCCGCTTGTTGCCAACCGCGGCGCCAAGCACCAGGCCTGCGATAATGAAATTCACCGCCAGCGACCCGATCAGCAAATACCGCAGCCCCGGGCGCAATCCAGAAGGTTTTTTCTGTTGCGTATCAGACATGATCACTCTGCCTCCGTTGAAAGAGAAAAGCCGCCCGAGAAATCCGAGAGATAGCTTTCCGTGTCGCCCGTAATCACGGACTGCAACCCATCAAGGGTCAGGGCCTCGGCGCCGGAAAATCCGATAAACACGCTGGCCATGGTCGCCGCAACAAGCCCGCCGGTGCCCTGCCAGCCCCCAAGCGTGTCAAACAAGCTGGCCCAGAAGCCGCGCGCGGGGGGCGCGGCTGCCAGATCGGCAGGCTTGGGCTGATGCGCCTCGGCTTCTGCCAGCATCCGCGCCATGAAATCATCGCTGACCTGCGCCTCCGGAGCCTCTTTTGCCTCGGCAAAAAGATCGTCAAGAAGGGCGTCCATTTCGTTTTTCTCAGTCATCCGAATACCCTAGTTCATCTTTGCGGCCAGCCAAAATCGCAGCCAGCGCTCGTTTTCCACGCGCGGTCAGACTTTCGACCGCTTCCACCCCAATGTCCATGATCTGGGCAATGTCGGGGTTGCTCATTCCTTCGATGTGACGCAGCACCACGGCCTGTCGCTGCCGGTCTGGCAACTCTTGCAACGCGTCCTGCAGTGCGGCCTGACGCGACTTCTGCTGCATCGCCTCTGCCGCGCTTTCAGTGTCGTCTTCGGGCTCTGGGATCGCATCCAACGCAACGCCGCGCGATTTACGCAGGCGATCGGTGCACAAGTTTGCAACCACACGATAAAGCCAGGTTGTAACCTTGGCCTCGCCCTGCCGCCAGTCGCTGGCTTGTTTCCAAAGGCGGATCAAAGCATCCTGCGCGACGTCTTCTGCCTCTGCGCGATCTCCGAGAACACGATATGCATGCCCAAAAACCTTTGGCGTCAACCGCAGGGTCAGGGCACGGGCCGCGGATGTGTCGCCATTGGCATAAAGCACCAACAACGCGTCATCACTTACGTCCTGAAATGTGTCTCGCGGCATTTCCATGTCCCGTTTGGCCTAGCCGTTTCGCCTCCATGAGGCAATGGGTTTCCCATGCCCTCTATGGTCGAGCGAGGGCATGGGGATCTGACCTAGATCAGTTGTTGTCGGCGTCGCCGTCGTTGTCACGGCCACCTTTGCGCTTACCGCCTTTTTTCTTCATAGAGGCGAACTCTTCTTCAGAAATCTGGCCGTCGCCGTCGTCATCCAGACGGTCGAACATGCGGGCCGCGCGGTCACCTTCTGGCTGCATTTCTTCCTGGCTCAGCAGGCCGTCGCCATTTGTGTCGCGCTTTTCGATCATGCGGGTGACACGGTCGGAGATGTCGCGGTTGGCTTTCGCTGCGATTTCTTCGGCGCTCAGCAGGCCATCACCATCGGTGTCGGTTTCCGCAAAGCGTGCCTCGCCGCGGGCCTGCATTTCTTCCAATGTGACAAAGCCGTCGCCGTTGGTGTCAAGCTGTTCAAAGCTGACGCGTTCGCCACGCTCGCCGCCGCCTGGCTTTGCGCTCACGGTGGCTGCTGTCAGTGCCAGAGCGATTGCGGTGACACCAGAGATAAGTACTGCACGTTTCATTTTAGGTCTCCATTTTCTCAGTTTGAAACCGGCTTGTTGCCCGTTTTCAAAAGGTCAAACGCGGGGCGGCGGCTATTCCGTCGCGGAAATTGCATTTTTTTGAAAAAACTTGGTTGCCCTTTGCCAACACCCTTAGTTTACTAGGAAAAATTCGCACGACAGGAGCCACCATGACCGTAGACAAGACAGCGATCCGCGACGCGGCAACGGTCATTGTGGTCCGTGATCCCAAGACAAACCCGCGTATTTTGATGGGGCAACGCGGCTCTAAGGCCGCATTCATGCCAAATAAATTCGTCTTTCCCGGCGGCGCGGTTGATGTCGAAGACTATGATGTTGCGCTGACCGATCCGATGTCAGACCTCTGCCGCAGTCGCCTGCGCGACGACATGCGCCCCGAAACACCAGACAGCGCGGTCGATGCCTTGGCCGTTGCCGCGATCCGCGAACTTTGGGAAGAAACGGGACTGGTTCTGGGCAAAAGCGGCAATTGGGCAACCACGCCGGCTGCGGATTGGACCGACTATGCACAGACGGGCCATGTCCCTACTGCCGCCGGTATGCAATTTGTCTTCCGCGCGATCACGCCTCCAGGCCGCCCGCGCAGGTTTGATGCCCGGTTCTTTCTGATTGATGCAGACTATCTGAAGGGCGATCTAGACGACTTCTCACGCGCCAGCGAAGAGCTGTCTCATCTGCAATGGGTCGGCCTGAAAGAGGCGCGCAGCTTTGATCTGCCGTTTATCACCGAAGTCGTTCTGGCCGAGATCGAGGGCCAATTGCCAGATCTGTCGGCCCCTCAATCCGTGCCGTTTTTTAAGAATGACGACGAGGCAGGATGGTTTAAGCGGCTGCATGGCCGTGCGCCGACCTCGGCAGATCTGGGCGGCTAAACCCAGACCACCAGCCCAATCACACTCAGGCTGATAAAGCCGATGCCAATATATTCCCGAAGCGTG
>NZ_CAXREH010000164.1:0-11689 GCF_964229375.1 Cognatishimia sp.
CCGATGCGGCTTGGCAACCATGCGGCCTTTCATTCTGGACTGCAAACGCCCGTGTCCGAGCGGGGCCGCGCGGCGTTGCCGGCCACGTTGTTTCAGCAACCTGACTGTCCAATGATTGACGGACGTGGCCAGATCTGGTGGCCCGGTGCATGTGATCTTGAGGCCCTATGGGACTATACACTGGGTCAACAAGTCACTGAAACTTATGATTTTTCGCGCGCGATCCAAACCGCCGCGCGCGAGTTCGCCCCTGACCTTTTCATCGTCACCGGCCCCGGCACCACCCTTGGGGGTGCCATTGCTCAGTCGCTGATCCTTGTGGACTGGCAGGGCATGTCCAACAAAGCCACTTTTAAACAGAAACAGGATGCAGGCCCTTTGCTTGTGTCCATGGGACTAGACGACCAGCGTCGTCTGGCCACTTAGAGGGAGAAAACCATGTCTCATACTGAGATCCTGAAAGCATCGGGCTTTACCGACGCGGACCTGACGGGGGGCAGCTTGTCTGTGACCACCCCTGTTGACGGGTCCGAAATCGCGAAACTTACAGAGCATTCCGTCACCGACGCCAATGCGATGATTGAAAAAGCGCATGACGCTTTCCTTAAGTGGCGCACCGTCCCTGCCCCGCGTCGCGGCGAATACGTGCGACTGCTGGGCGAAGAACTGCGCCGTGAAAAGGACAATCTGGGGGCCTTGGTCACTCTGGAATGCGGCAAGATCCTGCAAGAAGGTCTGGGCGAAGTTCAGGAGATGATCGACATCTGCGATTTCGCAGTCGGCCTGTCGCGCCAGCTGTACGGTCTGACGATTGCATCAGAGCGACCGGGCCACGCGATGCGTGAAACCTGGCATCCGATGGGCACCTGCGGCATCATTACCGCGTTTAACTTTCCGGTCGCGCCATGGTGCTGGAACGCTGCCCTCGCATTGGTTTGTGGTGACCCAGTTATCTGGAAACCGTCTGAGAAAACGCCATTGACGGCGATGGCTGTTCAGAAAATCTGTGAACGCGTCTCGGCCCAGTTTGGCGAGGATGCGCCCGACGGTCTGACGCAAGTTCTGATTGGCGAGCGCGAGTTGGGCGAAGCTCTGACGGCCCACAAGAAAGTCGCGATTATTTCTGCAACCGGGTCGGTTCCCATGGGGCGCGCCGTTGCCGCGGATATGTCCAAACGTCTGGGCCGCACAATCCTTGAGCTGGGCGGCAACAACGCGATGATCGTGGCCCCATCCGCCGATCTGGAAATGGCACTGCGCGCGATTGTCTTCTCTGCGGTGGGCACCGCAGGTCAGCGCTGCACCACGCTGCGGCGTCTGATCGTGCATGAGGACGTGTATGGCGCCTTGGTGCCTCGTCTGATCAAAGCCTACGAAGGACTGCCGATTGGTGATCCATTGGCAGACGGCACGCTTGTTGGACCGTTGATCGACGATCAGTCCTTGCGCGCCATGGATGCAGCGCTTGAAAAAGCCACATCCGAGGGCGGCACCGTGCACGGTGGCGGCCAAGCACTGACCGACACCCACGCTGACGCGGCCTATGCGCATCCGGCGATTGTCGAGATGCCAAGCCAAAGCGAAATCATGCACCACGAGACCTTTGCGCCGATCCTTTATGTCGTGAAATACAAGACGCTGGAGCAAGCCATCGATATGCAGAACGAAGTGCCTCAGGGCCTGAGTTCCTGTATCTTCTCAACCGACGTGCGCGAGACCGAACAGTTCTTGTCGGCCTCTGGCTCTGACTGCGGGATCGCCAACGTCAACATCGGCCCATCGGGTGCTGAAATCGGGGGCGCGTTCGGGGGTGAAAAAGACACCGGTGGCGGCCGTGAAAGCGGATCTGACGCATGGAAAGGCTACATGCGTCGCCAGACAAATACGGTGAACTATTCGCGCGAGCTGCCACTTGCACAAGGCATCAAGTTCGACTTCTAAGCCGTTGATTCAAAATGAAACGGCCCGCGATTGCGGGCCGTATTCTAGTTGATCTGGATCATCTTTCCAGGGTTCATGATATTGTCCGGATCCAGCGCTTTCTTGATCGTCGCCATGACGTTCAACCCCGCCCCATGCTCTGCCATAAGATAGGGCATTTTTCCGGTACCCACCCCATGTTCGCCGGTGACGGTTCCATCCAGTTCCAAGGCCATTCTGCTGAGGGACGCGGCCAGATCTTTGGCTTTCTTGTACTCTTCGGGGTCCTCGGGATCGATCAGGATCGACAGGTGGAAATTGCCGTCCCCCACATGCCCGACAACAGGCGCCAAAAGTCCCGCCTCGGCAATTTCGGCCTTGGTTTGATTGATCGCCTTTGCCAGTTCAGAAATCGGCACACAGACATCGGTGACCACCGGCCGCGCGCCCTGGCGCAGACTGATGGCGGCATAATAGGCATTGTGGCGTGCGTCCCAAAGCCGGTTGCGGTCTTCGGTCTTGCTGGCCCATTGAAATGCCTCGCCGCCAAAGTCGCCCGCGATCTCGCCAAAGGCTTCGACCTGTTCGGCGACACCGGCCTCAGATCCGTGGAACTCTAGGAAAAGATGCGGTTTTTCAGGGAAGTTCATATCGGGATTATAGATATTCATACCCTTCATCTGCACCTCGTCCAGCAATTCGATCCGCGCCATTGGCAGCCCGGATTGAATGGCCAGGATCACCGAATTGACGGCGTTTTCGACTGACGGAAAGGCGCAGGTCGCTGCCGAAATGGCTTCTGGCTGGCCATAAAGCCGAACGGACAGCTTGGTGATAATGCCCAAAGTCCCCTCAGAGCCGATCATCAGCTTGGTCAGATCATACCCTGCCGAAGATTTCCGCGCGCGGGTTCCGGTCTCGATTATCGTGCCATCCGCGAGCACCACTTCGAGCGCCAGCGTGTTTTCCCGCATGGTGCCATAGCGTACGGTGTTCGTGCCAGAAGCGCGGGTCGCGGCCATGCCGCCCAGAGTGGCATCGGCGCCGGGATCGACGGTGAACATCAAGCCGGTGGCGCGCAGCTCTGTATTCAGCTGTTTGCGGGTCACCCCCGGTTGCACGACTGCATCCAGATCCTCGGGATTTACCTTAAGCACTTTGTTCATGCGGCTTGTGTCGATCGAAATTCCGCCGTGCACGGGCACGACTTGGCCTTCAAGGGACGTTCCCACGCCGAAAGGAACCACCGGACATTTATAGCGCGCGCAGATTTTGACGATCTCTGACACCTCTTGAGTTGAGTCAGGGAACGCGACCGCATCCGGCTGCACGGGCGTCGCATGAGCTGCGTCATGGCTGTGCAGATTGCGAACCGAACTGCCGGTTGAGAGCCTGTCGCCGAGCAAAGTCCGTAGCTCTGCAATGACCGTTTCAATTGTATCTAGCGCCATGTCTGCCTCCGTATCTGCGCAGATCATGGACATTGCGGCCGTAAAGACAAGAGGTCTTGTGCCTTGATTGCGCTTGCTCATATGGTGGCGCGCAAAGGGGAGCTGTGTGCGTAGAAGCCTGACAATCATATTGTTTTTGATCGCGGTGGCCATTTTTGCCGGCGTGATCTGGAACGTTGGCTATCGTACGGCTTTGACGGGGGTTTCCAATCAGGGCCGCGTTTACCTGCAATCTGCCTCTGACCGTTTGGTGGGTCAGTTGGCACGGTTTCGCCAGCTTGCAGATCTGATCGCACACCACCCGCAAGCTGTGGCCGTCACCAGCGGCGCCATCCCTGCAGAGCAGATTTTGCCCTTGTTTACACGCTCTGCCGACAGCACAGGGGCGCTAGAGGTCGGCCTGCTGGACGCAAAGGGTCGCGTCGTTCTGGCGTCAGCAGACAGCACGCCCGGTTATGATCTGAGCCATATGGCAAATTTCAATCGCGCCATGACCGGCGCTATGGGATTTACCCATTTTGTTGACGAAGCAAACCGGCGGATTTTTTCATTCATGGCCCCCGTCAGGGTTAATGGCAAACCATCGGGCGCGGTTATGGTTCAAGTCGACATGGAGACCATCGAGGAATCCGACTGGCGCTCTGCCCCGCAGGTTGTTCTGTTCACAGACGAGGACGACAGCGTTTTTGTGACCAACCGCTCTGAGGTGCTGTTTGAAGACTTCGCCACCACTCCGACACCAGAGGTGTTTGCCCCCAACCGCGTACGCACGATTGGCACGAATACCGTCTGGAGCCTGCCAGACACGCGGTATTTGCCCAGCCGTGCTCTTTATATGCAATTGCCCCGCCCTATCGTCGGCATGACCGGCCACACCTTGATTTCAACCGCACCTGCGGAACGACTGGCTGCACTTCAGGCGCTGGTTGCGGCGGCGGTCTGCATCACCTTTGGCGCTTTTCTGTACCTCGCGCGTGAACGCAGGCGGGTGCTGGCGCGCGACAACCTTTTGCTGGAACAACGCGTCACCGCCCGCACCGCGCAGCTGACGGCTGTGAACGTTAACCTGCGCCACGAAATTGCTGAACGCCAAGAGGCCGAAGAAGCGCTTCGCAAGGCGCAAGCAGATCTTATTCAGGCTGGAAAACTGACCGCCTTGGGGCAAATGTCGGCCGGTATCAGCCACGAGCTGAACCAGCCATTGATGGCAATTCGGTCTTTTGCCGACAATGGATCGCTGTTTCTGGAGCGTGAAAGCCCCAAGGAAGCGGCTGAGAATTTCACCCGCATCAGCGCGCTTTCGCATCGTATGGGGCGGATCATCAAAAACCTGCGCGCCTTTGCACGTCAAGAAAGCGAGCCGGTTACGGATGTGAACATCAACGACGTACTGGATGCGGTTCTGGAGCTGTCAGAGCCGCGGTTAAACACCGAGAATGTCGTTGTGACCCGCACAGGACCAAAGCAGGATATCTGGGTACGTGGCGGCGAAGTGCGTCTGCAGCAGGTCTTTATGAACCTTGTCTCAAACGCTGCTGACGCGATGGTTCAACGCGACGAAAAACACCTCGCGATCATCGTCTCGTCCGACCAGCAGCACGTTACCGTCTCGGTCAGCGACACAGGCCCCGGGCTGGATGATGCGGACAAGATCTTTGATCCCTTCTATACCACGAAAGAAGTCGGACAATCCGAAGGCATGGGGCTGGGCCTGTCCATTTCCTATGGTCTGGTGCAAAGCTTTGGCGGCGCGATCACGGGCAAAAACAGACCAGAGGGCGGTGCGATCTTTACCGTCGAACTGGCAGCAAGCGAGGGCAAAACATGAGCGGATCTGTTCTTTTGGTGGATGACGACCGCGCAGTCCGCGACGCGTTGGGCCAGACCCTGATGCTGGCGGGTTATGACGTGACGCTGGCCGCCAGTTACATCGAGGCGAAAGATCACATCACTGTCGATTTCTCAGGCGTGATCGTCAGCGACATTCGCATGCCCGGCAAGGATGGGTTTGATCTGCTTCACTATGCGCGTGGGATTGATCCTGACCTGCCTGTGGTTCTGCTGACAGGCGAAGGTGACATACCGATGGCGGTGCGAGGCTTGCAGGCCGGAGCGATCAATTTTCTGGAGAAACCCTGCGAGACGCAGGACTTTCTGACCGTGGTGGAGAACGCGCAGCGTGCGCGCCACATGGTGATGGAGAACCGCGTCCTGAAGCGTCAGGTCGAACAAGGCGATGCCGCATCGCGGCTTTTGTTTGGCACATCCACCCTGGCCGAAGGGCTTAGATCGCAAGCACGCAAGGCCGCGAAAGCGGGGACGCATGTTTTGATCTTTGGTGCGCCAGGATCAGGCAACTCGAAAGTGGCCGAAGTGGTGCATCTGTTGTCAGAAAACTCTTCCGCTGCGTTTCAGAAACGGGCAGCTGCAAGCCTGACGCCAGACAGTCTGGCCGACGTCTTAAAGCTTGCCGAGGGCGGCACGCTGTTTTTGGACGAGATATCAACGCTGCGCCAGGACGTGCAATTTGCCCTGACCGATGCCATGGACGCCCCTACGGCTCCTCGCATCATAGGCGGCACCTATGAAAGCCCCGCGTTCTTTCAGGACGGCGCAGGGTTTAGCAGCGATCTGTTCTATCGTCTGAACGTGATGACGCTGCGGGTACCGTCACTGAAAGAGCGCCCAGAGGATATTCCAGAGCTGTTTCGTCACTATGTGACAATCGCTGCGGAACAGGCTGGCACCAGCGCACCTCAGATTACGCCCGACACGATCAGCACGTTGATGGCGCAGGATTGGCCCGGGAACGCGCGGGCGCTGATGAATGCCGCCATGCGGTTCACGCTTGGGGTGTCAGATGGGGAGAGTGGCGCGGATCTTGGGCTGGCCGAACAGCTGGCGCGCGTCGAGCGCTCTTTGCTGACCGATGCGCTGAAACGGTTTCACGGCAATGCAACCGAAGCAGCAAAGGCCCTCAAGCTGCCGCGCAAAACCTTTTATGACAAACTGGCGCGCCACGAGATTCGGGCCGAGCTTTACCGCTAACGGATCTGTGCGGAATTCCGCACACCCTGCGATATCCATTGTGCGAAACTTCGCACACAGCTCAAAATGCGAAAGCCACTGACCGTCTCAACGCCCTTCTTAGGCCTTGTTAAAAAACGGAAAATTCGCAAAACAATTAAATTCAACAGTTTCACTTGTCGCATCATTAACTGTGGCATTCACTATGGCAGGGACAGAATTCCTGTCTGCTAAAGTGTGTATCACTTGGGAGGAAACACTATGAAATTCATCACTGCAGCCGTAGCGGCTACGATCGCGTTTGGCGCAACCGCCGCATCAGCATCCGGCGCTTGTGATCCAGGCGAAGTGGTTATCAAATTCAGCCACGTCACCAACACCGACAAACACCCTAAAGGCATCGCCGCATCCCTGCTGGAATCGCGTGTGAACGAAGAGATGAACGGCAAGGCTTGTATGGAAGTCTTCCCGAACTCGACCCTTTATGATGACAACAAGGTTCTTGAGGCGCTGCTTCAGGGCGACGTACAACTGGCGGCTCCTTCGCTGTCCAAGTTCGAAGCCTTCACCAAGCAATTCCGCCTGTTTGACCTGCCATTCATGTTTGCAAACGTCGATGCAGTGGACGCGTTCCAAGCGTCTGACGCGGGTCAGGCTATGAAAGACTCGATGCAGCGCCGCGGCCTGCAAGGTCTGGCATTCTGGCACAACGGCATGAAGCAAATGTCAGCAAACGTTCCATTGGTCGCACCGACCGACGCCAACGGCCTGCGCTTCCGCGTTCAGTCCTCTGACGTTCTGGTTGCACAAATGGAAGCCATCGGCGGCAGCCCACAGAAAATGGCCTTCTCTGAAGTTTACGGCGCGCTGCAACAGGGTGTTGTGGACGGTCAGGAAAACACCTGGTCCAACATCTTTGGTAAGAAGTTCTTCGAAGTTCAGGACGGCACAACCGAAACCAACCACGGCATCATCGACTATCTGGTCGTAACCTCGACAGAGTGGCTGGACGGTCTGGACGCGGACGTGCGTGATCAGTTCCTGACAATTCTTGACGAAGTGACCACGACCCGGAACGCAGAATCCAGCGCCGTGAACGAAGAAGCCAAACAAGCGGTCATCGCAGCAGGTGGCGTTGTACGTCAACTGTCCCCAGAACAGCGTCAAGCTTGGGTTGAAGCCATGAAGCCGGTTTGGGAGCAGTTCAAAGGCGACGTTGGTCAAGAAAACATCGACGCAGCGCAAGCGATTAACGCGAGCATGTAATTTGATGTAACGTGAAAGGGCCCGTCCCCTGGGCGGGCTCTTTTTTTGTGCCTGATGGCAACTTGGCCACTCAAATAAGGAGTTGGGACATGCAGTCGAAACCATCTGGTGGGTTTATCGACACGCTCGAAGAAAACCTCATCGCGGCCCTCCTAGGTGCTATGACATTGCTAACTTTCGCGAATGTCGTTGCACGCAAAGGGTTTAATTCAAACATTCTCTGGGGCCTGGAAGCGACGGTTTTTCTGTTTGGCTGGCTTGTCCTGTTGGGCGCATCCTATGCGGTCAAGAAAGGCGCGCATCTTGGCGTAGATGTCATGATCAATGGCATGTCCGAAAGCCGCCGCCGTATCACCGGGCTGATTGCTATCGCTGTCTGTATCGCCTTTTCGTTTCTGCTGCTTAAAGGCAGCTGGGATTATTGGGCGAACTTCGCGAACCTGCCAAAGACCGAAGGCCGCTGGTTCCCGCTGGGCTTTGAAGACAAGTTTCTTGCCAAGGGCTGGTACGAGCTGGACGACATCCCGCACCCAAGCATTCTGAAATGGATGGAAGACGTCTTTAACGAAGGCGAATCCTATAACAAAATGCCGCGTATGATCCCCTATATCGTGCTGCCTATTTCCTCGGCGCTGTTGCTGCTGCGGTTCGTGCAGGCAGGCATCTCCGTCTGGAAAGGCGAAAGCGATCGCATCGTCGCAAGCCACGAAGTCGAAGACGAGATCGATGAAGCTCGTGCACAAATCGGAGACTAACTGACCATGTCCGTCCTATTTCTCTTTTTGCTGGTCATCGGGTTTTTGATGATCGGCGTCCCCATCGCTGTGTCCTTGGGTATGTCCTCTATCCTGTTTCTGTTGATCTTCAGCGATACCTCCCTGGCATCGATTGCGCAGACCATGATGCAGGCGTTTGTTGGGCACTTCACCCTTCTGGCGATCCCATTCTTCATCTTGGCCTCTTCGTTTATGTCCACCGGCGGCGTGGCGCAGCGGATTATCCGTTTCTCGATCGCTTGCGTTGGCCATTTGCGTGGTGGTCTGGCGATCTCGGGCGTGTTTGCCTGCATGATGTTCGCGGCCTTGTCGGGGTCTTCTCCGGCTACGGTTGTGGCCATCGGGACAATCGTCATCGCAGCGATGCGTCAAGCGGGATACACCAAGGAATTCGCGGCAGGCGTGATCTGTAACGCGGGCACATTGGGCATTCTGATCCCGCCGTCCATTGTTATGGTGGTTTATGCGGCCGCGGTCGAAGTCTCTGTGGGTCGGATGTTCCTTGCCGGCGTTATCCCGGGCCTTCTGGCGGGTCTGATGCTGATGGTTGCGATCTATGTCATGGCGCGGATCAAGAACATGCCCAAAGGCGAGTGGAAAGGCTGGGGCGAGATTGGTGCCAGCTTCCGCGATGCCTCCTGGGGCCTGCTGCTGATCGTGATCATCATGGTCGGGATCTATGGCATCCCCGGCGTCACAGGCGCGTTCTTTACCCCGACCGAAGCGGCGGCCGTATCATCTGTCTATGCGTTCTTCGTCGCCTGCTTTATCTATCGCGATATGGGCCCATTGGCGGCGCGTGACGGGCAAGAGCGGAAATCCATCCTGCAGGCGCCTCAGGCGATCATCACAGCCTGGTTCCACGAAGACACCCGCAAGACGCTGTTTGAAGCGGGCAAACTGACAGTGACCCTGCTGTTCGTGATCGCCAACGCCTTGATCCTGAAGCACGTTCTAACCGAAGAGCAGATCCCGCAGGCCGTTGCCAATGCGATGCTGTCCGCCGGATTTGGCCCTGTGATGTTCCTGGTTGTGGTGAATATCATCCTGCTGATCGGGGGTCAGTTCATGGAGCCATCCGGCCTTTTGGTCATCGTGGCCCCGCTGGTTTTCCCAATTGCGATCGAGCTGGGCATTGACCCGATCCATTTGGGGATCATCATGGTTGTGAACATGGAGATCGGGATGATCACGCCTCCGGTTGGTCTGAACCTCTTTGTGACCTCTGGCGTGGCCGGAATGCCGATGATGAGCGTTGTGCGCGCAGCGCTGCCGTTCCTTGGTGTTCTGTTCATCTTCCTGATCATGATCACCTATATTCCGGCGATTTCGACATTCCTGCCGAATACGATCATGGGGCCTGAGTTGATTTTGAAGTAGTCAGGTCACCCTAAACCAATAAAGCCGCGCGATTTCCGGATCGCGCGGCTTTTTTTGTTCTTTGCCTCGTGCTTACTTGATCTTCAACGTCTCGTTCAGCACGGATTTCAGATAGGCACCGTAGGCATTCTTAGCATAAAGCTCGGCACGTGCGGCCAGCGCGTCGCGGTCGATCCAGCCCTGTTCAAACGCAATCTCTTCAAGACAGCCAACCTGAACGCCCTGACGTTCCGACAAGGTCCGCACAAAGTTCCCCGCATCCAGAAGGCTGGCGTAGGTTCCCGTGTCCAACCAAGCGAAACCACGGCCCAATTGCTGAACCGTCAAGCTGCCCTCGGCCAGATACATTTCCAGCAAAGAGGTGATTTCCAATTCACCGCGCGCAGAGGGCGTGACCGCCTTGGCCTTGGCGGATGCGGTGCCGTCCAGAAAATACAAACCGGTGACCGCATAGGGCGAAGGCGCAACCTCGGGTTTCTCAATAATGGCAGTGACTTGCCCTTCGGCGTTGATGTCGACAACACCATAGCGCTCCGGGTCCGTCACCCGATAGCCAAAGACGGTGCCCCCCTCGGCCTGTGCGCTGGCTTGCGCCAGATGGACAGGCAGGCCATGGCCAAAAAACAGGTTGTCACCAAGGATCATCGCACTGGGCGCGCCATCCAGAAAATCCTCGGCAAGAATATAGGCCTGCGCCAGACCATCAGGGCTTGGCTGTTCGATGTAAGTCAGCGAGACGCCCCACTGGCTCCCGTCGCCTAATGCCCGCTCGAACTGGTCACGATCCTGCGGTGTTGTAATCATCGCGATCTCACGGATGCCAGACAGCATCAGCACCGAAATCGGGTAATAAATCATGGGCTTATCGTAGACCGGCAGAAGCTGTTTTGAGACACCGCTGGTGATTGGGAACAGCCGCGATCCGGTGCCGCCTGCCAGAATGATACCTTTGCGTTGTGCCATGACCGTCTGCCTACTGATATGCCTGTGTCTTCTTGTGCCCAGTAACCCGTCGCTTTGGCAAGGAAAACTCGGGAAATCCTGACACTGGCGCGGGCAATACGTTGCATCCAACGCCATTGTAGCGACCGCATCCCCAATCATTTCGCAAGATCACGTCCGCAGCTTTGCCTCAAACAAAGCCGGAGCCACCCATGCCCATCGAGACCTCTCCAATACTTGCCCTGCCCTATATTCAAGCGGCACAGGCGCAGAAACACGTCACCCATAATGAGGCGATCCGTCTGTTGGACATCGCTGTGCAGCTTGCCGTGCAAAGCCGAAGCCTGACTGCACCGCCCGCAAACGACGTCGAAGGAAACCGCTATATTGTGGCGCCTTCCGCTACAGGTCTTTGGGCTGGACAAGACGGCGACATCGCGATTTTTGAGGGCGGCGCTTATTGGTTCATCACCCCACGTCCCGGTTGGCGCGCCTATGTTGTGGACGAGGCCGCGGTTGCGACGCTTTCGTCGGGCAATCTCTGGGAAACCCAAAGCGAAGGTGCGGTGCAGGCGACTCGACTGGCGGTCAATGCGGCACCTGATATTAACAACCAGCTGATCTTGCAGGGAAATACCTCACTGTTTTCGCATGATGGCGCAGGGCATCGGATGACACTGAACAAGAATTCTACTGCGGATACCGCAAGTCTCTTGTTCCAAACCGGGTTTTCCGGCCGCGCTGAAATTGGCACGACTGGCACAGACGAGTTGACGGTTAAAGTCTCAGCAGATGGCTTGAGCTGGGTCGATGCCTTGCGTTTTGAGGCAGGTGGCGTTGTGTCTGGCGAAGCGGTGATGCAATCGCCAACAGACACCACAGCTGGGCGATTGATGCGGGCAGACTATGGCTATGCGCCGGGCAACC
>NZ_CAXREH010000165.1:0-6025 GCF_964229375.1 Cognatishimia sp.
GCGGAAAAAACAGACCGTCATTCAGGTCAAAGAAGTTAAATTCCGCCCGAACACCGACACGCATGACTATGACGTCAAAATGCGCAACGTGGTGAAGTTCCTGGAAAAAGGCGACAAGGTCAAAGTGACCCTGCGGTTCCGCGGCCGCGAAATGGCCCACCAGAACCTTGGCCGTGAGTTGCTTGAACGCGTGGCCGAGGACATCAAAGAACTGGGCAAAGTGGAAAACATGCCCAAGATGGAAGGCCGTCAGATGACCATGATGGTTGGCCCTCTGCCCAAATAATCGCTGTTGAGTGCAGATTGATGAAACCCGGCCCTTTGGTCGGGTTTTTCTATTGCGCCCCTAAACAATATCGCGGTCGCCGCGCCACCAGCTGAGCCCATCTTTAAAGTCAAAGCCCAGTGAAATCACATTCGTGACCAACAGGATCGTCAGGTACAGACGATAGGCCGGGTCGCCTTCGGGCGTGGCCAGTCCCAGCGCGATCAGAATAACCAAAGGCGTCCACAGAACCAGATGCGGCAAGGCCATCGCATTGCTCATACCACGATCGCGCATCATGATCGGCACATTGACCGCCATCCCCAGATTGGCAAGCAACGCCACTGTGGTGCCAGGCACTGGCGCACCCTGCCCCCAGAACCAAAGCGACACAAAGTTCACGGGCACCAGCCAGACCGCCATCCAGATTTTCACCCACAACGGCAAACGCATAAAGCTGCCCCAAATATCCGCGATCATCCTGTCGCCTCCTTTAATTCGTCTTGTCGATATAGACCCTGAATTTCATTCCACCAAATGGTTGACTGAAAGTTTATCGCGGGTTATTCACCCATATGGTTGAACGAAAGAACGATCTTCAGCTTTCCGAGGTTCTGAAAGCCGCCAGCGACCCGACACGTCGCGCCATTCTGACGCTGCTCGCTCAGAACGGCGCTGGCCGTGTGACCGCGCTGGCCAAGCATTTTGACATGAGCCTCAACGCTGTTTCCAAGCACATCAAAGTGCTGGAGCGCGCGGGTCTGGTGACCCGACGTACCGAATGGCGCGAGCACATCATCGAGCTGAACATGGCCCCTCTACGCCAGATCGACCTTTGGTTTGCCGAGTTGCGATCCATCTGGGCTCTGAGACTTGAGGCCCTTGAGGATATTTTTAACGAGGAGACTGCCAATGACGACGACTGAGATCCGAACCGACCTGAGCCTAACGGTCGATCGCTTGATCAAAGCCCCTGCCGAAAAACTGTTTAACGCCTGGCTTGATCCAGAGATGCTGGCCAAATTCATGCTGCCCGGCCCGGATATGTCCTTGCCCAAAGCCGATGTGGATGCCCGCGAGGGCGGACGGTTTGACCTGATCATGCACGCCGGTGGCGAAGATCTGCCCCACAGCGGCACCTACAAAAAGATCGATCCCCACAGCCAGATCATCTTTACCTGGGAAAGCGCCTGGTCTCCTGCGGCAAGTGAAGTCACCCTCGATTTCACCCCCGAGGACGCGGGCACTCGCGTAACGCTCACACATCAGACCTTCTATGACGAAGAAAAGCGTGACAATCATCAGGCCGGCTGGGGCGCGATCCTTGACGTGCTGAACCAGGTCGCAGGCGAGGATGCATAATCATGGAAACCGAAGCCTTGAACTGGACCGCAATTCTTGTCGGCACTGTTGTCGCCTTCTTTGCCGGATGGGCAATCTATAGCCCGATGCTCTTGGGCAAAACATGGGCGATCGGATCACGCATTTCGCCCGAACCGCCGGAACAGATGCCATGGATGGCCATGGTTATGCAGCTTGCGGGCCTTTTTCTGCTGGCCTTGGTGATCGGCATGACCGCCCAGACCGAAGCCCTGATCACGGCCATCACAGCGATTCTGGCCGCGGCAGGCATGGTCATGGCGCAGGACGCGTTCTCGCAAAAATCCACGGCGGCAACGATCATCGACGGCGGCTATGTGGTGATCGCGGGCGCGCTTATGATTGTCTGTCAGGGCCTGTTCTAGGCCTGTCGCCCAAACACAACAAACCCCAGCGGCCGCCCAAGTCACAAACGACAGGCGGCCGCATGATTTTTGCGCGGCTTTTCTTATGAAACCCTCTTTTCGGTACATCCGTCTTTGTGTAATGCCCATGGCATGACCAAAAGCATAACGATTGCCCGCCCAGATGACTGGCACCTGCACCTGCGCGATGGCGCGATGTTGCAAGCCGTGTTGCCCGAAACCGCCCGCCACTTTGCGCGCGCAATCATCATGCCCAATCTGGTTCCCCCCGTCGTGCGCGGAGATCAAGCCGCAGCTTACCGCGACCGCATTCTGGCAGCCTTGCCGGACGGTATGCAATTTGAGCCGCTGATGACCCTCTATCTGACAGAGGACACCGATCCCGAAGATGTCGCCGCCGCCCACGCCTCGGGCCTTGTGAAAGCGGTCAAGCTCTATCCCGCAGGCGCGACCACCAACTCGGCTTCTGGCGTGACCGATTTTGACAAAGTGAAGCCCGTTCTGGCCAAGATGGCTGAAATCGGCCTGCCACTCTGCACCCATGGCGAGGTCACCCACAACCACGTCGACATCTTTGACCGCGAAGCCGTCTTTATCGACGAAGTCCTGGATCCCATCCGCCGTGACAACCCCGATCTCAAAGTGGTGATGGAACATATCACCACATCAACAGCCGCCGATTACGTCAAAGCAAATGACAAGAACCTTGGCGCGACCATCACAACGCACCACCTGATCATCAATCGCAACCACATCCTCGTGGGCGGCATCAAACCGCACTACTACTGCCTGCCTGTCGCCAAACGCGAAGAGCACCGTGTCGCCCTCAGGGCGGCGGCCACCTCGGGCGACGCGCGTTTCTTCCTGGGAACGGACTCAGCACCGCATGTGGATGCGGCGAAAGAAACCGGATGTGGCTGCGCGGGCTGCTTTACCGCCACCAACACCATGGCCCTTTTGGCGCATGTCTTTGAAGAGGACGGCGCGCTCGACAAGCTTGATGGATTCGCATCGCGCAATGGCCCGGCCTTCTATGGCCTGCCGGTCAACAGCGACACGCTGACCTTGATCAAATCCGAAACCGCCACCCAGTTCCCCGATAAAATTCAGGGCGGCGACGGTCCCGTGACCGTCTTTGACCCGGGCTTCCCGGTGTTCTGGGACGTCGCCTAGTCTTTCTCTTGCCCTAAATATCCCCGCCGGAGGCTCCGGCTTTCGCCAAACACGCACCGCTAAAGGACACAGATCATGATCCCAACCAGCTTCCCCGATCCAAAGGAAATCGCGCGGCTCACGGCGCGGATGCTGCTTGAGATCAAAGCGGTCAACTTCAACACAGACGAGCCCTATATACTGGCCTCTGGCCTGCCCTCGCCCAGCTATATCGATTGCCGCAAGTTGATCTCTTATCCGCGCATTCGCAGCACCCTGATGGATTTCATGACCGTGACCGTCATGCGCAACGCAGGCTTTGAGGCCTTTACCAATATCGCAGGTGGAGAAACAGCCGGCATCCCGTTTTCAGCCTTCGTCGCCGAACGCATGGCCTTGCCGATGACCTATGTGCGCAAAAAGCCGAAAGGTTATGGCCGCAACGCCCGCATCGAAGGCGTGATGTCTGAGGACGATCGCGTTCTTTTGGTCGAAGACCTCACCACCGATGGCGGCTCGAAACTGTCTTTCGTCGATGCGATCCGCGAAACCGGCGCAAGCTGTGGGCATACGGCCGTTATTTTCTACTACGACATCTTCCCAGAGACGGTGAAAACATTGGGCGACCACGGGGTCGAGCTGCACTACCTCTGCACCTGGTGGGATGTTCTGGCCGAGGCCCGCGCGCAAGGCGCCTTTGCGGAAAGCACGCTGACTGAGGTCGAGAAATTCCTCAACGATCCACGCGCCTGGCAAGAGGCCAACAAGCGCGATTAATTGCAGCACAGCCTGTGGACGACCTGTGGATGGTTTGCGACGCCCCGCCGATTCGAGACCGGCATTTGAAGATATATTTGGCAGATCCCCTACGGTATGCCACTATATCTAGGCGCCACGCGCGCCTGCGCCGCAAGCGCTGAAAATTACCCACACCCTTCAGGGCCTCTTATCAACAGAGATTTCCTGATAGGATCTTAAGCTTCAAACCGCTATCCCCTTTCCATAGGGGCACGCGGACAAAAACAAGACCCGCGAATGTACCGGGGGAGCAGCATGAACGAGCTAACGACGATAAATCCGGGTGTCCCTGAGGCTCAGGACGTCGATCCTATGCCGCATTCGATCGAGGCTGAACAACAGCTTCTCGGTGCGATTCTGACAAACAACGACATCTTTGATCGGGTGGCATCTGTTATTGATGCCAGTCACTTTTATGATCCGGTCCATTCCCGAATCTACGAAGTCGCGGCTGCGCGGATTGCAAAGAACAATCTGGCCTCGCCCGTCACCCTGAAAGCCTTCCTTGAGGATGACGCGGGCTTGCAGGAATTGGGCGGCCCTGCCTATCTGGCCCGCCTCGCGGGGGCTGCGATTTCTGCATATGCGGCCAAAGACTATGCGCAGATGATCTATGACATGGCGATCCGGCGCGAGCTGATCGGCCTGGGGCAGTCCATTTCGACCCGCGCCACCAAGATGGACGTCACCGAAGAGCCCAAGGAACAGATCGTTCAAGCGGAACAGGCGCTCTACAAGCTTTCGGAACAGGGCAAGACCGACAGCGGCTTTGTCTCGTTCCTGAAGGCCGTCACCGAGGCGGTCAACACCGCAAACGCGGCCTATCAACGCGATGGAGGGTTGGCCGGGGTCAGCACCGGACTGATCGATCTGGACAAAAAACTCGGCGGGCTGCATCCGTCCGACCTTCTGATCCTTGCGGGTCGTCCGTCTATGGGGAAAACCTCGCTGGCAACCAACATCGCCTTCAACGTCGCCAAAGCCTATAAAAAGGGCATCCGCCCTGACGGGACCGAGGGCACCATCGAAGGTGGCGTGGTTGGGTTCTACTCATTGGAAATGAGTTCAGAACAGCTTGCCGCGCGTATCCTTTCTGAGGCCGCAGAGGTGCCGTCCGAGCAAATCCGCAAAGGCGACATGACGGAACAAGAGTTCCGCCGGTTTGTCGACGCGGCCAAGGCGCTTGAGGCCTGCCCGCTGTTTATCGACGACACCCCTGCTCTGCCGATTGCCCAGCTTGCCGCCCGCGCGCGGCGCCTGAAACGGACCCATGGTCTTGATCTGCTCATCATCGACTATCTACAGCTCTGCCGCGGTACCGCTGAAAACCGGGTGCAAGAGATCGGCGAGATCTCGATGGGGATGAAAGCCATCGCGAAAGAGCTGAATATCCCCGTGATCGCGCTGTCCCAGTTGTCGCGTACCGTTGAGAGCCGTGACGACAAACGCCCGCAGCTGTCAGACCTTCGGGAATCGGGCTCTATCGAGCAGGACGCAGACGTGGTCATGTTCGTGTTCCGCGAGGAATACTACAAGGAACGCGAGCGTCCCGGCGAGCACGACCTTGAGAAAATGTCCCACTGGCAAGAGGAAATGGAGCGTCTGCACGGCCGCGCCGAGGTGATTATCGGCAAGCAGCGTCACGGCCCGATCGGCACCGTAGACCTGAGCTTTGAGTCCAAATTCACCCGCTTTGGCAACCTCGTCAAACAATGGCAACAGGACCAAGGGTATTGATCGACCTCTGACGACAGCGCCACACTTGGTCACGAAGTGTAAGATCCTCTGGATCATATGCAGCCGAGCGTCACCGGACATCTTTACAACGAAAATTACCACCAAGAAAATTCAACGCGTCCTTTAGGCGTGATCCATACACCCAAAGCGAAACAGGCAATCGACGCCGCCATCACACAGATTTCCGCCTAAAAGTCACCAAGCGGCCCCCGTGACGCTGGCACGAAGCGGCCTGTCGCTCTATGGTCGCGTCAACAAGACGAAACAAAGCCCGAGTAGACCCACGATATGGCCACTGCAACGCTCTCAATCGACCTTACGGCGCTGA
>NZ_CAXREH010000166.1:0-16691 GCF_964229375.1 Cognatishimia sp.
CAAGTGTACGATTGAAGTTTTCGTCGGAGGAGAGACATGGCAGTTCCAGGAGAAAACCTGAAAGTTAACGGTGATCGGCTGTGGGACAGCCTGATGGACATGGCCAAAATCGGGCCTGGTATTGCGGGTGGTAACAACCGACAAACCCTGACAGACGACGATGCGGCCGGTCGCGCCTTGTTCCAAGAGTGGTGCGAGGCCGCTGGCATGACCATGGGTGTGGACACCATGGGCAATATGTTCGCAACCCGCGCGGGCGAAGATCCCGAGGCGCTGCCAGTCTATGTTGGCTCGCATCTGGATACGCAGCCGACGGGCGGCAAATATGACGGCGTGCTCGGAGTCCTTGGCGGGCTTGAAGCGATCCGCACTATGAATGATCTGGGCATTAAGACAAAGCACCCGATTGTTGTAACCAACTGGACCAACGAAGAGGGCACGCGGTTTGCACCAGCGATGCTGGCGTCCGGTGTGTTTGCGGGCAAGCACACGCAAGACTGGGCCTATGATCGGGTCGATGCCGAAGGCAAGCGCTTGGGTGACGAGCTGAAGCGCATTGGATGGGTTGGCGACGAGGAGGTTGGTGCGCGCAAAATGCACGCGATGCTTGAGTTGCACATCGAGCAGGGGCCAATCCTGGAAGCCGAGCAAAAAGATATTGGCGTTGTCACCCATGGTCAGGGTCTGCGTTGGATCGAATGCACCGTGACTGGAAAAGAAAGCCACACTGGCTCGACACCGATGCATATGCGCAAGAATGCGGGTCGCGGGCTGGCGTTGATTACAGAGCTGGTGCATGAGATCGCGATGAAAAATCAACCCAATGCGGTTGGTGCGATCGGTCATGTCGATGTCTATCCGAACTCTCGTAACATCATCCCGGGCAAGGCGGTCCTTACCGTCGATATGCGCACCCATTTGCTGGACAAGTTGAACGGCATGGTTGACGAGTTCATGGCCAAAGCGCCGAAGCTTTGCGAGGATATCGGCGTCGAGTTCTCTTGTGAGATTGTCGGTCAGTTCGATCCGCCTGCATTTGACGAAGCTCTGGTTGGCTCGATCCGGGATGCGGCCGAGCGCCTGGGATATTCGCATATGGATATCGTAAGTGGCGCGGGGCATGACGCCTGTTGGATCAACGATGTCGCGCCCACGGCTATGATCATGTGTCCCTGCGTCGACGGATTGTCCCACAACGAGGCCGAGGAGATTTCCAAAGAATGGGCCACGGCGGGAACGGATGTTCTGTTACATGCGGTCCTGGAAACAGCGGAAATCGTGAGCTGATGCACACCGCGGCTGATCATACCTTTCCGAATTTCGGCGGTGGATCAGCCGGCACGATTGGCTGCGCGCCAGTCGGCCTCGAATTTTTCAACGATCTCAAACAGAGAATTGGTGGGGCCATAGTTGGTATTGGCCAGGTTTTGTCGCCGGGAGTAATTCCAAACCGTCGCGCTGATTTTCTGGCTGGGATCCCTGACCAACACGACCTCTTCTTTAAGGGTCATGGACAGCGAAAACGGCACGATACAGCCTGCGGATTCCAACCTTGCCGAGAACCGCACCGACAGGGTGGGTTTGCCGGGCGTGTTTTCCCATTCTTCTTTGGTCAGAAACCTCAGTCCAAGCGCGCTCAGCCGTTGCCGGATCATATCAGAGAACTCGGCGGTGACGTCGCCCCCATCCAGTTTGCTGCTTTCGAAATAGACGCCGGGATGATCCCTGAGCGGACGCAATTTGGGCGCGATGTCCAGCTGATGCAGCGTCTGCGGGTCGGGCGGATGCAGCCCTGCGACCGCGATGTTCGGAATGCCGCTGATGCTGGCCACAGATTTCAGAAAACCAAAAAAGCTGTTCTGGTTTTTCTTGGTCAGCTTCAACAGGTGGCGCGATTCCAATTCAGACTTGGGCAGACAGATCAACGGATGCGCGCAGGTGTCGGGCACCTTGCGGGTTTCCACCAAAAGCCAGTCTTCGGCCGCCGCCAAGCGGGGCAGTATCAGCGACAAGATCAGCCCCAAAAAGCTGGCCATCATCCAATGTCGGGTCATCGTCTACGCCTGTGCAAATTCGTTGGGCAGGATGATCCCAGAAAAATCTTAAATGCCCGTTACCCGCTGCATTTCGCCAAAACACGAAGGAGTTTTTAGCCATGAGCACTGTCATTAAGAACGGCACAGTCGTCACCGCAGATCTGACCTATGAGGCAGATGTTCTGGTTGAGAACGGCGTCATCACCGAGATCGGTAAAGGCTTGTCAGGCAACGAAGAATTGGATGCCACGGGCTGTTATGTGATGCCGGGCGGCATTGACCCACACGTTCACCTGGAAATGCCGTTCATGGGCACATATTCCAGCGACGATTTTGAATCGGGCACCCGCGCCGGTCTGGCCGGCGGCACAACTATGGTTGTGGATTTCTGTCTGCCAAATCAGGGCGAAAGCCTGTTGGATGCGATCAAACGCTGGGACAACAAATCAACCCGAGCGAACTGTGACTATTCCTTCCACATGGCCGTCACCTGGTGGGGCGAGCAGGTCTTTAACGACATGCAGACCGTGGTGCAGCAGCGCGGCATCAACACGTTCAAACACTTCCTGGCATATAAGGGTGCGTTGATGGTGAATGACGACGAATTGTTCGCTTCGTTCAATCGTCTGTCCGAGTTGGGCGCCATTGCGATGGTGCATGCTGAAAACGGCGACGTTGTGGCCGAGCTGACCGCCAAGCTGATTGCCGAAGGCAACACCGGCCCCGAAGGGCACGCCTATTCCCGTCCGTCACAGGTCGAGGGCGAGGCCACCAATCGCGCGATCATGATCGCGGATATGGCCGGTGTGCCGCTTTATGTGGTGCATACCTCTTGCGAGGAAGCGCACGAAGCAATCCGTCGCGCGCGCCAACAGGGTAAGCGGGTCTGGGGCGAGCCCTTGATTCAGCACCTGACACTGGATGAGCGTGAATATTTCGTGGACGACTGGGACCATGCTGCGCGCCGCGTCATGTCGCCTCCGTTCCGGGATGCGCGTCACCAAGAGTCGCTCTGGGCGGGTCTGCAATCGGGGTCTCTGAGCGTCGTGGCCACAGACCACTGCGCCTTTACCACCGAGCAGAAACGTTATGGCGTTGGTGATTTCTCTAAGATTCCAAACGGTACAGGTGGTCTGGAAGATCGTATGCCAATGCTGTGGACCCATGGCGTTGCAACCGGTCGTCTGACTCCGAACGAATTCGTTGCCGTGACCTCGACAAACATCGCAAAGATCCTGAACTGCTATCCGAAGAAAGGTGCAGTGCTGGTTGGCGCCGATGCCGACCTGGTCGTGTGGGATCCGAACAAGGAAAAAACCATCTCAGCGTCTGATCAGCAGTCGGCCATCGACTATAACGTGTTTGAAGGCAAACACGTGAAGGGCCTGCCGCGCTATACGCTGACACGCGGTCGGGTGGCCGTGGCAGATGGCGAAATCAAGACCCAAGAAGGTCACGGTAAATTCGTCGAACGCGAGGCCAACGGCACGGTCAACAAAGCTCTGTCCACCTGGAAAGATCTGACCGCACCACGCCCTGTACAACGCTCGGGGATCCCAGCGACCGGAGTCTAGACAACTTTAAGGAGCCACCAGATGTTCAAGCTCTGGCAGCAAAACAACGCTTTCTTGTTCGTGCGGATCCGTGCGGGCAATGACCGCGCTGGCTTCGCTGTCATAGGGGTTGAGCGGCAGATGCGGGCAATCGGCAGGGATGTAAATCATGTCGCCCGCTTCGGTCTCCATCACATTCTCAAGGTATTCGCCCCAATACATGCGCGCCCGTCCCGTGAGTTGATAAATCGCGGTTTCGTGGGTCTCATGTTTATGCGCTTTGGCCCGGCCGCCCGGGGGGATCGTGAGGACGTGCATACATATGCCCGTACTGCCCACCGTTTCGCTGGCGATACCTTCAAAATAATCAAATCCCTGTTTCCCGGAGTACGTCTCTCCGGCACGCAGTTTACGACAATCAAGACCCATGACTTTGCCCTTCTTTCCGGCTTGAACTTGGGAACTTTGCAGATGGGTGAGGAAACGTGTCAAGCAACTCGGTAATTAGTGCAAAATCTCTGGATTTGACGTTTCAGACAAACGATGGCCCTGTTCATGCGTTGAAGAACATTGATCTTGAGATCAACAAGGGTGACTTCGTGTCCTTCATCGGTCCATCAGGCTGCGGTAAGACCACGTTCCTGCGGTGCATCGCAGCGCTGGAGACCCCAACCGGAGGCTCTTTGACAGTCAACGGCATGACGCCCGACGAAGCGCGTCGCGCTCGCGCCTATGGGTATGTGTTTCAGGCCGCGGGCCTTTACCCGTGGCGCACGATTGCCGGCAATATCAAACTGCCTCTGGAAATCATGGGCATGGACAAGGCCGAGCAGGACCGGCGCGTCAAAGAGGTTCTGGAACTGGTCGAGCTGGAAGACTTTGGCAAGAAGTTCCCTTGGCAACTTTCCGGTGGCATGCAACAGCGCGCCTCGATCGCGCGGTCTCTTAGTTTTGATGCTGACATCCTGCTGATGGACGAACCCTTTGGTGCGCTGGATGAAATCGTCCGCGACCACCTGAATGAACAGCTTCTGGCGCTGTGGGCGCGGACTGGCAAGACCATTGGATTTGTGACCCACTCCATCCCCGAAGCAGTCTATCTCTCGACAAAGATCGTGGTGATGTCACCGCGTCCGGGACGGATTTCCGATGTGATCGAAAGCCCTCTGCCAAAAGAGCGTCCGCTGGACATTCGTGACAGCAAAGAGTTCATCGAGATTTCGCATCGTGTGCGCGATGGCCTGCGCGCAGGGCATGAGGTGTGACCATGGAGGTGCGCCAACCTACTCAGGCTGATGCTCCGGCGATTGCCGGGATCACAAACAGCTGGATTGACGCGACGCCGTGGATGGAGCGCGATGTGTCTGAACGCGAGCTTCAGTCGATGATCGCAAAAGGCATGCCACATCGCGAAATGTGGGTGCTGGGCGACCCTGTTCAGGCCTATCTGTCCTGCGAAGCCGAGATCAATCACATCTGGGGATTTTACTGCGCCACGCCGGGGCAAGGCCATGGCAAAACGCTGTTGGACAGGGTCAAACAGGATCGCGATTTCCTGAGCCTGAACACGCATTTGCCAAACAAGGCAGCCCAGAAATTCTACAAACGCGAAGGGTTTGTCCCGGTCAAGGAATTCGATCCTGATCCGCCGTCAAACATTCGCGAATTGCGTATGGAGTGGACACGATGAGATCGCTTATCCCTGTCCTGACAATGATCGTGGCTTTGATCGTGATCTGGTACGGCTCTGCTGTGGCGCTGAATTCTGCTTGGGCTTATGACAAAGCCAAACGCGCGGATGTGACACTGAGCACGACCGACCTGATTGCCGACACCTGGAGCCAGGACAAACCGCGTTTGCCTGCACCGCATCAAGTGGCACAGGAAATCTGGAAAACCACCGTCGAGAAAAAGATCACGTCCAAGCGCTCGCTGATTTTTCACAGCTGGATCACCATGCAGGCAACACTCCTGGGGTTTGGGCTGGGAACCATTCTTGGCTTCGCGCTGGCCGTGGGCATCGTCTATAGCGGCGTGATGGATCGCACGGTGATGCCCTGGGTGATCGCCAGCCAGACCATTCCGATCCTTGCGATTGCGCCGATGATCATCGTGGTGCTGAACTCTATCGGGATTTCGGGCTTGCTGCCGAAGGCCATCATTTCGATGTACCTCAGCTTCTTCCCGATTGTCGTGGGCATGGTCAAAGGCCTGCGCAGCCCTGATGCGATGCAGCTGGACCAAATGAAAACCTGGAGCGCCAGCGGCTCGCAAGAATTTTGGAAACTGCGCCTGCCATCCTCGATGCCGTATCTGTTTACCTCGATGAAGATCGGCATGGCGGCAAGCCTTGTTGGTGCCATCGTCGGAGAGTTGCCGACAGGTGCCGTCGCAGGTCTGGGCGCGCGTCTGTTGGCCGGGTCTTACTATGGGCAAACCATTCAGATCTGGTCTGCCCTTTTGATGGCCGCAGCCCTTGCGGCCTCGATGGTCGGGATCATCGGGATCCTGCAGCGCGTAAGCTTGAAAAGGATGGGCATGGCATGATGTGGCTTCTATTTGGTCTAATCGCCTGGACCGCAGGCTGGCTGCTGAATGTGCGCCTGTCGCAGCTGCCAAACAAGGGCGTGTTCGCCCTGTTGCCCCCGGCGGTCTTTGGCGCAACCTTGTTGTTCGTCTGGGAATGCCTCGTGCATGGTTTTCAGATCTCGCCCGTCCTGCTGCCCGCGCCAAGCGCGATCGCCGTGACGTTTGCAAGCTCTCTGGATATCCTGTGGGTCGACTTTGTTCAGACCGTCGTCAAGGGTGCGCTCAGCGGGTATATCATCGGCTGTGGCTCGGCGTTCTTGCTGGCCATTCTTGTGGATCGCTACACGTTCCTAAAGCGCGGCCTCTTGCCGATTGGCAACTTTATGGCGGCGCTGCCAATCATTGGCATCGCGCCAATTCTGGTTATGTGGTTCGGGTTTGACTGGCAGTCAAAATCCGCGGTGGTCGTGGTGATGGTGTTCTTCCCGATGCTTGTGAACACGGTTCAGGGGCTTCAGGAAACCACGGCAATGCAGCGGGATCTGATGCGCACCTACGCGGCGGGGTATTTCACAACCCTGACCAAGCTGCGCCTTCCCAGCGCGATGCCATTCGTCTTCAACGGGTTGAAAATCGGCACCACGCTGGCGCTGATCGGAGCCATCGTCGCCGAGTTCTTCGGCTCTCCCATCAAAGGGATGGGATTCAGAATTTCCACCAGTGTCGGGCAACTTGCGCTTGACCTTGTGTGGGCAGAGATTGTCGTCGCCGCGCTTGCGGGGTCGGCATTTTATGGAGGGGTTGCCTTGGTCGAAAAGGCCGTGACGTTCTGGCACCCGTCCCAAAGAAAATAAAAATAGCACCCAGTAATCCAACCAGGAGACTATTATGAAAAAAACAATCACAGCATTCGCCCTCGCGGCACTTGCGTCTACGGCACAGGCGGCTGACGATTTCACACTACAGCTAAAGTGGGTCACTCAGGCTCAGTTCGCAGGGTATTACGTGGCCCTTGATAAAGGTTTTTATGACGAAGAAGACCTGAACGTCACCATCAACGCCGGTGGCCCAGACATCGCTCCAACGCAGGTTCTGGCCGGTGGCGGCGCGGATGTGACCGTAGAATGGATGCCAGCGGCGCTTGCGGCGCGCGAAAAGGGTCTGCCGATGGTGAACATCGCTCAGCCTTTCAAATCCTCTGGCATGATGCTGACCTGCCGCAAGGATCAGGGCGTTGAAACCACTGCTGACTTCCCTGGCAAAACCCTTGGCGTTTGGTTCTTCGGAAACGAATTCCCGTTCCTGAGCTGGATGAGCCAGCTGGGTATCTCGACAGATGGTGGCGCAGATGGCGTTACTGTTCTGAAGCAGGGCTTTAACGTTGATCCAATCCTACAAGGTCAGGCGGCCTGTGTGTCTACCATGACCTACAACGAATACTGGCAGGTGATTGATGCGGGCCTGACCCCAGAAGAGCTGGTTGTTTTCAAATACGAAGACAACGGCGTCGCGACTCTGGAGGATGGTCTGTATGTTCTGGAAGACAAACTGTCTGACCCAGCCGAAGTCGACAAGCTGGTCCGCTTTGTCCGCGCATCCATGAAAGGCTGGAAATACGCGGAAGCGAACCCAGACGAAGCCGCAGAGATCGTTCTGGACAATGACGCATCCGGTGCACAGACCGAAAAGCACCAGAAGCGCATGATGGGTGAAATCGCGAAGCTGACAGCGGGCAGCAATGGTGCGCTGGACCCAGCAGACTTCGAGCGCACAGTCGCGTCACTGCTGTCTGGTGGTTCTGATCCAGTTATCAGCGCGCACCCAGGCGACGCAGCTTGGACCCACGCGATCACCGACGCAGCTCTGAACTAAGCTGACACGGCATAAAACAGATCAGGGGGCCTCGGCCCCCTTTTCTTTGTCTGGTCTTTGCAAGGATGGTTAAGCTGTCAGCAATCCAGCCGAGACCAGGGCCGCACGCAACGGTGCAAGCTGCTGCTCATAGGCTTGCCAGCCAGCGTCGCTACCCCCATAGATCGGTTTGCGCACCTGTTTGGCACTGGCGGTCAAAACAGCCGATGTGCTGCGCTCCGGCGTCGTCCAGTCGCTGCTCCAGTCAAGGCCGGTAAACTCTGCAATCTTGCGAGTCACCGCTTCGGGTTCGCTGACAAGTTCCGCGTAGTCGACATCTAGGATCGCGTCCGAACAGATCGTACGCCAGTGGCTCATCCAGTCGCGGTGCAGAACCATGAACTGCGCAATGCCTTCAAAAGAATAAACAAACCCGTTTCCTGTCCCGCTAAACGAATGCCGATAGTGCGACCAGGCAACCGCCATGGGATCGCGGTTCATGTGGATAATGCGAGCCTCGGGAATGGCCGCACAAATGAAACCGATCCACCTGAAATTGAGCGGCATTTTGTCGATGATGATTGGACTGCCATCGCCATATTGCGCCAGCCCGGAAAGGATGTTTTCGCGCAGCGTCTGAAGGTCGTCCGCGGTAAACGTCGTCTTGCGCCCAGTTGCCAAATCCTGCAGCAACGGCGTGACAAGTCGGTCCACAACCGACAACTCGCCACAGGCCTTGGCCTCGGGCGCCATCGCGATGATGCGTTCGGTCAGCGTTGTGCCTGTGCGCGGCAAGCCCGTAACAAAAATGGGCCTCGGCCCAGTTGCTGGTGCCGGTTTGGGCAGCGGCTTGGCAAAGAGGTTACGACTGAGCGCGTAACGGATGGCATCTTTCTTGAAATCATAGCCGACGCTGTCGTGAATTAACCTGTTGCCTTCCTGCAGATGCGCAAAGGCGGTGTTGCGATCTCCAATGTCGTCATAGGCCTTGAACAGCGCCATGCGCAGTGGCGCGGTCGTTGGGGCATTTGGATCGGACGCCTTCAGCAAATCCTGCATATCCGCCAGATGCGGTGTTTCGGGCGTATATTTTAACGCCTTTGATACGTTCCAATGCATCGACCCATCTAACGGTGCAATAGCCAGCGCCTGCATCGCATAGGCCAGCTCTTTGTCGCGGTCTCCGTTTGCGCGGGCGAGGCTGGCCAGCTGTGTATAGGTCGCCGCATCCTCGTTGGTGCCTTGCAAAGCCTGCTCGTGCACGTCCTGCGCCTCGCCACCCCGACCCATCTCCCGCAGGGCTTTTCCTTTCAGGTTTGCCGCGTCTTTGTGATCCGGCGCCTTTGACAAGATTGTCTCGGCCGTTTTCAAAGCGCCCGCAGCATTGCCGATCTGTAATTGCATATGGGCTAGGGCGACGCCAATTTCCGACAACTCCGGTGCCAGATCAAAGGCCAGTGCCATTTGATCCGCAGACCTTGCCCATTGCTGGGATGCCTGTGCTGTCTTGGCATCTTGTAACAGAGCCTGAACAGCCTTGGGTTTCATGCCCTTCAGACCAGCCTGCGCGCGGCGGTTTGACGGGAACCGGTCCAGCACTCCTTTGTAAAGGTCATACGCCGCCGCCCAGTCGCCGGTCTTCTCGGCCTTACGCGCATAGGACAGCGCTTTGTCTGTGGAAAGAAGAGTCGCCATAGAGTTGCCCTTTGCCATCCGAAAACCCGTCTTGATTGCGTGTTTTTCGATACCTAAGCATAGCGGTGCACAGGGGTGGGTCAACCGTAGATGGTGGGACGCGCGAGCCTCAGCCACTATATCCTGTGAAAAACGCGTCTATAGCGTCAGTCCTGAAGGGCGTGGTCAAACGCAGCCTGCAGGGGCTCTAGCAAATATTGTGCGGCGGTGATGTGACGCCCTTGCACAAGGATTTCGACCGGCATGTCCTCGCTTAAGGCGATGCCTTCGCCCAATGTGTCGCGCAAGATCGTCAATGCTTTGGGGTCGATATCTGCACGCCCCACATACGAAAGCGGGGTATCGTTTTCGTCGGTTTGCGCGCGTGGCGAGATCGCAGTGATGGTCAGATCCAGCTTTGGCAGATTGCGTTGATTGAGCGCCAACAGCGTGAAGCGCCCGGTCATCCCCGGGCGGATCTGATCGATCTGGTGGGTGGGGATTGCGAATTTCAGATAGGGTTGATGCAGCGGCTGCGCGACGGAAATCAATGTCTGCCCACGCCCGGCATACATGCCCTTGGCCTGAAACATAACATCGGTCACCACCCCTGAAATCGGCGCCGTCACGGTGGCTTTGTCAACCACATCGCTAATTTGCCTGATCTGCAACGAAAGTTCGCGGATCTGTTGTATGTTGCGATCCCGCGTTGCGCTGAGTTCTTGCTGCAGGGCCAAAAGAATAAGGTCCGCCTGTCGCCCCTGTTGGTCTTTCTGGTCAACGAGGGCTGCGCGCTTTGCTTCCTCGGAGGCTTTGTCGCCGGTCACGATCATAATGCGTTCGGCCAGGGCTTCGCTGGTGTTGCGCGCCAGAATGCCCTGATCCAACAACGCGGACTGACGCGCTGACCGTGCATCTAGCTGTGCGATCTGCGCTGTGTTCTGCGCAAGTTTTCGGTCAATCGCGTTGATCTGCACTTGTAAATTCACGGCTGTCTGGGCTTTGAGCGCGCTTTGCATCCGGGCCTGTTTGGCCCGCAGGATCAGGCTTGCGCCTTGCGTTTGATCCTCTGGCGACAAGTCGGAAAGGGTACCCTCGAGAATGGCGGTGATGACGCGGTTTTCTTGCGTAAACCTGTCTCGCATCCGCCGATAGGTCGCAAGCGTGTCGCGCTCGAGCGTGGTGTCCAGCGACAAGAGCGGGGCGCCCGATGTGACCTCGTCATGAGTGGACACCAAAACTGCTTCGATCTGGCCACCATAAGGGTGCTGTATGTCGACGGATTGCGCCGAAGACACAATCGTGCCGCTAAGTCGCACTGTCGTGGCCAGCGGCGCGTGCATGGCCCAGAGGGCTGCGGCGACACAGGCGAGAACGACGGACAGCCCGGCATTTCGCAAAGGTCGCGACAGGGATTTTGGTAGAGTCTGGCTGCTGTGCGTCATGCGGATTTCTTCAAAGTTGGCGTTGCGCGCTTCGCCGGTGCCGCGAAGGTTACGACAAGGCGCGTTTGGCTCGCGTCGCCGTCCGCCTCTATAGACGACGCCATATCCATCAGAGCTTCCAGAGGCGCTTGCGTCGGTTCACGAACATCGCGGGCAAAGGGCACGGTAGTCGGCCGGTCTTTCAAAGTGGCGAGCACTTTGGGTGTTTCATTTTCCGCGGCTTCTTGAAACGCTAACCGTCCTGTTGCGTCGTCCAGAAACTCGAATGAGATATGAAGGGACCGTGATTTGTCAGACGGGCCATTCAGACGCATGCCCGCAAAAGCCTCAAGTGCCACCAATTGCGCGTGATTGCTGAAATCGCTGTCATCGGCGCGGTTGAACTGGGCCGCGATCCAGTCGGCCAGATCTTGCGCCGAGCTTTCCAGTAGGGGCAATTCGATTTGGCGGCGACCGGCGCTCATGCGGCCTAGAACATCGCTGCGGTAGCCAAAGTCGACGACGCGGCCGCCTTCTAGTCGCATGACCTTATCTGCCAAGGCCATCACACCGGATCTGTGCAGGACCATCACGATTGTCGTGCCACGATCTTTCAGTTTGGACAGTGTTTGAAACAGGGCGCGCTCGCCCTCGGCATCCAACAGCGCGTTGGGTTCATCCAGAAAAAGATAGGCAGGCGCATTAAAGATCGCCCGCGCCAAGGCCAGCCGTTGCTTTTGACCCGCTGACAGCAAATAGGGGTGTTGTTCAAGGTTGCTGTCATAGGAGTCGGGAAGGGCTGAAATCAGCCCATGAACGCCTGCGGCCTTTGCTGCCTCAACGATTTGATCGTCGCAGGCATTGTTTGCAAAACAGCTGATGTTTTCGGCAATCGTGCCGGGCAGTATGGGGGCAAGCTGCGGCAAATAGCCGACATGCTGAAAGAGGTTCTGATCGCTGAGGCCACGGATCTCGCTCTCCTCAAGATAGACCGCGCCGATTGGGGCAGGGGTGATACCTGCAAGGGCCTTGAGCAGGGTTGTTTTGCCAGATCCCGACGTCCCAGCAATTGCCAAACATTCGCCGGGTTCCAGTGAAAAGGACACCCGGTCCAGTCGCGGCGGGGCGCCTCTTTCGCGCGGTACGACCAGAGCTTGCGCCTTGAGGCTGCCGTCCAAGCTGGCAATCTCGGTCGCAGCGGGCGGTGGTGACATGGGTGTATTTGTCCGCAACGACTGAAAATCTGCCAAGGCCGCGCGAATGGCTGGCATCTGTGTCAACGCGGCCTCGGTCGTCGCGAATGTTTTGCCCAATAAAAGCGATGCGGCGATCATGCCGCCTGCGCTGAGGGCATCTTGCGTGACCAGAAACGCGCCAAGGCCAAGCGCGATCAGCTGGGTTGCATACCGTATCAAAGACGCAAAGGCATCGCCCACTGATTTGGCGGTTTCCGCCCTGTCCAAGGCTGCCAGTTTGTCGATCTGAAATCCTGCAAAGCGTTGTCGCAGGTTTGCCGATGTGCCAGCACTTCTGCCGTGGTGCCGTGCGGCTTTGGTCAGGCAATCCTGTTCTCGAAGCGCGCTTTGCTGGGCTTTGGCTTCATGAGGGCGTTTTACCAAATTTGCAGTGCCGCGGATGGCTGCGGTCAATGCAAGAAGGGCCAGCAACACGCCCAAAAACATCGGATGCAACATCACAAGAACAATGGCCAGGAACGGCAGCCAGGGCAGGTTCAGAACCGTGACGGCCATGTTGCCTGACAAAAACTGCGACAGCCGCGCGATTTGATCGATGCGCGCTTGTGCATCCGGTGCCGTCAGGGCCTTAGCCGTGCCGGTTTCTTCGACCCAACGCGCGATGCGGCCAAGGGATTTGTCACGCGCGGCTTCGACGATTGCCTGAACCAGCAAGGCACCTAAGGCCAGGGCTGCAAGCAACACCAAAGTGGCCTTATTGCTGCTGGGGATCACACGATCCAGCACCTGCATCATGAACAGAGGGCTGACCAGGATCGCCAGATTGGTGACAAAGCTGAGTGCCAGCAGGGGCGGCAGCAATCTGAACAGGAGTGAAAGGTGTTGCATCAGGCCAAGCCGCCCCTAAGTGGTTCACATCAAAGCAGGAAGTTGCTTTCGTCCAGATCATCTGGATCCACTGATTTCAGGAAGACCCGATCCCCGCTTTGCCCGCCATTCAAGCTGCTTAGGTCGATTTCGACGGCCCATCCATGATCTGTCATGACATCCTGCAAGCGGTCATAGTCCAGCCCATAGGACCTGAGGTCGATCTGGTCATGGGTGGCTTCAAAGTCATGGATGATGTCTTTGCCGCTGCCCGCTGCAAAGACGAAGGTGTCGGCGGCGTTGTCGCCAGACCAGTTGCCGCCCCACATGTGATCATTGCCTGCCCCGCCCGTGAGCGTGTCTGACCCGCTGCCGCCGACAAGTTTGTCAGCATCCGCGCCGCCATCCAGCCGGTCCGCGTCGCTGCCGCCCAACAGCAGATCTTTGCCCGCGCCGCCCGCGAGATTGTCAGCGCCATCGTTGCCGACCAATGTGTCGTCGCCAGCATCGCCCAGCAACGTGTCACCGCCACCGCCGCCATAGAGTTTGTCGGCATCCTCACCGCCTGACAATGTGTCCTGACCCGCGCCGCCATACATGCGGTCAGCGCCGGTGCCGCCAGAGATCTGGTCGTCGCCGTCATTGCCAAACAACGTGTCGTCGCCCGCCCCTCCTGACAGGGTGTCGTAACCAAGGCCGCCATAAGCCTCGTCATGGCCAGCATCCATGGTCAGGCTGTCATCGCCATCGCCGCCAAAGGCAGTATCGTCGCCAGTGCCCATCTGGATCGTGTCCTGACCCAACCCGCCGTCGGCGAAATCATTTCCGCTGCCGCCATCGATCATGTCGTTGCCGGTGCCCCCGAACATGCGATCGTTGCCGGTTTCGCCGCGCAGGTCGTCTTGTCCGTCACCGCCCTGAATGGTGTCGCCACCTGCGTTGCCAACAAGCGTGTCCTGTCCGTCACCGCCGCGCAGCACATCGTTGCCGCCGCTTTCCAGCGTGACCTCGGGGTTGCGCATTAACACGGCGGCTTCGGCGTCGACCTCGGCGAAAGCATCGGCCGAACGCGGGTCCACGGTGCCGTCGTTGGACATGGTGGATTGCGCCTCTGACATGAACTCGGAATAGGCCTGACCTGCTTCCCAATCGACGTTGACCTTGAAGATCGCGCCCTGCGAGCCGGTCGAGGCATCCAGATCGTGGTCGCCCCTGTTCAGCCCATAGTAAAGGTTGCCATCGCCATCCATAAAGACCGCGCCATAGGCGCCTTTGGCCATGCCGCTTTGCATGGTGTCGCCGTATAAAGTGCCGGTGATTGGCACCTCTTGGAACGTGGGTTGGCCGCCAGTCTGCACATCGCTGACATCGATGCGCACAACCTTGCCCGCCTCTCCGTTTCGTCCCGGAGACACCACGGCGTAAAAGCTGTCTTCCTCTGCGTTATACGCCAGATCATAGGTGCGGTCTGTGAACAGGCCTTTGGGCAGGTGATAGTGGCTGATCTGGGGGTCGCCATTGGCATCCAGATTGTCCACGTCGGCGACACTGATGCGATCTAGAGTGGTGTGGAACGTCCAAAGGTTGCCGCTGTCGTCAAAGTCACCGACATAGTCGCCATAAAACCCTTTGCCGACCCGATAGGTCGCGCCGGCGGCGTCGATCATCACGATATCCGTGCTGGACACGGGGGTGCCCAGAGAGTCCACACCATTGGACTTCGCCACACCATAGATCAGATCATCTTCGACGTTGAACCCGACGGCATTGATTTTGAAGCCCGGAGGATCCCCGACATCCATGTATTCCTTGGCCTCGACATCAAAGACTTTAAGGTGCCCATCGATCACCTGATAAAGTGCTGCCTGTCCCGGGGCGAAGGCATCAACGCTGATGGCGTCGCCGCCAAAAGAGATCTCTTTGTCATAGGACACGATCGGCCCGCTAAAGTCGTAAATCGAGGTGTCCTGATCCGGTTGCAAGGCGCGGAAACTCAGGCTGCCTTCATCGCCTGTGCTGGTGACTGTGACCTCATAGGTGTTGAAAACCCCCGACTCGGTAGAGACCGTGTCGACCACCTCGCCGTTCCACAGGACTTCGATTTTGCCGGTTGAATAGCCGGCGGCCAGATTGGTGGCGAGTTCGAATTGGATGGTGTAGTCTTCGCCGGCAGTGGTGCCGACGGATTGTGAAATCACCGATTGACCGTCGATGTCTTCGATCTGCCACGCGCCGCTGGCGGCGTGTTGGGAAAGGCTGGACACGGTCCCGCTGTCGGCCAGCATATTGTTACGGGTGCCGTCGTCGCCATGTACCAAATCATCACCGTCACCTGCGTTGACCGTGTCATCGCCAATCCCGCCGAAAGCTGTGTCATTGCCGTCCTCAAGGTTGATGACGTCATCGCCCGCGCCACCGTGCGCCATGTCGTTGCCCGTGCCTGCATTGATCAGATCATTGCCGCGGCCCGAGGACAGCGTGTCGTCGCCGCCGTTTCCCAACAGAACATCATCGCCTGCGCCGGTCTGGATGTTGTCATTGTATGACCGCGTCGCGCCCAATCCCGAGTTGACCTGCAAGTCCGGGTTATAGACCCATTTGCCGTCAACAAAGGACCATTCCTGCCCGACCATGTCGCCTGCAGCCAGATCGGATCCCTCGCCGGTGCGGATCGTGTCATCACCTGCGTGACCATTGACCTTGTCGACCGCGTCCAGCTGCTCGTCCAGAGTTTGCCCTTCGGCATTTGTGAACCCGCTGGCGATGGTGTCGTCGCCCGTTGTCCCAATGAAATCAGAGGGTTTCTGTGTGTTTTCGGCCATGATCCTCTCCCAAGACAATCCCAATCAAACTTGGAACTGTCCTAAGGCGAGGCTCTTAAACACTGCTTAAGTCAGGCGGGGCCCAGTCAGGAAATCTTGGAACAAGGCGAGTCAAATTTTAGGTTTGGGGCGTAAAATCGGTCAGCTAGGCGCTTTGTGCCAGCTCGCGTGCCAGATCAAGATAGGCTTGCGGAACGCTCAGGCCGTTTTGTTCAGCGGCCGCAATGGCAGCGGTGCGTCGTGCGCCGGGAAGTCGCGCGCCTTCAAGTGCTGCGATATCGCTTAAGAGGGGCTCCAGCCTTTGGGCAAATCCGCTGGCGTCATGTGGTTTCAACGCCATCAGAAACTGCCCTGCCTTGGTCGAGGGGCCGTCGGCGGTGAAGAATGACGTCATTTCCGTGCTTCGGTTGGCCCCTGTCAGAGTCGCCGCCAGAATTTCGACCATCAGTGCCAGAGCCGTGCCTTTCGCGTCTCCAATCGGGGCCATGGTGCCCGACAATGCTGCCTCGGGATCGGTGGTTGGATTGCCTTCGTTGTCAAAGGCCCAGTCGTCGGGAATTGAGGTGCCGGATTTCCGGGCGTGCATGACTTTGCCGCGCGCCACTTTGGACAGGGACAGGTCAATCACCATAGGTGCGTCGTCTGTGCGTGGAACTGCAAAAGCGATCGGGTTTGTTCCAAACATCGCCTCTTTCGCCCCCCATGGCGCCATCGCTTTGGGGGTGTTTGCGACCATGAT
>NZ_CAXREH010000167.1:0-6020 GCF_964229375.1 Cognatishimia sp.
AAGATGTTTGAGAGCGGCGAAGGCATCGACTGGGCAACCGGCGAAGCGCTGGCCTTTGGATCGTTGCTGACCGAGGGCTATCCCGTGCGTCTGGCAGGTCAGGACTCGACCCGCGGGACGTTCTCGCAGCGTCACTCGGGCATCGTAAACCAAGACACCGAGCGTCGTTACTACCCCCTGAACAACATCCGCGCAGGTCAGGCCCAGTACGAGGTGATCGACTCGGCCCTGTCTGAATATGCGGTTCTGGGATTTGAATATGGCTACTCGCTGGCAGAACCAAACGCCCTGACCCTGTGGGAAGCGCAGTTTGGTGACTTTGCCAATGGCGCGCAGATCATGTTTGACCAGTTCATCAGCTCTGGCGAAAGCAAATGGCTGCGGATGTCCGGTCTGACGGTTCTGCTGCCACATGGTTTTGAGGGCCAGGGTCCGGAGCACTCTTCGGCGCGTCTGGAACGTTTCCTGCAGATGTGTGGCGGCGACAACTGGATCGTGGCCAACTGTACGACCCCGGCGAACTACTTCCACATCCTGCGCCGTCAGCTGCACCGCACCTTCCGCAAGCCGCTGATCCTGATGACGCCAAAGTCGCTGCTGCGCCACAAAATGGCGATCAGTAAGACCGAAGAGTTCACAACAGGGTCCAGCTTCCACCGCGTCCTTTGGGACGATGCGCAGCACGGCAATTCTGACACGCAACTGGTGGCAGACGACAAGATCAAGCGCGTGGTAATGTGTTCGGGCAAGGTCTATTATGACCTGCTGGAAGAGCGCGATGCACGCGGGCTGGACGATGTCTATCTGATGCGGATCGAACAGTTCTATCCGTTCCCGGCGATCTCACTGGTGAAGGAACTTGAGCGCTTTAAAGGTGCCGAGATGGTCTGGTGTCAGGAAGAGCCCAAGAACCAAGGTGCCTGGAGCTTTATCGAGCCCAACATCGAATGGGTTCTGAGCCGGATCAAAGCAAAACACACACGTCCGATCTATGCGGGCCGCGCGGCTTCGGCCAGCCCGGCGACCGGACTTGCAAGCCAACACAAAGCACAACAACAGGCGCTCGTAGATGCAGCGCTGACCATTGAAGGGTAAATGAAATGACGACAGAATTACGTGTCCCTACACTTGGTGAAAGCGTTACCGAAGCCACTGTTGCAACCTGGTTCAAGAAACCCGGCGACGCGGTCGCAGTGGACGAAATGCTCTGCGAGCTGGAAACGGACAAGGTCACCGTCGAGGTGCCTGCTCCGGTTGCGGGCGTCATGGGCGAAATCGTCGCCGCCGAAGGCGACACCGTTGGCGTTGACGCCCTGCTCGCAACCATCGTTGCAGGCGAAGGCGCCGCACCGGCCCCCGCGCCCGCGGCAGCCGCGGCTCCTGCGGCGCCGGCAGAGGCTGGTGGCGGTAGCACCGATGTCATGGTGCCAACGCTTGGTGAATCTGTGACCGAAGCCACTGTGTCCACATGGTTCAAGGCCGTTGGTGACACCGTCGCGCAGGATGAAATGCTGTGCGAGCTTGAGACCGACAAAGTCTCGGTCGAAGTTCCGGCCCCGGCCGCTGGTGTTCTGGCAGAGATTGTTGCCCCAGAAGGCACCACCGTTGGCGCAGACGCCAAACTGGCGGTGATCTCGGGCGCAGGCGGCGGCGCATCGCCAGCCCCTGCACCGGCGGCAGCTGCTCCGGCCCCGACCGCGTCAAAAGACGTGGAAAACGCCCCATCCGCCAACAAACTGATGGCGGAAAAAGGCATTGATCCAGCAAATGTCGCAGGCTCTGGTCGCGACGGTCGCATCATGAAAGAAGACGTGTTGAAGGCGGCAATCGCACCGGCCCCTGCACCTGCTGCAGCGCCAGCCGCGGCACCGCGCGCACCTGTGGCAGTCGAAGATGCCTCACGCGAGGAGCGGGTAAAAATGACCCGTCTGCGTCAGACCATCGCGAAACGTCTGAAAGACTCGCAGAACACTGCCGCTATGCTGACCACATACAACGAGGTCGACATGACCGAGGTGATGGCGCTGCGCAACGAGTACAAAGACCTGTTCCTCAAGAAACACGGCGTGAAACTGGGCTTTATGTCCTTCTTCACCAAGGCTTGCGTGCACGCTTTGAAAGAAGTGCCAGAAGTGAACGCCGAGATCGACGGAACTGACATCGTCTATAAGAACTATGTCCACATGGGCATTGCCGCCGGCACACCAACCGGCCTTGTGGTTCCTGTGATCCGCGATGCGGACGCGATGTCCTTTGCCGCGATTGAAAAAGCGATTGCCGAGAAAGGGGCGCGGGCACGGGACGGCAAACTGTCTATGGCGGAAATGCAGGGCGGCTCGTTCACTATCTCTAACGGCGGTGTTTATGGCTCTCTGATGTCCTCGCCGATCCTCAACCCGCCGCAGTCGGGCATCCTTGGTATGCACAAGATCCAAGACCGTCCGATGGCGATCAACGGCCAAGTGGTGATCCGCCCGATGATGTATCTGGCGCTGTCCTATGACCACCGGATCGTTGACGGCAAAGGTGCTGTGACCTTCCTTGTGCGCGTCAAAGAAGCGCTTGAGGATCCACGTCGCCTGTTGATGGATCTGTAAGGGATTTGGCACATGAGGCGCTATCTGCCTTTGTGTCTTGCCATCGGTCTGAGCGGGTGTTTCGGCGACGCCAAAACACCGCTTAGCTCGGCCGATATTCAGCAAGCCATCCAAGATAGCACCTTTCGCTACCACGCGCGTTATCGCGCCTCGGACATCGGCGGTCGTGTTACGTTTCACGCCGATGGCCAACTGGAAGTCAAACCAAACGCTGGCCCCCGGGAAACCGGGAGCTGGACGATCGCAGACGATAGAGTCTGTGTCAAAGTGAAGGGATTGCGGAATGGAACAGAAAGCTGTTCCAGTATTTCTGTTTCAGAGGACGGTGTTTATCATGCCAGCTATGGCATCACCGTGACCCCCTTCGTGTCAACACAGGTGGAAAGCAGCGCAGAGGCTGCCTCAAAATGATAGGAACTCACCATGTCCCAATATGACGTCATCATTATCGGAGCCGGTCCTGGCGGCTATGTCTCTGCTGTACGCTGTGCCCAACTGGGTCTGAAAACCGCCATCGTTGAGGGCCGTGAGACCTTGGGCGGAACCTGCCTGAACGTGGGCTGTATCCCCTCTAAAGCGCTGCTGCACGCAACCCATATGCTGCATGAAGCAGAACACAGCTTTGCCAATATGGGTCTGAAGGGCAAAAGCCCTTCCGTCGACTGGAAGCAGATGCTGACCTATAAGGAAGAGGTCATTGGCCAGAACACCGGCGGTGTCGAGTTCCTGATGAAGAAGAACAAGATCGACTGGCTCAAGGGCTGGGCAACGATCCCTGCCGCGGGCAAAGTCACCGTGGGCGACACCACCTACGAGACTAAGAACATCGTAATTGCCTCGGGCTCGGTGCCGTCGTCTCTGCCGGGCGTAGAGGTCGACAACGACAAAGGTCTGGTGGTTGACAGCACGGGCGCGCTCGAGCTGGGCAAGATCCCGAAAAAGATGGTCGTGATCGGCGCGGGCGTCATTGGTCTGGAACTGGGCTCTGTCTATGCGCGTCTGGGCTCTGAAGTGACCGTCGTTGAATATATGGACGCGGTTTGCCCCGGCATGGACAAAGACGTGCAGCGCACGTTCAAGCGTATCCTTGAAAAGCAGGGTCTGAACTTTGTGATGGGCGCAGCGGTCTCGGGCGTTGAGACCACCAAGACCAAAGCAAAGGTCAAATACAGCCTGAAAAAGAAACCAGATGCCGAAGAGACTATCGATGCGGATGTGGTCTTGGTTGCAACGGGCCGCAAGCCATATGCCGACGGTCTGGGGCTGGAGGCTCTGGGCATCAAAATGACCGAGCGCGGCCAGATCGCCACCGACGCGCATTGGGCCACCAACGTACCGGGCATCTATGCGATTGGCGACGTGATCGAAGGCCCAATGCTGGCGCACAAGGCCGAGGACGAGGGCATGGCGGTTGCCGATGTCATCAAAGGCAACCATGGCCACGTGAACTACGGCGTCATTCCGGGTGTGGTCTATACCACTCCAGAAGTGGCCACCGTGGGTCAGAGCGAAGATGCACTGAAAAAAGCGGGCCACAAGATCAAGGTTGGCAAGTTTTCGTTCATGGGCAACGGGCGTGCGAAGGCAGTGGGTCAGGCAGATGGGTTCGTGAAGATCATCGCTGACAAAGAAACCGACCGCGTGCTTGGTGCTGCCATCATCGGGCCTGCAGCCGGTGACATGATCCACGAGATCTGCGTTGCGATGGAATTTGGTGCCTCTGCCCAAGACATCGCGCTGACATGCCACGCGCACCCAACCTATTCCGAGGCGGTTCGCGAAGCGGCCCTCGCTTGTGGCGACGGTCCAATCCACGCATAACGCGCGCATTATTGAAAAAAAGAAAGCGGCCCTTTAAGGGCCGCTTTTTTTGTGAAAGCGCGGCGGCCTTGAGGGGATCGGGGGTACCGGCATCCGCGCTGTCACAAGAGTGACGTTGGGCACGTCACGTTGGGTGAGTGTGGCAAGTCTCTTTGCTTACACGTCCTACCTAGGCAAATCCGAAAGGACTTGCCATATAGCTCACGTCGATGTGTTTGGAATGTGTTAACCGCGTGTTTTCGCGGCCTGAATGCCCGGTACCGGATCCGAGCCGGCCTCTTGCATCAAGGCAATCGAGCGCGCTTCGACCCGGTTTTCCAGATCGCGCATAAAGGCCCCGTTTTCACGGCCCGGCGGGATCGGTTCCAGAAACTCGAGGATGGCCAATCCGGGTTTGCGATAGATGCCCACGCGCGGCCAGAACAGGCCAACATTGGTGGCCGCAGGTACCACGGTCTGACCGGTTTCATTGTAAAGAACGTTGATGCCAATCTTATAGGGGCGATAGTCATCCCAGGCGACACGGGTGCCCTGCGGATAGATAATCAATTGACCGGCTGGCGCAGTGCCGTCTCGTACACCCTTCATCATCTGACGAATGGCCTCGGCGCGTTTGCCACGGTTGACAGGCACACAGCCCAGCCGCATGCCGTACCATCCCAAAATGGGCGCATATTTCAGCGAGGCTTTCATGATGAACTTTGGCTTGGGCACAACGCTGACGATCATGATGATATCAAGAAAGCTCTGGTGCTTTGAGGCAATCAGGACTTCTTCTGTGGGCACATCTCCGCGGATTTCGGTTTTCAGACCCACCATCCAAGAGGCAGTCCAGCGCACCCAGCGGCAATAGGTATGCACCCCTGCATAGACCCAATACCGCGAGAAAATTGCAGGTGGGGTAAAAAACAGCGCCATGATGAACATCATGAGGTACATCTGCACCACAAAGACCAAAGAACGCACCCACTGGATTGCATAACCCATCAGCTTAACTCCGACAGAGATTTTCGCGCCGCGACGCCGGTTGCGACAAAGGCCACTGCCGCAGCAGCGACCGGCACCAAAGCCAACCAGGCCGCGCCATAGCCCTGAAACCCAAGACCGGTCAGAAAGCCGCCTGCGCCCTGCGCAGATGGCAAGAGCAGAACAGCCCCATATCCGGCCACTGTGCCTGCTGTGGCCCCCGTCAGGGCGCGCAGTGTAAAGCGGCGGACAAAGGCGCGGGCGATGTATTCATCCTGCGCCCCGACTAGACGCATGACCGCGATCACCTGCGAGTTGGCGGCAAGCGCCGCGTTGGCGGCAAGGGTAATCATCGTGCCTGTGACGGCCGCAATCACCCCGATCGCCAGCCAGCCCAACGTACGCAACCGCATGGCCGCCTGCTGCAAGGGCTTACGCCAGCGGCTATGGTCATCCAGAATGGCGCCGGGCACCTCGGCCTGAAGACGCAACCGGAGACCCGCCGCGTCATAGCCTTCTTCGGTCTCAGAAATCTCGATCAATTGCGGAATCGGCAAATCCTCGATGGGAAGATCCGGTCCGAACCACGGCGACAACAAAGCCCGTTGCTCGTCCGCCGTCAGCGCCCGAGCGCCT
>NZ_CAXREH010000168.1:0-3934 GCF_964229375.1 Cognatishimia sp.
TCTTCCATCCAGCCGTGAATACGCTCGGCGCCGCCGGTTGTGGTGTGGCAAAGGAAGGTTTCCTCGTCGATGCGCGCAACCACACCATCATCGATCAAGAAGCCGTTCTCGTTACACATCAGGCCATAGCGACATTTGCCGACCTTCAGCGTGCTCGTCATATTGGTGTAGAGCATGTCGAGGAACTTGCCCGCATCAGGGCCTTTGACCACCAGTTTGCCCAACGTCGAGGCATCCAGCATCCCAAGAGAGCTGCGGGTCTGGTTGATTTCGCGCTTGACCGCATCGGCATGGCTTTCGCCTGCTTTGGGGAAGCAATAGGGACGACGCCACTGACCGACAGGCTCAAAGAACGCATTCTGCTCTTCGTGCCAGGCATGGATGGGCGTGCGGCGGACTGGCTGGAAAATCTCGCCCCGCGCTTCACCGCCTATAGAGCCCATTGAGATCGGCGTATAAGGCGGACGGAAAGTGGTGGTGCCCACCGCAGGGATTGGCGCGTTCAACTGGCCAGCCAACGTCGCCAAGCCGTTGATATTGCTCAGCTTGCCTTGGTCTGTCGCCATACCCAACGTGGTATAGCGCTTGGTATGCTCAACGCTTTCATAGCCCTCTTGCGCCGCGAGGCGCACGTCAGAGACTTTGACGTCGTTCTGATAATCCAGCCAGGATTTCGCGCGCAACGCGGCCGAGGCCCCTTGCGGCATCATCCAAACGGCTTCCATCGTGGCCTCATCGACCGCTGCGGCCTTTGGTGCCTCGATCCCTTTTGGAGGCATTCCGACCATCGTCGCGGCCTGTTTGCCAGCCTCGGTGGCATCAGCAAGAATTGCGCCCAGATCGACTGGACCATTCGCGGCCCCGGCCGGAATGACAAAAACATCGCCGTTCTGGTTGGTTGGGCCGCGAGATGCGTCTGGCGCGAAGTGGTTCTGCACCTCGTCCCAGTTCAGCTTGCCGCCACAGTGGGACCACAGGTGCACCACAGGCGACCAGCCGCCGGACATGGCAACGCAATCGCATTTGATCTCTTGCAGCACCGCGCCTTCGCCGGCCTGCGCACAGATCGCAACCCCGGTGACGCGCTTGCCACCTTTGACCTTGGCGATACCTTTGCCGGTTTCCACCCGAATGCCCAGATCTTTGGCCGCTGCCATCAGAGCGCCACCGCCATTTGGACGGGCATCAATGATCGCAGGCACTTCGAGGCCCGCGTTTTTCAAAGCAATCGCCGTGCGGTACGCATCGTCGTTGTTGGTGACAACAACCGTACGGTCGCCGATCGAAACACCATAGCCGGTCACATAGTCACGCACGGCAGAGGCCAACATGACGCCCGGAATATCGTTGCCTGCAAAGGACAATGGACGCTCGATCGCGCCGGTCGCGGTGATGATCTGCCCTGCCCGGATCCGCCACAGACGGTGGCGTGGACCGCCGTTTTGCGGCGCGTGGTCAGACACACGTTCATAGCCAAGCACATAGCCGTGGTCATAGACGCCTGCGCCCATCATGCGGGTGCGCAGCGTTACATTCTCGTTTGCTTTCAGTTCATTAAGCGTTTCAGCAACGAAATCCTCGGTGGATTTTCCGTCGATCTCTCCGCCGTCGATGATGGCGCGACCACCCCAAGTGGCGCCCTGCTCCATCACCAGAACCTTGGCGCCACCCGCAGCCGCAGCCTTGGCCGCCTGAAGCCCCGCGATGCCGCCGCCGACGACGACCACATCATAGAAGGCATAGAAATGCTCGTATGTGTCCGCGTCACGCTCTTTGGGCGCTTTGCCAAGACCCGCCGCCTGACGGATAAAGGGTTCAAACAGATGTTTCCAGGCCGCACGCGGGAACAAGAAGGTTTTGTAGTAAAACCCTGCCGGCATAAAGCGGGATGCAAGGCTGTTCAGCGCGCCCACGTCAAATTCCAGGCTGGGCCAGTGGTTCTGACTGGTTGCAGTCAGGCCGTGAAACAGCTCGGTCGTGGTGGCGCGTTGGTTGGGTTCAAACTTGCCGCCCTCGCCCAGATTTACCAGCGCGTTAGGCTCTTCGGCACCAGAGGCCACGATGCCACGTGGACGGTGATATTTGAACGAGCGGCCCACCAGCATCTGATCGTTGGCCAGAAGTGCCGAGGCCAGCGTGTCGCCCTCAAACCCCTTCAGGCGTTTGCCGTTAAAGGTGAACTCGATGGCTTTGCCGCGGTTCAGCAGGCTGCCGCCTGTGGAAAGTCTTGTGCTCATGTGTCAGCCCTTTTTGCGGGTTGATGCGCCGGATGCCTCCGGCGGGGATATTTTCGGCAAGAGAAAGATCACAGCGAGAACTCGCGCCACGTCCAGTTGGGGTGCTTGGCAGCGATCTTTTCTTTGACCTCTTGTGGAGGCTCATAGGTTTGCGCGGGATAGGTGCCAAAGACCTCAAGTGTCATGGTGCAGCGCGCGGCGTGGAAATATTTGCCGCAGCCGTTTTGGTGGCGCCAGCGTTCCAGATGCACACCCTTGGGGTTTTCGCGCATGAAGAGATAGCCCTCAAAGTCGGTGTCCTCAGACCCCGGACCAAAACGCTTCAGATGCGCTTCGCCTTCGGCGTGGAATTCGGTTTCTTCGGCGGTGACGCCGCAGTATGGGCAAGTTAGGATTAGCATCTATGCGCACTCCTGCTTGAATTTCAGCTGTCCAATGTCCACGTTTTCCTTATGGAAACTGTATTTTGGATCACAATTATTGTCATAGCCATCGTTGCGATATGGAGAATTGATCGCAGATTGAAACAAGCTCCGCCCAAGACGAGTCAAACGCATCAACCCCACAGTCCAACCAGCAACGATCCGGATAAAGAAGAGTTCCTTCGAAACGGAGGACTGGGTCCCGGTTCGCACCAGTAGATCTTTGCAAGTGGCCATCAGTGCGCCACCCCTGCTGCGACGCTTTCGTCGATGAAGCGGCCTTCGATGAAACGTTCCATGCCAAATTCGGCGCTCAGTGGTCCGGGCTCGCCTTTGGCGATGAGTTCCGCTGTGGCCCAGCCACCGCCCGGAATGGCTTTGAAGCCGCCGGTGCCCCAGCCTGCGTTGATGAAGCAGTTGCCCAGAGGGGTCTTGCCAATCACGGGCGAGCGGTCGCCGGTCACATCCACGATACCGCCCCATTGGCGCAGCATTTTCAGGCGGGAAATCATTGGGAAGGTCTCGACCAATGCGCGGACGGTTTACTCAATGTGGTGGAACGAGCCGCGTTGGGTATAGTTGTTGAACCCGTCGGTGCCGCCACCGATAACCATTTCGCCTTTGTCAGACTGGCTCATATAGCCGTGCACGGTGTTGGCCATGACCACAACGTCCATGCAGGGTTTGATCGGCTCTGACACCAGCGCCTGAAGCGCCACGGATTCCATTGGCAGACGGAAGCCCGCCATTTCAGCCAATGCGCCAGAGTTGCCCGCGACCACCAGACCAAGCTTGTCGCAATCGATCGGACCCTTGGTGGTGTCGACGCCTTTGACCTTGCCGCCTTCAGAGCGCACGCCGATGACTTCGCATTTCTGGATGATGTCCATGCCCATGTCAGAACAGGCACGCGCATAACCCCAGGCCACCGCGTCGTGACGTCCGGTGCCGCCGCGGGCCTGCCACAGTGCCCCCAGAACCGGATAGCGCGGACCCGAGATGTTCATGATCGGGCACAGCTCTTTGACCTTGTCCGGGCCGATGAATTCCGTCTGGACACCCTGAAGCGCATTTGCGTGCGCGGTACGTTGATAGCCGCGCACCTCTGCTTCGGTCTGCGCCAGCATCATAACGCCGCGCGGGCTGAACATCACGTTGTAGTTCAGATCCTGCGACAGCGTCTCGTAAAGGCTGCGCGCCTTTTCATAGAGCGCGGCCGAGCTGTCTTGCAGGTAGTTTGAGCGGATGATCGTGGTGTTACGGCCCGTATTGCCG
>NZ_CAXREH010000169.1:0-2732 GCF_964229375.1 Cognatishimia sp.
CCGACATGGCCGACGCGATGCCGACTTCGGGTGCTGCTGCAAGGCGAACACTGAAGGGCGTCATGCAGGTGCGCAGCATCGTTTGGGCCCGCACTCCTCCTGCGCGGCCAGCGGCGGCGCTCATCACGGCGACGGGTTTGGAGGCCCAGGGCGACGGCTTGGCGCGGCTGACCCAATCCAAGGCATTCTTAAGAACGCCAGAAATGCCTCCGTTGTATTCAGGTGTGGATATGATGACCGCGTCTGCGGATGCAATTTGGTCAACCAGCGTCTGAACTTTAGTGGGCAGCCCGTCGGCCTCTTCCAGATCACCGTCATAAAGTGGAATGTTCAGATCGGCCTCGGTGAATTGCGCCTCTCCAAACAGTCGCGCAGCTTCGCGGATCAGTTTGCTGTTTACAGAGTCCTTGCGCAAGGATCCCGAGATGCCGAGCAGGTGATAAGCCATATGTGCCTCCAGAAATAAGTGTTGCCTTGCAAGCTAGTCGATCCCCGCCACGAGACAATATCAGCCCACGCACAGGGACAATACAAAGCGCGCACAGAAAACCCCCGCACAGGGAGGCCTGTGCGGGGGTCTTAAACATGCGGGAAAATTAGCCTGCGGTCGGCAGGATCACGATTTCAACGCGCCGGTTTTGCGCGCGACCTTCAGGCGTAAGGTTGGACGTCACGGGCTGGCTTTCACCGCGGCCAATGGCGTCGATGCGGCCAAATGGAACGCCTTCGGTCATAAGAACATCCGCAACCGCATTGGCGCGACGTTCAGACAGGGTCTGGTTATAGCTCGCGTCCCCTTCGTTGTCGGTATGTCCGATGATTTGAATGGTCGAGTCCGGATAGGCCAGAAGGTTGCTGGCCACAGTACGCAAGTCACGTTGCAGGTCGCTGCGGACGGTATAGCTGTCTGTTGCAAACAGAATGCTGTTTGGCATCGTGACGATCAGGCGGTCACCTGTGTTGGTGATGTCGACGTCCGAGTTGTCCAGATCGCGGCGCAAGTCGGCCTCTTGACGATCCAGATAATCGCCGGCGATGGCACCAATACCCGCGCCGATTGCCGCACCGCGGACCGTGCCGCCCAGTTTGTCGTCTGCGGTCAATGCGCCAAGGGCACCGCCGAGAATCGCTCCGATTGTGGCGCCTTGTTTCGTGTTGTCCCGCTCGATGCCAGCATATTGCGGATCGGTACAGGCGCTGAGAGTCAGTGCCGCGCCAACGGTCAGGACCAGTGGAAGTTTTGCTCGAGCCATCGTCATGCCCCTTTTGGTTCGCTTGGTTATGATGGGTTTACTGCTTTCCCGAGTCTGAGGCTTCCCGCCTTGTTTCACAAGGGGGAATTCGGCAAGGCTTTGCTCAAATTACAGTGTTTGCGGTGCCTTCAAGGCCCTGAAAGCGCGCGCCGGGCGACCTTAGGACGCTTTGGCCAATGGATCAGATTGCGCGGCCTCATAGGCCAGCATGGCCCGTTTCACAGGCAGCCCCCAATGATAGCCGCCCAGACCACCAGACTTTCGCAGGGCGCGATGACAGGGGATGATCCAGCTGATTGGGTTCTTGCCGATGGCGGTGCCCACCGCGCGGACGGCCTTTGGCGACCCGACCGCATGGGCGATTTCAGAATAGGTGGTGACATGACCTGTCGGGATGCGCATCAAGGCTTCCCAGACTTTGATCTGCAGCGCCGTGCCGATCAACAGCAAAGGGGTCTCTGCCTGCGGGCTGCCAAAGACGCTGGCGACCCATGGCTCAAGCAACGTCTGGTTTTCCTGAAATTGCGCATTTGGCCAGCGCGCGCTCAGATCCTGATAAGTGGCCGTGCGCCCGGTTTCGGCCGCGAATGCCATTCCACAGATGCCTTTCTCGGTGCCCATGACCAAAGTGTCGCCGAACGGGCCGTCAAACCAACCGTATGAAATCGTCAGCCCTGCACCTTTTTTGGCATAGTCACCGGGGCTCATGGCCTCCCACCTGATGAACAGATCATGCAGCCGTCCGGTGCCAGACAGACCCAGCGAATGGGCTGTGTCCAAAGTTGTGAACCTGTCGTGCAGCAAGGTTTTTGCATGTCCAAGGGTCAAATACTGCTGAAACCGTTTCGGCGAAATGCCAGCCCATTTCGAGAACTGGCGCTGAAAATGGGCGGGGCTCATGCCTTGCGCCGCTGCGAGATCTTCGAGCGACAGCGCGTCTTCGCCCTGATCGATCATTTCGATCGCGCGGCGCATCACGCCATAGTGGTAACTCTGTTCCATGTTGCTCATGTGCTCATCGCTTTCCCGACGCGTTCCTTGGGTTTACCCTAGTCAGAGCTGCGTGCGCACACGACCCGTTTTTTGCGCTTTTTGGGTAAAGGGGTTTGATGCTTGCGACGGACGGGCTACACCCTGCGCATGGCAAAGCAACTTGATTACCACACGATCCGAGAGATCTTTACCCGGTTTGAGGCAGCAGAAGAGCACCCCAAGGGCGAGTTAGACCACGTCAACGCCTATACGCTGGTGGTCGCGGTCGCGCTGTCGGCGCAGGCAACGGATGTCGGCGTCAATAAGGCGACCAAAGACCTGTTCCCAATTGCGGACACGCCGCAAAAGATGCTGGATCTGGGCGAAGAGCAACTGATCGAGCATATCAAAACCATTGGCCTTTACCGCAACAAGGCCAAGAACGTGATGAAACTGTCGCGCATTCTGGTCGAAGACTATGGCGGTGTGGTACCCAATTCGCGTGCC
>NZ_CAXREH010000170.1:0-7387 GCF_964229375.1 Cognatishimia sp.
ACAAATTCAAACTCAGCTTCCCAGCCGTTCATTGCGGGCACAAAGTCTTGGGCCAGCCCCATGTCCACAAGCTCTGGTTTAACCGCCAGCATCGGTGAGGTTTCGCTGTCGCCTGCGTGCAGGTCATAGGCAAGAGCCTCGGGGGCGATCACTCCGTCATACTCCGCAAAGCCAAACCAGCTGCACGTGGCAACGATCAGATCATCTTGAATCCGCAAATCGCGTGCGATGACGTCCAGGACCGCAGTATTTCCCCCATGTCCGTTAAACAGCACCAACCGCGAGACACCGGCGCGCGCAACAGAAGCCCCAATGTCGCGCAGCGTCGCCATAAGGGTCTCCGCAGTCAGGCTGAGCGTGCCGGGGTGGCGGTCATGTTCGCCAGATTTTGTGATGCTGAGACTGGGGAGGATGAGCACGTTTTGGTCGGGCGCAAGGCCAGTCAGTGCGCGCGACACCACCGCCTCGACCAGATCTGTATCGACCGATACCGGCAAGTGCGGCCCATGCTGTTCGGTGGCCCCAATGGGCAAAACGGCAATCAGACCCTCAGGCAGGTTGCGAAATGTCGAGGCCTTTTGATCCGACCAATAGCCTTGAATGCTCATGAGCAAACCCCGACGGTCGGGGTGGCATCGAAAACAGGAGCAGCACTGTGGTGCACACGCTGAAACATATCGTCCTCCATGACGAAGTGGTTTGCGTGGCCCTTGGAAAATCCGTGCCAGAGATATGCCGCAAGGGTTGCAAAAACCAAGCGAGGACGCAAGGGTCTTTTGAGCCAAAGGAAATGCGATGAAAGCTCTCACACCGCCTGATCTGCGCCCGCCATTTGCCCGCTATGCCCATGGCATTGAAATACCAGCAGGCTGGCGCGTGGTTCAGAACTCGGGCCAATTGGGCATTGATTCAGAAGATCATATCCCAGACTCAGCCTTTGATCAGGCGATGATCTGCTTTGACAATATCCGCGCGATTTTGGCGGCCGGGAATATGGTGCCAAACGACGTGGCGCATATCAAAGCCTATGTCACCGACCGGGCGCATATGGCGGGCTACATGCAGGCCCGAGATCTTTTCATGCAGGACGTGGCGCGCCCACCGGCGTCGACACTTTTGATCGTGTCGGGGTTCACCCGAGCCGAATTCAAAGTCGAAGTAGAGGTGCTGGCCGCAGCCCCTTAGCCACGCAACGCACGGCCCTTGCTGAGGTGTTTGGAGACAATCGTGTTCTGCGTTTTGCCAGAGGGGATCGCCAATGTCGGGGTGACGAGCTTTGGTATGATCTGAGAGTCAGGCAAGAGCCACATCAGCTCTTCGCGCGCCTCTGGGCAGTCATCCAGATAGGCCTCATCCCCTTGCAACAGGCTTTCCGCAGGCGCGCCTTCGGCAAAGACCACCTCATGGGCTTCAAATCCCAGGTGATAATAGGTCACATGCATCGGGTCAGCTTCGACATAGATGCCGGGCAATTCCGTTAGGCGGATCGCCGAAACCAAAGTCTCTTCTGCCCCATAGATGCGTTTTGAGATCTGAGATTTTGTGACCATACGGTGCTGTCGCGACACCAAGAGGTCCCGTGTCGGCACGCCAAGACCCAATGATCCGGCAGTGATACGCACCGGGCGAAGTTTCTCGTTGCGCCGCAGTTGCGCCTTGCGGAACTGGCGGGTCACAACCTGGGTCAACGGCTTAGCACTTCCGTCCTGGCAGGTCACAAGATCGCCAACCGACAGGCTTTCGACCGGGCGTTGACCATTGGGAGTATCGATCAACGTGCCTGACACAAAACAGACCACATCGTCATAGCTCCAGCCGACAGAATGGCTCTGGTAGCTGCCCAAAGTGGCGCCGACAGTGAATTCGGAACCCGGCTCTGGAACGAAATACCAGCCGCCATCCGATGTGTAGAAAAAGTTGAAATCCTCGACATGGGAATTGCCGCTGGTATCGGTGAAAGAGACGGCAATTTTATAGGGCTGACTGGACGTGCCATTCACACTTCCGTTGTCGATCTGAACCTGTTCATTGCTGTCGCCGCTACCCTGATAGGCACCGTCGTCATCCGTAAACGTCGCTTGATAGGACGTATTGTAGGTACCATTGTAACCCGTTCCGGACCACCGAAATGCCTCAACTGTATATGTGGGCATATTTGTTTGTTCCCCAAGTAATGTTCACTTTTTTAACTCGCAAAGCTGTCTATCGAGGATGAGCCTTCGAGACAGTAGCAATTTTAGTTCAGCGTAAATTGCAATTTGGAGATTTAATTTTGGTTAACTGGCGTTAATTTTAAGTAATTTATCATCCAATTTGCGAAAAACATTTTCAGAAAGTTCCTTTTTGCTTTGACAGACCAGATCTCATGGGCCGGCAATGGCGAGACAGGCACAGAAGATCACGCCTTGTATATTGGGGCCCAGCAGGTTCGCGCTCACGTAGGCCTGTCTGTTTGTATGGTGGCAAGGTTTGATTAAGTTGGAAGGGTGTGGACACTACCAGGACATTTGGGGAAATGTTGAAAGAGTTGCAGTGCCCACGATTTGGAGGGATCTCCAGTTTGTCGACCTTGCATTGTTTGGGATGCATCTGACGTCAACGCGGAGAGTATGGATTTCCCGAATGGCAACAATGTGGTCGTGGTGCGACCATTGTGCGTGTTTTCTAGGTGTAATGGTTAAGCCCAAGGGCCGTGGTTCTACTGCCAAAAGTCGGTCTCGGTCCGCTGCTTTCACACTGATTGGAGGTGGCACTATGAAACTGCGTTATCCAATTCTCAGCGCGATAGTCTTTGGCGCCGTGGTCGTGTTGGTAGCTGGCATGCTTGCCTACGCTGGTCAAACAAAGCCCGGTCGGATTCACGTTGTGGATGCCAATACTATCGAATTCGAAAAACAATTGTACCGCTTCGCGAACCACACATCACCAGACAAAAACGGGGCAGGGTGCGCGTTTCAAATTGCCTTGGCAGAGAGAGCTGCTAATCGGGTTGAGGAACTCATCGAGCAAACAAGCGCCTCGGATTTTGTCAAACTTGACGGGCGCGATACATACGGAAATGACATGGCGGCAGTGTACGTTCGAGGCCAGGACATCAGTACAATTCTGATCAAGGAAGGTTTGGCGCAACCTACCACTCGTGGCCGCCTGGCGAATTGGTGTTGATCATGTCCATTCGCAAATTCGCTTCTACCTGCATTCTCGCTATGGTTGTTTTTGGTAGTGCCTCGGCAGAGCCGTTTCCATCGCGCGAGATCTACATGGTCGATGGCGACACCGCGAAAGTCGCAGGCCACAACTATCGTCTGGTTGGATATGACACGCCAGAAACTTGGCGACCGAAATGCGAGTATGAGCGCGCACTCGGGCAGGCGGCCACGGCCCGTGCCCGTGAGCTCATTGAGCTGGCCCAGGTCGTGGACTTTGTGATCCTTCCTGGCAAAGACAAATACGGGCGAGGTCTCGCCTCGATCTATATTCGCGGCGTGGATCTCGGGAAGGTCCTGGTCAACGAAGGGCTGGCACGGCCCTACGATCGTGGCCCGCGCGCGGGTTGGTGTTGATCAGCTGACCTGGGTCGAGATTCAAAAACGAAGCACATCCTTGAAACGTTGGAGTGGCGTTGGCGCCCGTGGCCCGCTGTCCCTGCCACGAGCGCATTCCCGTCACGTGCTTTGATCCGAGGTTTTCATTCTGTTCGGATTTGCTGAAGCAAATCGCTCACGCCATTCCATCCTCGCCTGTGAACGGCGGAGCAATACTCGGCCACGGTAGCGGCGGCGTTGTGTTGTCGCGGGCGGCGTAAAAGTCGGCCACTTTTGCCCTTTCATTTGATGGGAGGGCCTGGGGATATTCACCGTGGAATTGTATTTGAAGGTTCGTCACGCTCATTTCGAAGAAGGTTTGAGTGGTCGTCAGATTTCTCGTGATTTTGGGATCAGCCGGGACAGTGTTGCGAAGATGTTGGCGTACTCGGAACCGCCAGGGTATCGGCGCACTGCACCAATCAAGCGGCCCAAGCTTGATCCTTACGTGGCCCAGATTGATATCTGGTTGGCAGAAGACAAGATCCGCCCTCGCAAACAACGCCATACAGCCAAGAAGATATTCGAACGATTGCGCGATGAATGCCGATTTGACGGCGGGTACACGATTGTCAAAGACTATGTACGAGCGCAAAAGCGCGACTCGCGGGAGATGTTTGTGCCGCTGAGCCATCCTCCAGGGCATGGTCAAGCTGACTTTGGCGAAGCGTTGGTTGTAATTGGCGGGGTTGAGCAGAAGGCCTACTTCTTTGCCCTTGATCTCCCGCACAGCGATGCATGTTACATCCGCGCTTATCCCGCCGCGAACACCGAAGCTTGGCTTGATGGACATGTGCATGCCTTTGCCTTCTTCGGTGCAGTGCCGCGTTCTGTTCTATACGATAATGACCGCTGCCTGGTGGCGAAGATCATGCCGGATGGCACCCGCAATCGGACGCAGCGGTTTAGTGCGATGCTGTCGCACTATGTAATTGGGGATCGTTACGGTCGCCCCGGAAAGGGGAACGATAAAGGCAAAGTTGAGGGTTTGGTCGGCTATGCGCGGCGCAACTTTATGGTGCCGATCCCGCGCTTTGCTGACTGGGATGCGTTCAATGACTATCTTGAAGAGCAATGCCGCAAACGGCAGGTCGACATTCTGCGTGGTCACAAGATCAGCATCGGTGATCGACTGCGCGCTGATCTTGCGGCTATGCGCCCATTGTCTGCCGCGCCCTTTGAAGCCTGTGATCTGCAAAGCGGTCAGGTGACGTCGACATCCGTCGTGCGCTACCGCGGCAATGACTACTCTGTGCCTGTTGCGTATGGTCATCGCGAGGTCTGGATCAAAGGCTTCGTGGATCGTGTCGTGATCGGCTGCGGGGCTGAGATCATCGCAGACCACCCCCGCTCTTATGACACGGGTGACATGGTGTTTGATCCGATACACTACCTACCTCTCATCGAACGCAAGATCATGTCCTTTGATCAGGCGGCACCATTGCACGGCTGGGATTTGCCTGACGCGTTCCAAACCCTTGGGCGATTGTTGGAAGCCCGGCAGGGCAAGGCTGGAAAGCGAGAATATGTTCAGGTGCTACGGCTACTGGAACGCTTTGAACTGGAGGTTTTACATCTGGCAGTCAAAGACGCATTGCAGATGCGCGCGGTCAGCTTTGATGCCATCAAACACCTGTTGCTGTGTCGCGTTGAAAGGCGACCACCGAGACTGGATCTGGATGTTTACCCGTTCTTGCCTAGAACCAATATCGCCACGACCTCCGCTTCATCCTACATGAGCCTGCTGGCAGGTGGTGAGGTATGACTGACGCACCTGAACTGTTACTGGCCCATCATCTCAAAATCCTGCGCCTGCCCACGTTCCTGCGTGAGCACGACAAGCAGGCGCGCATCTGCGCCTCCGAAGGTGTGGATCATGTGCGCTATCTAGCCCGGTTGACTGAGTTGGAATTGATCGACCGCGAGCGGCGCATGGTTGAGCGCCGGATCAAGTCGGCCAAGTTCCCGGCCGTCAAAAGCCTGGACAGCTTTGACTTCAAGGCCATCCCCAGCCTGAACAAGATGATGGTGCTGGAGCTGGCTCGCTGTGAATGGATCGAGCGTAAAGAGAACGTCATTGCCCTTGGCCCGTCAGGTACTGGCAAAACCCATGTCGCCCTCGGGCTGGGTCTCGCCGCCTGCCAGAAGGGTATACCGGTCAGCTTCGTCACTGCCGCCTCTCTCGTGCATGAATTGATGGAAGCCAGAGATGAGAAGCGCCTGATGCGATTGCAAAGGCAATTGGCCAAGGTCAAACTGCTGATCATTGACGAGTTGGGGTTCGTGCCGCTGAGCAAAACCGGGGCTGAATTGCTGTTCGAGCTGATCTCTCAGCGCTACGAGCGCGCTTCAACCCTGATCACATCGAACCTCCCGTTCGAAGAATGGACGGAGACCTTTGGGACAGAACGTCTGACCGGCGCACTGCTCGACAGGCTGACCCACCACGTGAACATCCTGGAAATGAATGGCGAAAGCTATCGCCTGAACCAAAGCCGCGCACGAATGAAGACCAGCAAACAATAGTCACAAAACTACTGGCCTGACGGCCAATGCGCCTTGGAACATGCTTGCTATTTAAGGGCCGCAAGCTCCAAGGCGCGCCAAAAAAAATGGCCTACTTTTTCTCCGCCCCATTGGCAGGTTTTTACGCCGCCGTTGACATTGCTTGCCGTCAACAAGCCAGCTGTCGATAAGTTCCATCATCGTTGGTTCAAATTGGTGCGGCTCTAGGCACCCCATTCCACGGTCAGAGGTTTTTTCCTCGACTATCTCGCCTGCTTTGTCGACCGCGAAAGCGCGCAGATTTGACGTCCCCCAATCCAGGCCGATCCATGCGATTTTTGTCATAACGTTGTCCTTTGCGGATCACCCATTGAATGGCCCTAGGTCGTCCGCAAATCACATCCACCAATGCATTTGGAAAATAATGAGTGCGGATATCGCGTCTCGGAGGTGCCGAATGGGTTTTTCTCGGTTCTGCGGAAACTATATGGGAGCGTTACCATCAGTCAACGCAAGCCAGCGATTTGCTTTCTAGGATTTTTAGGTCTTCAAGCTTTGCAAAATGTAGTTAGTGCGAAGGCCCAATTAGACGTGGGCCGTTTAAGCACTTCGAACGCGTGCCAAGCTTAGTATCTTGTAGTCCTTTATCAGTGCCGTACACTCTTCGTGTTGTGAACGGTAGAAAGACAGGACGCGTCCATGATCCAAGATAATCCCGCGTTGATAGCTGCGATCCGCGATCGGTTCGCCCATGTTGAGAGCTGCCCGTTCCAAGGTGAACGGATCTTCTTTGAAAATGCGGGCGGGGCGCTGACGCTGAAATCTGTCGTCGAAACCTCGGCGTTTTTTGCGGCAATTCCCGACAATCCGGGGCGGATCAATCCGGCCGGTCAGGGAACACAGCAGATCATAAACAAAGCCAAAGAGGACGTTGCTGTTTTGATGAATGCCACATCAGGGCAGTTTTTTGCGGGGGAAAGCGGCACCGAGTTGTTGTTCCGAATGATCCGCACGGCCTGTTTGAGTGCCGCCAAAGGCAGCAAGATCATTGGGTCGTCGATTGAGCATCCCGCCACGCGAAGTGCGGCACGGCGTTGGGCAGATATTGCAGGGCTGGACTATGTGAACGTCGTCCATGATGACGAAACCGGGTTGGTCACAGCGGCGGATTATGCCGCGCAAATGACGCCTGACGTGACGGTTGCGACGATCCTACACGCCTCGCCTGTGACGGGGATGGGCATGGATGTTGCCGCGATCTCAAAGGCTATTCGAGACATTTCGCCGGATTGCTTGAT
>NZ_CAXREH010000171.1:0-20473 GCF_964229375.1 Cognatishimia sp.
AAATTCAAGAGCACCGGTCTTGGCCTGTCGATCTGTAAGCAGATGACCGAGGGCATGGATGGTGAAATCGGCTACTTTAACAACGACGACAATGGCGCGACTTTCTGGGCGCGGTTCCCGCTGTCGGCTTAAGTCGCCCGTGAGGTCTGTCTAACTCTTAGCCCGACCCAATTGCGCCTCGCGCAGCATCACGAACAGACCGGACCCGACGACCAAAATCGCGCCTGCGATTGTGTACATGTCCGGGATTTCATCAAACAGCAGATATCCAAGGGCCGCCGTGCAAGGCAGTCGGAAGTATCTAAGTGGCGAAACCGCTGACACGTCACCAAGGCGCATCGCCATCGTGACGCAGTAATAGCCGGTCACAGAAAACAAGATCATCAAAGCCAAAGGGCCATAAGTGCTGGGATCAATGGCCCACACGTCACCGCTGGAATAATTCAAAATTGCGCCCATGGGCACCAACGTTGAAAACGCATAAAAGGACAACAACGGGGTTGATGCCTCTGGCGGCGCAAGGCGTGATGTCAGGTCACGTAGCGCGAGCGAAATCGTGCCCAGAACGGCAAGAAACTCTGTTCCATCAATACCTTCTGTTGTGGGGCGAATGATGATCATGACCCCCAGCAGGCCAACGCCAACGGCGATCCAGCGACGGGGGCCCACGCGTTCTTTCAAAAACACAGCCGCCATCAGCGTCAGCAGCAAGGGAATGGCCTGCAAGACGGCAGCGACTTTGGACAGGTCAACCAACGCCAGCGCCTGAAACAGGAAATAGGCCGCCGCAGCTTCGAAGATGTTGCGAATGAAAATGACGGGATGAAAGAACAGCGGCGACCAAATCCGCGTTTTCGAGATCCGACAGGCGGTAAAGAACACAAGAGCGCCAGCCAAGCCCATTGTCATCATAACCAACCCAGTTGGTGTCGCGCTGGCCGACAGTTTCACCATGGCGTCGCCGCCGGCAAATGTGGCCATGCCGACGATCATAAAGATCATCGCGCGCAAATTGATCATGAGCTAGGCCCCGTGCTTATCTATTGGAACACCATATAGTTCCAGCTTGTGACCTTTCAGGCGATACCCCAGTTTTTCCGCGATTTTTTCCTGCAGCTGCTCAATCTCGGGGTCCATGAACTCGATGACCTCACCGGAATTGATATCGATCAGATGGTCATGATGATCGCGTTCCGCATCCTCATAGCGCGCACGGCCGTCGCCAAATTCCAATTTGTCCAGAATGCCAGCTTCTTCAAACAGCTTCACCGTGCGGTAAACTGTTGCCAGAGAAATCCCTGAATCACGCTCAGACGCACGGGCATAAAGTTCCTCGACATCGGGATGGTCGTCGCTCTCTTGCAAGACGCGCGCAATCACGCGCCGTTGTTCTGTCATGCGCAGGCCTTTGGCTTCGCAGCGGGCAAGAATGGTATCGCTCATTGAGGGCTCCGGGGTCTTCGTCGTGCTTCAATACTCGGTGAAAATCCCGCTGGCTACAACAGATGCCAAGTTATCCCCGACTAATCGGCCTTGACGTGTGGTTCAAAAAGGCGCAAAGGCCACTCCTCTGATGTCTGTTGCGTGAGCGTTTAGGGCGAATTGGCCCGACATCAGGATCCTGTTCCCAAAATCACGCGTGGGGCAATCTGGGTCAGACGGGTGCGCATGCGGCGTTGCTTGTGGCTGAGTCAGAGCACTCACATAGGCGTCCCTTTGGGGCGAACAGTTGATATGGCACATTTTGATGAGCTTGGGCTTCCCGCGCGCTTGGTTTCGCGTTTGGCGGAAAAAGGCCTGTCCGAACCAACCCCGATCCAGAACCGTGCGATCCCACATGCCCTGAATGGTCAGGACGTTATGGGATTGGCGCAAACCGGGACGGGTAAAACCCTGGCTTTTGGCCTGCCGTTGATTGCGAAACTGTCTGACTACGGCAGCAAACCGGCCCCGAAAACCGTGCGGGCGTTGGTTTTGGCCCCGACACGCGAGCTGGCCAACCAGATTTCGGCCTCTTTGAAAGAGATGGTCGAGGGCACGCCGTTTAAAGTTGGTCTGGTTGTGGGTGGCGTGGCCATTAACCCGCAGATCAAACGAGTCGAGCGCGGCACGGATGTGATCGTCGCAACGCCGGGGCGCTTGATCGACCTGATGGAACGCAACGCATTGGATTTTGAAGACACCGATTTCCTTGTGTTGGACGAAGCAGACCAAATGCTTGATCTTGGGTTCATCCACGCCTTGCGTCGTATTGCAGATGTTCTGCCATCCGAGCGGCAGACGATGCTGTTTTCGGCCACCATGCCAAAACAGATGAACGAGATTGCGCAGACCTATCTGAAAAACCCGATCCGGATCCAAGTCTCGCCTCCGGGCAAGGCTGCCGACAAGATCGACCAAAGCATCCACTTCATCGCGAAGGCGGAAAAAACAAATCTTTTGAAAGAGTTGCTGGCCGAGCATCGTGGCGAGGCCTCGATCGTGTTTTCCAGAACCAAACATGGTGCGGAACGGTTGATGAAATCTCTGGTGGCCTCAGGGTTCACTGCAGCATCCGTGCATGGCAACAAAAGTCAGGGCCAGCGGGAACGCGCCATTCAGGCGTTCCGCGATGGCGAGGCAATGATCCTTGTTGCTACCGATGTGGCGGCGCGCGGTCTGGATATTCCGCATGTGCGGCATGTCTATAACTATGATCTGCCGAATGTGCCGGACAATTATGTGCACCGTATTGGTCGGACAGCACGGGCGGGCATGGATGGCAAAGCAATTGCCTTTTGTGCGCCTGACGAAATTGATCAGCTGAAAGACATTCAGAAAACCATGAAGTTCACGATCCCTGTGGCCTCTGGCAGACCTTGGATGGGCCTTGAGGATCAGGATCGCAAAGGTAAGTCCAAAGGCCCGCAGCGCCGTGGCAAACCGGGCGGGCGTGGTCGCAGGCAGGGCAGAGGGTCGTCAGGCAGCGACTTTGGGCCCGATCAAGACGTCGCGGTTTTTGATCGCGCGCCATCGCAGAAACCCAGAAAGGGCAAGGGGCGCGGTCCGCGGTCTGGTGGCGCGTCGGAGGCAAAATCCGAGCAGAGCTTTGAGGATTCGCCTCGTGTCGAGACAACGGACAAGCCGCGCGGCAAGCGGGTTTGGAAACAGACTGGCAAGCCCAAGGGCGGTGCGCGCAATGCGGCCGGTGACAAACCCTTTGGCAAACCCGGAGCGGGTCGCAATGAGCGCAAGGGTGGCAAGCCGCAGGGGAAGGCCGCTGGCAAACCCCGTGGAAGCTCTGGTGGGAAAAACCGCGCGGGCCACGGCGGATCAGAACCGCCACGTCGTCGCGCGCGTTAATAGACCAGACGCCCTTGCATAACGCGTTTGGCTGCGCCGGAAATGGTGATGTCACCACCCTGAGTAGACAGCTGGATCAGGCTTAGCCGACCCATATCTTCGCCTTGGCGAATGGTTAGGGCCTGATCTTGACCCGTCACATCCGCAAGAACTGCGCCAAGGGCTGCACAGGCCGACCCTGTCGCGGGATCTTCGGGGATGTTGTCCAAGGGCGCGAACATACGCGCATGAACCGTGTCGCCCTCGGTCACATAGACGAATTGCGCAAAATCAAGCGCGCCTGGATATGTCGCCGCCCCGGTGCGAAAGGCGCTGATGTTGGTTGTGACAGAGGCCAAAGCTTGCCGTGACTTCAGTTGGGTCAGCGTGAACGGCAGCCCCACCGACGCCATGACCGGCGCATGAACGCTGGTGTCGATGTCGTCCACGGTGATCCCGAGTGCATCCGCCACATGCTCGGGTGCGGGTGAACACAACCGTTCCAGCGGCACATCGGTGGTAAACCGCGCCTGTCCATTAGCCGCGTGGCACCGCAGCGGACCTATGCCCAGCTCCAGAACCATCTCGGGTGGGATACCCTGGTCTGACAGAGCGACGGCTGTGCCAATTGTAGGGTGTCCGGCAAAGGGAATTTCCATCGTGGGCGTGAAGATGCGAACACGGGCAGTGTTTGCAGGATCCTCTGGGGCAAACAGGAATGTTGTTTCTGAGAAGTTGAATTCACGCGCGATCTTTTGCAGGTCTGCCTCTGGCAAGTCCTCGGCATTTGGGATGACCGCCAGTGGATTGCCGCCAAAGGCTTCTGCGGAAAACACATCGTAAACAAAATACTCAGCCATAGCACTCACATCAGATCAGGTTCACGGCCCAGTCTTTTTGCCAGAGGCGCAATCGTCAAGCCCTGCGCGATGATCGAAAAGATCACAACAACATAGGTGGCCGTCAGGATCAGCGGCTTCCACTCGCTGTCAGGCAGGGACAGGGCGAGGGCGACCGAAATCCCGCCTTTGATACCGCCCCATGTCATGATGGGAACGACCCCGTCGCTGAAATTCCGAAAGGGTTTCAAGAGGGTAACCGGTACGGCCACCGCCGCAAACCGAGCAACAAGCGCCAGCGCAATCGAGGCGACGCCGACCAGCAAGTAGTTGCTGTTAAACGCGATCGCAAAGACCTCAAACCCGATCATCAGGAACAGCACCGCGTTTAGGATCTCATCAATTAGCTTCCAGAAGGCATCGACATAGTTTCGCGTCTCCTCGCTCATCCCGTGCTTGGCGCCGATGTCGCCAATCAGCAGACCCGCGCATACCGCCATGATCGGGGCGGAAAAATGCAACCACACCGCAAGGGAATATCCACCGAATGCCAACCCCAGGGTCAGAAGGACTTCGAGCGAATAGTCATCGATCAGACGCATCAAGCGGAACGTCAGCCAGCCCAAAACAATGCCAAGCACCGCGCCGCCAACGGCCTCTTGGAAAAACAGTGTGATCGCGGCGCTGGCGCCATCGGCATGATGATCCCCGCTTGGGAACGCCAATCCAACGATGACCAAAAACACGACATAGGCCACGCCGTCGTTAAACAGAGATTCCCCTGCGATCTTCGTTTCCAGCGCTTTGGGCAGGTTTGCATCTCGCAGCACACCCAACACGGCAACTGGATCGGTCGGAGAGATCAGTGCGCCGAACACTAAAGCCATCAACAAGGGCATGCCGGTCATCCAGCTGAAGCCGACGCCGACGATTGTCGTAGACAGCGCCACGCCAAGCGTCGCCATCAAGAAAATCACGCGCCATTGTTGTCGTAAATCCGAGAGCTTGACGTGCAGGGCGCCGGCGAAAAGCAACAGACCCAACATGCCTTCCAGCAAAGCGTCCGAGAACTCTATGCCTGTCACGATTGACCGCGCAGAGGCGGCGATCCCTAATCCCGGCGCAATCAGGTCCAGTGCCAAGAGGGCAAAACTTGCCAAAAGCGCGACGACCAGAATGCCAATCGCCGAAGGCAGGCGCAGAAATAGATAGTTAAAGGCCCCAAACAGGCCCGCAAGGACAATAAGAAGCGACGCGATTTGTAAAAGTGACATGGCCTACCAGATGCTTGAAATTCGTCTCGTGGCCCTAGCTAGCACGCGCAGCCGCGTGCTTGCCAGTCTCGATGTCATGTACCGCAGAAGGTTGCCTTGACCCGTTCGTCCTCGGATGGCGGGCGGCGGAAGGCTTCAAACGCAGGGTCCGTCTCATACGGGTTTGCAAGTGCTGCCTGCAGGGTATGAAACGGGGTATAGTCCCCTTGGACTGCCGCAGAGATCATCGCCTCGATCTGATGATTTCTGGGAATGCGATCTGGGTTCACCGATTGCATTAAAAGGTCGACGTTTGCCTCTGACTCTAAACGTTTTTTCCACTTGTTGCTCCAGGTATCAAAAGCGTCTCTGTCGACGAATTGGTCTCGTGGGGACCCGTCAGAAAGACCACGAAAGACATTGGTGAAATCAGCGTTCTGTTTGCCCATCATCCCCATCAGTTCCATCACCAATGTCTCGTCATCCGCAGTCGGATCTGCGATGCCGATCTTGGCGGCAAAAGCCTCGCGCCACAGTCGTTGGATCATCACGGGCATCGCATGAACCGACGCGGTAAAGGACTCGACGGCGTGGTCGCGGTCTTCCATCAAAGGCACAAGCGCAGTTGCAAGCTGGGCCATATTCCAGACGATGATGTCTGGCTGATTACCATAGGCATAGCGTCCGTGACGGTCGATAGAGGAAAACACCTGCATTGGATTAAGGGTGTCCATAAAGGCGCAAGGGCCATAGTCGATGGTTTCGCCGGAAATCGCGCAATTGTCCGTGTTCATCACTCCGTGGATAAAGCCAACGGACAGCCATTTTACGATCAGCTCGGCTTGCGCCGCGATGACGGCGTTCAGGAATTCAACGGGCGAACTTGCGTCTGGATAATGGCGCGCGACCGCGTGTTCAAACAGCGCTTGCAGCCCCTCGATGTCGCCACGGGCGGCCAGGATCTGAAAGGTGCCAACGCGGATATGGCTGGAAGCCACGCGTGTGATGATTGCGCCGGGCAGGGCGGTTTCGCGGTAAATGTCCTCGCCGGTCTCAACCGCAGCCAAGGCACGGGTTGTCGGGATATTCAAGGCATGCATCGCCTCGGACACAACATATTCGCGCAGGACGGGGCCAAGCCACGCACGCCCGTCGCCATTGCGTGAATAGGGCGTTGGACCAGCGCCTTTTAACTGAATGTCGCGGTTCTGTGCCTCGCCAAGCAAGATAGCACGGCCGTCCCCCAGTTGCGGGTTCCATTGCCCGAACTGATGACCCGCATAAAGCTGCGCCAAAGGGTCGGCGCCGTTCGGGATCTGGTTGCCTGAAAAGATCTGAGCCAGCTCTTGATCCGAAGCATCCCCGGTGATCCCAAGGCTGTCCGCAAGGTCACGGTTAAACGCAATCAGTTTTGGGTCTCTGACCGCTGTTGGCAGGTGGCGCGAAAACAGGGACGCAGGAAGCCGTGCGTAGCTGTTGTCAAAAGGGATCGAAATGCTCATCCGGGGAATATAGGCGCGGCGGTGCGGCGCGACCAGATCACAAGCGGCCAATCCGCTCGGTCAAAAGCTGAAAAAAACCGTCCGCGTCAACGTCGCCCATGAATGTCGCGTTGGCAGGGCGATCTGTGACGCCCCACCAATCTGCAACGGTCATACCCAGCGTCAGCTCAGAGGTTGTTTCGATCATCACATTGATGTCGCGGCCAGAAAACAGCTCGGGCTTGATGAGATAGGCGATCACGCAGGGGTCATGCAGTGGGGCGCCAGCAGAGCCGTATTTCTCAACATCAAATCGCTCAAAGAAATCGACCATCTCGGCCATCGCAGTGCCTGCCGTGGTGCCAAGGTCGCGCAGGGCCTGAATTCGGGGCGCTGTGGTCAGCGCTTTGTGGGTCACATCCAGGGGCATGACAGTGATCTTGCGGCCGGATTTGAACACGATGTCGGCGGCCTCGGGATCGACATAGATGTTGAACTCCGCAGCTGGCGTGATGTTGCCGACCTCAAAGTACGCGCCGCCCATAAGGACAATTTTCTGAACACGATCAATGACATCCGGCGCGTCTCTAAAGGCCTTGCCGATGTTCGTCAGCGGGCCAAGCGTGCACAAGGTGATGGTGTTTGGCGGCGCGTTTCGCAGCGTTTCGATGATGAAATCAACCGCATTTTCAGGCTGAAGCGGCATTGTCGGCTCGTGCAACTCTGGGCCGTCCAATCCGGTGTTTCCATGCACGTGTTCTGCTGTGACCAGCGGGCGCGTAAGCGGACGATCACATCCCGCAAACACCTTTACATCCGGACGTCCTGACCATTCGCACACGATACGCGCATTGCGTGACGTGAGGGGCAAAGGCACATTTCCGGCCACGGTTGTGATCCCCAAAACCTCGATGTCTTCGGGGCTGCCCAGGGCCAGCATGATGGCGGCGGCATCGTCCTGACCAGGATCCGTATCGATGATAATTTTTCGGGGATTTGACATGATGGGCTTTCTTTTAAGCGGCTCCGAAGGGCCATCATTAAACATTTACCCACGAAGTAAAGGCTTTCTTACTTTCCACGCGAGACAAACAAAAAAGGGACGCCAAAGCGCCCCTTTCAGTGGTCGATGTCGAAAGGCTTAGCCGTCGAAATCTACGCTTTCGATCAGCTTCAGCGCGTTGGAACGCTCACCGGCCAGTGTCATCAGGTTCACTGTATCTGGCGTGAATGTGCCCCAGCTTTCGACCAGCTCGACGGCTGTCGAGTTTGGCGCGATAGGGTATTCATAGTTTGCCGAGGCATAGATCTCTTGCGCTTTTGGCGATGTCAGGAATTCCATCAGCTTCAGAGCGTTCTCTTTGTTCGGAGCCGCTTTGGTCATCGCAACACCAGAGATGTTTACGTGCGTGCCTGCAGTTTCGAATGTTGGGAAGACGATGCGGACGGCGTTTGCCCAGTCTTGCTGCTCGGGATCTTCCAGCATTTTACCCATGTAATAGGTGTTGCCGATCGAGATGTCGCATTCACCGGACCAGATCGCTTTCACTTGCGCGCGGTCGTTGCCCTGAGGTTTGCGGGCAAGGTTGGCTTTGAAGCCTTCCAGCCACTCGGTCGCAGCTTCTTCGCCGTGGTGGTGCAGGATCGCAGAGGTCAGCGCCACGTTATAGGCGTGCAGGCCAGAGCGGGTGCAGATGCGGCCTTTCCATTTTGGGTCAGCCAGATCTTCATATGTGGTGATTTCGCCATCAGCCACGCGGGTTTTGTCGGCATAAACGATGCGGGCACGCGTGGTCAGACCAAACCAGTGACCTTCTGGGTCGCGGTAGTTTGCAGGCACGTTGCCATTGATCACATCGCTGGACACAGGCTGTGTGACGCCCGCGTTCACAACCGCGGCTAGGCGGGAAATATCAACCGTCAGAACAACATCCGCCGGGGAACGATCCCCCTCGGCAGTCAACCGCTCGACCATGCCTTTTTTGAGGAAGGCAACATTGACTTTAACGCCGGTTTCTTCGGTGAAAGCATCGGTCAGTGGCTTGATCAGTTCCGGCTCGCGATAAGAGTAAATATTCACTTCGTCCGCGATTGCAGGCAAAGCTATGGCGGTTGCCGTGACACTCAGCAAAGCGGTTTTGAATTTGGTAAACATGATGACCATTCCTTGGTTTATGGTTTTGACGCCATAAAGCCTAGTTTTTCTGTCGGGTCAATGCTTGATTTTTTTTATCGGGATTAATTTTTCGTGTTCTCCTGCTTTTCTTCAAGCTTCACTTCATCCCAAAGCGCGTCCATTTCCTCTAGTGTGGACTGCGATGGGGTTTTGCCCCGGTCAGCAAGTTTTTCTTCGACGGCCTCAAAGCGGCGGGTGAACTTTGCATTGGTGGCCCGCAGCGCATTTTCCGGGTCCAGCCCCAGATGGCGACCAAGGTTAACCATCACAAACAACAGATCGCCATATTCCTCGGCGATTTCTGCCTCGCCTAAGGTGCTGCGCGCTTGTTCAAGTTCTTTGGCTTCTTCGACGATCTTGTCGATCACATGCGAGGTATCGGGCCAGTCGAACCCAACACGGGCAGCGCGTTTTTGCAGTTTCAGCGCACGCAAGAGGGCAGGCAAGCCCACTGCCACGCCGTCAAGCGTGCCTTTCTGCTCTTTACCTGCGCGTTCTGCCGCCTTGATGGTTTCCCAGTCTCGGGTTTGCTGATCGGCAGATTTGTCGCGGCTTTCATCACCAAACACATTCGGGTGGCGGGTCACCATTTTATCCGACATGGTGTCGGCCACATCGTTGAAATCAAACAACCCGCGTTCTGATGCCATCTGTGCGTGAAACACCGATTGAAACAGCAAATCGCCCAATTCACCCTTTAACTCATCCCAAGCCTGTCGATCGATGGCATCGGCGACCTCATAGGCCTCTTCGATGGTATAGGGCGCAATCGTTGAAAAATCCTGTTCGATGTCCCACGGGCAACCGGTTTCCGGGTCACGCAACCTGCGCATGATTTCCAACAACCGCGGCATCCCGCCATTTGGTGTGTGGATCAATGCATCATCAGCCATTGCAGGTTGCTCCTGTTCGGTGTTTGGTGTGGGCAAGCTAAAGTGTTTTGCCGCAAACGTGAATTGCAAGTTGGCCGGAAAACACCCTCATGCTTTCAATAATGTAAGCAGGTTCACGCGCGTCAAACGATCCGGCCGATGTGGAACCGCTTTATCTAGTGCTACGGAGAGTGACCATGCCTGTTGTCAATCGAATTGCGGATTATGCCGAGGATATGAAAACCTGGCGTCGTCATTTGCATCAGCATCCTGAATTGCAGTTTGAATGCCACCAAACCGCCGCCTTTGTTGTTGAACGCCTGAAAGAATTTGGCGTTGACGAGATCCACGAAGGCATCGCGACCACTGGCGTTGTGGCCATCATCAACGGGCAGGGCGAAGGGCCGACGATTGGTTTGCGCGCGGACATGGATGCGCTGCCGATGCAGGAAACCACGGGGCTTGATCATGCTTCGACCATTTCGGGGGCGATGCATGCCTGTGGCCATGATGGACATACGACCATGTTGTTGGGTGCTGCGCGCTATCTGGCCGAAACCCGTAAGTTCAACGGGCGGGTCGCCTTGATTTTCCAACCTGCCGAAGAAGGCGGCGGAGGTGCTGGCGTGATGGTTGATGAAGGCATCATGGAGACCTTTGGGATCAACGAGGTCTTTGGCATTCACAATGTTCCAGGGTTAGAGCCCGGCCACTTCTATTCCAAACCCGGTCCAATCATGGCGGCGGTCGATACGTTTCACATTAACATTCAGGGGCGCGGAGGCCACGGGGCCTATCCGCAGGAAACCGCAGACCCGATTGTGGCCGCCGTTGGGATTGTAAACGCAATCCAAACCATCATCAGTCGCAACCACGACACCCGCAACGAGGCGGTGTGTTCCGTGACAATGCTGCACTCTGGCTCTGCGGACAATATCATCCCAGATACGGCCTATGTCGGGGGCACGATCCGCACTTTTACGCCCGAGGTCCAAGATATGATCCACGCCCGCTTGCGCGAGATCGCGGCAGGGCAGGCTGCAGCCTATAACGTTGAAGCGGATGTGAACATTGAAATCGGCTATCCCGCTACGGTGAACAATGCCGAAAAGGTGGATTTCGCAGCCGAAGTCGCGCGTGAAGTGTCGGGCGAAGCGGCGGTGGATCCCAACACAGGCATGGAAATGGGGGCCGAGGATTTCTCGTATATGCTAAACGCGCGTCCCGGGGCTTATTTCTTCTTGGGGCAGGGCGAGAGCGCTGGCTTGCATAACCCCAACTATGATTTCAACGACGAGGTCTCTCCGGTAGGGGCATCGTTCTTTGCGCGCCTTGTCGAAAAATCGCAGCCCTTGACGTAAGGGGGCTTTGGGTCAGCTCTTTAAGTTGTGGCGTGGGTCGCTACGTTAGGGCTGACTTTGATGCATAGGAAATCTGTGATGACATTTGTCTATATTCTGCTGGCGATCCTTGTGGTTGCGAGTGTCTACGTACGGTTCGCGCCAACTCCGGTCGCGCGGTTTCATCAGATCAGCGACTTTGACACAGACGCCACCGAAATCAGTGGCGTGAAGCGGGTGATGCCTGGTGACGTCGTAACACTGGCGAAACTGGACAAGATCATTCTGGCGACACCGCGCACTCAGGTCGTGGCAGGATCCGCTGAGGCAGGCTTCGTTACATATGTCACGCGCTCGCGGCTGATCGGGTTTCCCGACTATGCAACCGTTCAACTTGATGACGGAGTTCTCAAACTTCACAGCAGGCTGCGGTTTGGTCGATCAGACCTCGGGGTGAATGGAAAGCGTGTCAAAGCCTGGATTGACGCTTTGGGGGCCATGTAGGCCCTCTCGGACCGACGAACTCAGACAGCCCGGTGCGATTTCGCGCCACATCGGAGAGTTCAGTGACATCTGACACTGGGCCATGAACATCCGCCCATCGACCTGCATGCAGATGAACTCGCCAAGCTCCACACGGCTGCCGGTTCGGTCCGTACAATAGCACTCGACCGTGCGTCCGCTTGGGGACGTTACGTCCGCCATCACGGGCAGGCCAGCCAACAAAAAACTACCAATCAAAGAAACACGTCGCATAGGGCCAGACTATCACAGCTTCGCCCCTTGACCAAATGCGCGCGATAAGCAACGTAGCCCCATGGTACCTTTCGAGCGTTTAGAACAAATCAAACAGCGGTTCGAGTTTCTCGAGGCGCAGATGGCAGATGGGGAAGCGGGCGCGGATATTGCGGCGTTGGCCAAGGAATATTCCGATCTGAAGCCCGTCGTGGATCAGATCGCGGCCTATCGTCAATTGGTCGCCGATCTTGAAGAGGCCGAAGCGATGATGGACGATCCTGACTTGCGGGAATTGGCCGAAGAAGAGCTGCCCGCTTTGAAAGAACAGCTGCCGATTGCGGAAAAAGCACTCCAGATTGCGCTGTTGCCCAAGGATGCCGCTGATGCGCGTCCGGCGATGATTGAAATCCGTCCAGGCACAGGCGGGGATGAGGCCGCCTTGTTCGCGGGTGACCTGCTGCGGATGTATCAACGCTATAGCGAGGCGCGCGGGTGGACCTTTGAGATCATCGAGGAAAACGCAACCGAACTGGGCGGAATCAAAGAGGTCGTGGGCCATATCAAAGGCGAAAACGTCTTTGCGCGTCTGAAGTATGAAAGCGGTGTGCATCGGGTCCAGCGCGTGCCGTCGACCGAAAGTGGCGGACGTATCCACACTTCTGCGGCGACGGTGGCTGTGCTGCCCGAGGCTGAGGACGTGGACATCCAGATTGACGCGAATGATCTGCGGATAGATACCATGCGCTCGTCAGGTGCGGGCGGTCAGCACGTCAACACCACCGACTCTGCCGTGCGGATCACGCATTTGCCGACTGGCTTGGTGGTCACCAGTTCCGAGAAATCACAACACCGGAACCGCGAGATTGCGATGCAGGTTCTGAAAACCCGCCTGTATGATCTGGAACGCCAACGCATCGACTCGGAACGTTCAGCAGACCGGAAATCTCAGGTGGGGTCGGGCGACAGGTCTGAACGCATCCGGACCTATAATTTTCCGCAAGGTCGAATGACAGATCACCGTATCAACCTGACGCTTTATAAGCTGGATCAAGTGATGCAGGGCGATATCGACGACATTGTTGATGCGTTAACCGCAGATGATCAGGCGGCGCAGCTTGCCGACATGCAGGGATGATTCTTCGTCAGGTATTGATGGAGGGCACCAAAGCGCTGCGAGATGCGGGAATCGAGGGGCCCGAACGAGACGCGCGTTTGCTGCTGGCCGAGGTGATCGGCATGCTAGCGGCGCGCATGTCGCTTGAACCTGACCTAAAGGTGAGTGACGCACAGGCCAAAGAGTTTCATAGTTTTCTCGCGCGTCGTGTCGCCCGCGAACCCGTGTCACGTATCCTTGGGCGTCGGAATTTTTGGGGTCGGGACTTCGAGGTCACTCCGGATGTTCTGGATCCCAGACCCGAAACAGAGACGCTGATTGATCTGTGTTTGCAAGGCCCGCAACCCGCAACACTTCTGGATCTGGGATGTGGCAGCGGGATCATTGCGCTCACGCTTCTGGCGGAAATGAAAACGGCGCGCGGGGTCGCGTGTGACATCAGCGACGCCTGCCTTGCTGTGACAAAACGCAATGCGGTTTCGGTCGGTGTTCTGGATCGCCTTGATCTTATAAAATCAAATTGGTTCAGTGATATATCGGGCGAATTTGATCTTATCGTTTCAAACCCGCCCTATATCTCAGACGCGGAAATGACGTCTTTGTCGTTAGACGTCTTTAACCATGATCCGCATTTGGCACTGACCCCGGGTGGCGATGGCTTGGCCCCATACGAAGCCTTGGCCAAGGGTGCCTTAAAGCACCTGTCGAAAGGCGGACGCATCCTGGTTGAAATCGGCTATCAACAAGGGCCGGATGTTGTGCGGATCTTTGAGACCGCAGGTCTTGCGGATGTTCAGTGTCACAAGGATCTTAACGGTCATGATCGTGTTGTTTCTGCACATCAGTCGTGACAAAGACGTGATCGTGCCGCGCTAATTAGAAAAAAGTGGCCACTTGCCCTTGTCAGCCTACCATTGGGATTGTAACCATTGGGCGTCTTAGCGTTGGACGGCATACTCGCAGGTCCGGCAAGATGAAAACCCCAGAAAACATGGACCGCAGATACATAAGGGTATCTCAAGCGTCCGGGTCAAAAAGCAGTCGTTCCAAAGCTGGAAAGCAAAAAATGAGATCTTCGAAATCCCGTTCGCGGAATAAGAACAACCGCAACCGTCCATCGGGCAATATCGTCAACCGTGTGTTTGACAGCAATGGTCCCGAAGGCAAGGTCCGCGGCACGCCGCAACAGATTATCGACAAATACAACCAACTCGCCCGCGACTCTCAGCTGAGTGGCGACCGGGTTGCGACCGAAAACTTCCAACAACACGCAGAACACTATCTGCGTATGTTGGCCGACGCGCAGCGCGAAATGGACGCGCGCCGCGAAGAGCAAGAGCGCCAGAACCGTGACCGCCAAGCGGAACGCGACCGTGAGCGTGCCGCGCGTATGGAACGCCAAGAGCGCGAAGCGCAGGGTCAGGCCGAAGCCCAGCCAGCTCCCGCCGCTGATCCGGCAGAAGCACCGCAGCCTGATGTTGTGATGGATGTGGCCGATGGCGGCGATTCCGGTCTGGTGGAAACACCTGAAGCCGAAGCCGCGCCTGCAGAGAAACCCAAGCGGAAACCGCGTCGCCGTAAACCGCCAGCGGATGCAGCGCCCAGCGAAGAGCCCAAAGCGGCTGAGTGATCAAACCCCGGTTTTCTGAACCGGGGTTATTTTTTGGCCACTTCCCGCGCCAAGGCACAAAACGCCTCAAGCGAGACATTCTCGGCACGCTCCGTCGGCGCAATTCCTGCGGCCTGCAACCTGTCCTCGATGTCGGGTGTCACGCCCTTAAGGGCCGCGCGCAGCATCTTGCGGCGTTGATTAAAGGCTTTGGCCACAACGCGACTCAGAACCTCGGCATCCGCGTCAAACTTGGGTGTGTCTAGGGCTGTCAGATGGACAACGGCGCTGCTGACCTTGGGGGGCGGTGTGAACGCGCCCGGTGGCAGGTGCATCGCGATTTTGGCCTCTGCACGCCATTGAGCAAGGATCGCCAAGCGCCCATAGGCCTTGGAGCCTGGCTGCGCGACGATGCGCTCTGCCACTTCCTTCTGAAACATCAGCGTCAGGCTCTGCCAGAACGGCGGCCAAACCCTGGGCGTCAGCCAGCGCACCAAAAGCTCTGTGCCGACGTTATAAGGCAGGTTGGCCGCAACGCGGATGGGGCTTGTCAGATGCTCTAGCGGATCAATATCCAGTGCGTCGCCATTGATAACCTGCAAGCGTTCTGGATAGGCGTCACTGATTTCGGCCAGCGCAGGCAAACAGCGTGCATCCTTTTCAATGGCCAGAACCTTGCGCGCGCCCTCGGCAAGCAATCCCCGCGTCAAACCACCCGGACCGGGGCCGATTTCCAACACGTCGCAATCCTGCAGATCGCCAGCCTGCCGCGCAATCTTGGCGGTCAGGTTCAAATCCAGCAGAAAGTTCTGTCCCAAGGACTTTTTCGCAGACAGCCCATGCGTGCCGATCACCTCGCGCAGAGGAGGTAGGTCATCAATGCCAGCCATGATCTTTCGTGCCCATTTCTAGTCCGCCGCCTGCGCCATAGCCATGTCACGCGCCATGCGCAAGGCCGCGATCAGACTGTCAGGCTTGGCCAGACCTTTGCCTGCAATGTCAAAGGCCGTTCCGTGGTCCGGCGAGGTGCGCACAAATGGCAGGCCCAGCGTGACGTTCACGCCGCGATCAAAGTCCAGCGTCTTGATCGGGATCAGGGCCTGATCGTGGTACATGCACACAGCCACATCATAGTTTGCGCGGGCGCGGGCGTGAAACATCGTGTCCGCGGGCAGGGGCCCGGTGATCGAAACGCCCTCGGCGGCCAGCCGCGTCACGACAGGCTCTATTAGGTCTGCGTCCTCAAACCCCATGGCCCCACCTTCGCCTGCATGTGGGTTCAGGCCCGTCACCGCCACGCGTGGGGATGCGATCCCGAATTTGGTCTGTAGGTCCGCAAGGGTGATCCGGATCGTGTCTTCCAAAAGTTCTTGCGTCAGCGCATCAGGGACATCGTTGAGAGGGATGTGAATGGTGGTCGGCACCACACGCAATTCGGCGCAGGCCAGCATCATCACCACGCGATCGACGCCGGCAAGATGGGCCAGAAACTCTGTGTGCCCCGGAAAGGCAAACCCAGCCCCGTCTTTCAGGGCTTTCTTATGGATGGGCGCTGTGCACACTGCGCTGGCCAAACCTTGTCGCGTCATATCCACAGCGCGCGCAATCGTGTCCAGAACACCCTGTGCGTTCGCCGGATCCGCGACACCCAACTGGGCTGAGCCAGCAAAAGGTTGCGCCAGCACAGGCAACGCATTTGGCTGCACCACATGGGTCTGGTCAGGTGTATCGATGATCTGAACTGGCACGCGCCCCGAAAGATGCGACGGGTCAGCGATCAGAAAAAACGGCAGCTCTTGGCGCAGTGCTTCCCATGCTTTCACGGCCAATTCCAGTCCAACACCCGCGGGCTCGCCGCAGGTGAGGGCTACGGGCGCAAGTGGTGGCGTCATTGCTCGACGATCACCGCTTCGGACCGGAGTTGATCCAGATAGCCATCGGCATAGGACGCCAAACGACGATTGCGCAGCGCGTTCAGAACATCCTCACGGCTGACCTCTTCGTTTACCGCGGCCGTGCGGCCACAGAGCATCAGGAAATACAGCTGCGAGCCATCTGGGCTGGTCAAAGCCGTCGAGACCTCGTGACGGTCAAGCTTGGCCAGCTCCAGCGAAACAGAGCGCGGGATGTCGCCCGGTTGCGCGGCTGTGATCGTCAGAGCTTCGTCCGGGCCACCCTTGTTGATGGCATAGAGATCATCGCAGGTGTCCACGCGATCACGAATGCTTTGGGCCTGCGCCAAGGCCGCATCGCTGCGCCCGCCGGGGATACGCAGAATGCCATATTCAATGGCCGCGAATTTCGGGCTTGGGGCAGGCAGCTCGTCGATGCCGCGCATCAAAAAGACAGCAACAGCGTTGCCAAGCGGAACAGGGTCCGAGATTTCACCGGGGCGCATCTCTACGACGACAGGCTGCAGCGCGGGGGGCAGGCGGTTGATGGGCAACCACTGCATACGGCCGCCATTGGCTCGTGTACCGGCCGCGGAAAAACGGCGCGCTGCATCTTCGAAGGCCGCCTGAGTGGTCAGGTTTGAAATCCGCGACGCCAGATCCTGAACCTGAGCTTGGTTCTGGTTGTTCAATGGGATCACGATTTCAGACAAGAGAACCTGAAGCCCGGCTTGTCCGCCAGCGCCCAATGCGGCGTCGACCTCTTCGTCGGAAATCTGAACACGACCGCGGAAGCGCAGCTGCACAACCTCGCGCCACAAAAGACCGTTGCGCACAAAATCTTCAAAGGTTTGACGATCAATCTGCGCCTGCGCCATCAGGTTAATGACTTCATCCGCCTTCAGGTTCGCGCGACCCGCGAATTCTTCGAGACCAGCGGCCAGTTGATCGGCGCCTACGGTGATGCCCAATTCGGCTGCCGCTTGCGCCTTTAGCCGGTCGTCCACAAGATCGTTGCGCGCCCGTGTTTCCAGATCGCCAAGTTGGTTGATGAACTGCAAGAACTTGATGCGCTGATCCAACTCATAGTTGGTGACCGCGCTGTCATTGACTTTGATGGCGGGCGAAAACAAACCCTGCGCCGAAGCCAAAGTGCCCACGAGCCCCAGTGTCAGGCTAAGGAATGCGGCAATAATCTTATGTGTCATGCGTTCAGTTACCTAGGTCTTTGTCTTAGAAGCCGGTGGTCTCACAGCTTCTGCTATAGCTCTTGTCGCGTGTCTTGGCAGAAAAACCAAGCAATTCCACGGTAAAACTTAAATCTGTCACCGGTTGCACACTGGTTGACGACGTAAACCGGCGGCCAACCGCCAATTGCGCCTTTACGCATTCGTTGCGGTATTCCAATCCAAAGCCCGCCTCGGTCGTGCGGTTGCCGGCGACATCAAAGCGCCAGTTCGCCAATCCCGTCCAGTGACGGGTCATGCGATAGCTGCTGTCTAGCGTCCATTCCGCCAGCGTGTCAGGGCGGTTTTCTTCAGCGTCCTGACCCAGCCAAACATAAGAGGCGTTCAGGCCCAGACGTTCGTTGTGCCAACCGCCGCTCGCCTCGGCCTTGGTCAAAGAGACCTGTTCGTCCAGCAACAGGCGACCAGTCACCATCAAACCGTTATCATGCGACATTTGCCCCGCAACGAGCAAATCAGAAGCACGCCCTTCGAGGCCCGAGGTCACTGTGAAGCTGTCGTTGGCTTTCTCATAGAGGATATGGCCGAATGACAGGCCGGCGTTCCAAGTCTCGCCAAAATGCGCCAGGTTCAGACCATAGGCCAGGCTGACACCACGCTCGCGCCGGTCGTCGGAGGCAAAGCGTGACAGCGACAACAGGTTCCCTTCGTCAAACTCGCTGCGAGAGCTTTCGTCATTTGCGATTGCATCATTCACCGCGCCATCGCGAAACGAGCCGCCAGACCATCCAAGCTGCACGACAGGCTCGAGGATTTGCTGCGCCCCTTGCGCAGTGGAGCGCTGCAGCGGATAGCGCAGGGTCGCAGCGGCCGACGGCGTGATTTGCGTGTAATCCGAATGTGTTATGGTCGCATCCTGATCTGTTTTCACAGCATCAACAGCGACGTGACCTTGAACGCCGATATTGAACCCGGCATCTGTCCACCAATTATCGCGCCAGCCGACCTCGCCATTAATGCGTGTGACATCACGGCCATCGACAATGCCATCGCTGTTGGCATCAGTCGCAACCTGAGACTCACGGGCATGGGCGTGAACCTCCAGCTCCCAAAGAACCTCTCCGCCAAAGGAAGGATGGATCCGGTTTTGGGTCTGGGCCGACAAAACAAAGGTCGGGATGGTTTCGTTGTCTTCCGTGGCCCGCAGCGTGCGGAAATGGTTGAACGCAAAGCGCGTGTTCTCATCCCGCGAGGCGCGCGTTAAGGCCAGCTCGCTGTTCAAGCGGTCAAGTGAGGAATAGTCATAGTCCAGCAGATAGGCCTGATCGCTGGTGAATTTCGCATCAAACGAGAGCGTATAGTCGCGTTTTAGCGCAAAGGCGCCCTCTGCAAACAGGTAACCCCGTGAGCCAAACCCGCTGAAATTGTCCTGCGTGGCGGCCCCCGACAGCATGATGTCGCCGGTGGTGAACGCCTGCCGATAACGCCCCTCGATCGTCGTCATATTGCGCGAGAAATAGGGTGTAAGCGTCAGATCGCGATGATCGCCAATGGCGATGAAATAGGGGATCTTTGTTGCCAGTCCGATGCGCGAGCGCTGTTCAACACTGGGAATAAGGAACCCTGTTGCTCGTTCTTGAGTCGGATCTGGCAGGCGCATGCGTGGCAGATAGAAAACCGGAATGTCCAAGACGCGCAGTTGCGCCTCTTCCAGAAGTAGCTCTTTGTCGGCCTCGTTGTGGGTGACTTTCTTTGCCCGGATATACCAAAGCGGCGTTTCGCCGTCTTCGCAGGTTTTACAGGAGGTCACCTGAACGGTGTTCAATTCGGAAAGATTGCCATCAATGCGCTTGATGCTGTCAGCCTGCAACTCGACCTGTTGATCCAACACCAGACGCGCGCTGGACAGCAAGCCATTCTGGAGTGCGGAATCCAGCTCTGCAAAGTCAGCAAAGATTTCGACCACACCACCATCTGTGACTGAGATTGGGCCGGTGATGGTGATCGTGTCGGTCACCGAGTTATAAACGATCTTGGTCGCGGTCAGGATGGCGTCGCCCGAGATCGCCTCGACATTGCCTGTGGCGGTTAGAATGCTGTTGCCTTGTAGAAAGACGGAATCGGCCAGCAGAACAACAGAGTCTCCCGGCGCGGCCGACGTTGGTGTCGCAAGCGCGAAACTGCTGCATGTGGCAGCCAGCATCATTATGCGTCGAAGTCCGATCAAAACGTCACCCGTCTTCCATATGCAAAACCAAACCTAGTGCCAGCAAAACCGACGCCAGAGGCGGGGCCCATGCTGCGAGTTCTATCGGAATTTGTCCATTCTCGCCAAGAATCCTTGCGAAATTCCGGATATAATACAGTCCAAAGCCCGAGAGTGTTGCCGCGAGACTCATCAATCCCGTGCGCCCCATCCGTGTATGGCCCATGGTAAAGGCCGCAGCGACAAGCACCATGGCCACCAAGAACACGGGCTGAGATAGCTCGAGTTGCAGCCACATTTGATGACGACGGGCGGAAAAACCGGCCTCTTCAAGTTGGCCAATCAGCTTGGGCAACTCCCACACCGATACTGCCCGAGGCTTGCCGAAACTGTCGCGGATCTGATCGCTGGTCAGGGTGGTGGAAACGGTCATTTCCTGCTGCGT
>NZ_CAXREH010000172.1:0-2805 GCF_964229375.1 Cognatishimia sp.
GATCGCGCCCCACATGGACGCCATGCCAAAGGCGGTCGCGACTACGAAGACTGCCTTGGTTGCTAAAGACAGGCCGATGTTCTGTTTGATGATCGACATGGTCCGGCGCGAATGCCCGATCAGCCATGGAACTTTGCCGATATCATCGGTCATGAGCGCGATGTCCGCCGTTTCAATCGCAGCGTCCGACCCAACTGCGCCCATTGCGATGCCGTAATGCGCACGCGCCATTGCCGGTGCGTCATTCACTCCGTCCCCGATCATTGCGACGGTGCTATATTGTGCGACCAGCTCCTCGATCGCTGTGACCTTGTCCTCGGGCAAGAGTTCTGCACGCACCTCGTCGATGCCGACCTCGGCAGCCACTGCACTTGCGGTGGCCGCGTTGTCACCCGTTAGCATGATGATCTTTTTAACGCCTTGAGCGTGCAAGCGCGCGATAATGCCCTTGGCATCTGGCCGGATCCGGTCACGCAGTTCGAGAACGCCGCTGACGCCTTTCGCGTCACCGATCGCCACAAGCGTGCTTCCAGCGCCTTCGATCTGATTGCGTAGATCAGCCGGGATATCCCCGCCAAGGCCCTTTTCCTCGGCAAACCGATCGGAGCCGAGCCATATGGACTGACCATCCATTTGACCCTCAAGGCCGCGTCCTGGAACGGTTCGGGTATCCTCGGCGGCGACAATTTTTATTCCGTCTCGCTCTGCACGGCCAAGGATCGCCCGTGCCAGAGGATGTGACGAGCGCGCTTCGAGGGCAACGGCCCGTGCCATAAGTTCGGCTTCGCTTGTGTCACCAAGCGGATAAATGGCCGCAACCTCGGGCTCACTCATGGTGATCGTACCGGTCTTGTCCATGGCCAGTGCTGTCGTGCGACCCGGGGCTTCGACATAGGCTCCGCCCTTGATCAGCACACCGTTGCGCGCCGAGGCGGCGAGGGCCGCGACAATAGAAACTGGAGTCGAGATCACCAAAGCACAAGGGCAGGCGATGACCAAAAGAACCAGTGCGTTGTAGAACCAAAAGCCCCAATCGCCGCCCGCGACAAGTGGGGGGATTACAGCAATGATAATGGCAAGCACCATCACAACTGGCGTGTAAATGCGGGCGAACTTTGTCACCCATTGTTCGACCTCCGCGCGACGCGAATGCGCATCGCCAACCATGCGAATGATCTTGGACAGAACCGTGTCAGACGCGGCCTTCGATGCCCGTACAGTCAACGTGCCCTCACCATTTATGGTGCCCGCGTAGACATCGTCGCCTGCCTCCTTTGGCACCAAGGCGCTTTCACCTGTAATGGGGGCCTGGTCGACGGCTCCCGCCCCGTCGACAACTTCTCCGTCGAGAGGAATGCGGTCACCACCGCGCACGATGAACTTGGTTCCAATAGCAACGGCCGCTGCAGGCATATCAGCCTCAGACCCATCATCGTAAATAATCCGCGCCGTAGGAGGCGCGAGGTCGAGAAGTGCCGAGACAGCATTGCGTGCGCGCCCGACGCTCCAGCTTTCAAGATACAGTGAAAGTGAGAAGAAAAACGCAACAGTCGCGGCCTCAAAGAACTCTCCAAGTGCGATTGCACCGGCAACGGCAACCACCATCAACAGGTTCATATCAGGAGAGATCCGACGCGCAGACGACCATGCTTTAGGTGCGACCAGCCACACACCTAATAGAATAGCGCCAGCGAACAAGGCGATTTCCGCAATTGGCATCGCGGCTTCACCATGGCCGGAAAAAATGCCGATGGCCCCGCCGATGCCAGTTTCAACAAGGTGGTAAATGAACCCCGCCGCCCAAAAGCCTCCGCTCAGCATCGTGAACAGCTTTTGTTTCTTCAGATGTGCAGCCTGATCAGCGCTGGCGTCCTCGACATCCCACGGTTTGGCCGTCATGCCTGTTGATGCGACCGCCTTGATAATGTTGTCCGAGGACACTGACGTGCCACCTTCAAGAACGGTCATTCTGGCGTTAATGACGTCAAAGGCCAGAAATTCCGCCCCTCCGACCTCTGGACCGACGACTTTGTTGAGTATCGAGACCTCTTCCGCGCAGTCCAAACCGCTGACGTGAAAACTTCGCCCGTCGGAGGCGCTGACTTGTGTTGGCGCGATAGCATCACCGCCGCAGCAACTTGTACCTGTTTCTGAAGAAGAAGCAGCGGCATGATCGTGATCATGATGAGCAGCAACGTGTGGCATGAATTATCCCTAGATTCGCGACTATTTTGGCAAGGATACGAGCTACAGCAACTAGAGCTTCAAGAAGAAAAACGACAGCCCGTCCGATATTCGTTTAAACTACGAAAACCTGCCTCAATTAGTCACCATCGAACATTTGATGCCAAGCAAGAAAGTACCTGACGGTGTGATGACCACGCGCAAATTCAAACAGATCCTCTCTTCCATCAAAGAAATTGGATTGATTGAGCCGCTTTCTATAATCCCAACAGATGACCAAAACGAAACCTTCCTCCTACTCGATGGGAACCTACGCGTGCTCGCACTCAAGGAATTGGGCGAAGATCAGGCCCCTTGTCTTATCGCCAAAGATTTTGAGACCTACACCTACAATCATCGCATAAATAGACTGTCTACGGTGCAGGAGCACTATATGTTGCGTCGCGCAATCGACAAAGGTGTCAGCAAAGAGCGCTTAGCACGCGCGTTTAATGTCAATCTCTCAGCCATCAACACGCGTGTGAACTTGTTGCATGGTGTGTGCCCCCAGGCCGTTGAGCTCTTACAAGACCAACAGTTCAACCCAGAGGTCACACGTTTCCTGCGCAAAATGAAAGCTGC
>NZ_CAXREH010000173.1:0-7800 GCF_964229375.1 Cognatishimia sp.
GGTGAGCATTTCCTGCAGGGTGTAGGCTGCGCCGTAAGCTTCCAGAGCCCAGACTTCCATTTCCCCGAAACGCTGACCACCGAATTGCGCTTTACCGCCCAGAGGCTGCTGGGTGACCAGCGAGTATGGACCAGTAGAGCGCGCGTGGATCTTGTCGTCCACAAGGTGGTGCAGTTTCAGCAGGTATTTCACGCCGACGGTAACCGGGCGGCTAAACTGCTCGCCTGTGCGGCCGTCAAACAGGATCGACTGACCGGACTGATCGAAACCAGCACGAACCAGAGCGTCGTTCACGTCGCCTTCTTTGGCGCCGTCAAAGACTGGCGTTGCGATTGGAACACCACGGGTCACATTGCCCGCCGCTTCCAACAGAGCGCCTTCGTCCATATTTGCGATGCCTTCGTCATAGACGTTGTCGCCATAGGCGTCATGCATGGCTTCACGCACTGGGGTCAGATCGCCAGAACGACGGTATTCACCCAGAGCCTCGTCCACTTTGATGCCCAGACCGCGTGCGGCCCAGCCCATGTGTGTCTCAAGGATCTGACCAACGTTCATCCGCGATGGAACGCCCAGTGGGTTCAGACAGAAGTCAACCGGAGTACCATCCGCAAGGAACGGCATGTCTTCCATAGGTACAACCTTGGAAATAACACCTTTGTTCCCGTGACGACCCGCCATCTTATCGCCCGGCTGCAGCTTACGCTTCACCGCGATAAAGACTTTGACCATCTTCATAACGCCCGGAGGCAGATCGTCGCCACGGCGGACTTTCTCGACCTTGTCCTCGAAACGTGCATCCAGCGCGCGTTTCTGCGCTTCGTATTGCTCATGCAGAGCCTCTACGATCTGCGCATCATCTTCGTCTTCAAGCGCCAGCTGCCACCACTGACCGCGGGTCAGAGTTTCCAGGAGCTCGTCGTCGATCACGGACTTCGGCTTGACGCCTTTCGGGCCTTTCACGGCCACTTTGCCCATGATCATGTCTTTCAGACGCGCATAGATGTTCCGATCAAGGATCGCGAGTTCGTCGTCGCGGTCACGTGCCAGAGCTTCGACTTCTTCACGCTCGATCTGAAGCGCACGTTCGTCTTTTTCCACACCGTGGCGGTTAAAGACGCGAACTTCTACGACCGTACCAAAGTCACCTGGTTTCACACGCAGCGAGGTGTCGCGTACGTCAGAGGCTTTCTCACCAAAGATCGCGCGGAGGAGTTTTTCCTCTGGCGTCATTGGGCTTTCACCTTTTGGCGTGATCTTACCGACCAGAATGTCGCCCGGCTCGACGTCCGCACCGATGTAAACGATGCCGGCCTCGTCGAGGTTACGCAGCGCTTCTTCACCGACGTTCGGAATGTCGCGGGTGATTTCTTCTGGGCCAAGCTTGGTGTCACGTGCAGCCACTTCGAATTCTTCGATGTGAACCGACGTAAAGACGTCGTCACGCGCGATACGCTCGGAGATCAGGATGGAGTCTTCGTAGTTGTAGCCATTCCAAGGCATAAACGCGACGACCACGTTCTTACCAAGTGCCAGTTCCCCCATATCGGTGGACGGGCCATCGGCAATCACTTCGCCTTTGCCAACCGTGTCACCCACTTTCACCAGCGGACGCTGGTTGATGCAGGTGTTTTGGTTAGAACGCTGGAACTTGCGCAGACGATAGATGTCAACGCCCGCATCCCCCAGCTCGAGGTCTTCGGTCGCGCGGATAACGATACGCTGTGCGTCAACTTGGTCGATGATACCGCCGCGTTTCGCCTGGATCGCCGCGCCAGAGTCGATCGCCACTTTCTCCTCGATGCCAGTCCCAACCAGAGGCGCCTCGGCGCGCAGCAGTGGAACCGCCTGACGTTGCATGTTCGAGCCCATAAGCGCCCGGTTCGCGTCGTCGTTTTCAAGGAATGGGATCAGCGATGCTGCCACAGAGACCAACTGTTTCGGGCTGACGTCGATCAGATCGACCGCGCCGACTGGGGCCATTGTATAGTCACCGGACTGACGGGTGTTGACCATCTCGTTGATGAACTTGCCGTCCGCATCCAATGTCGCGTTCGCCTGCGCCACGGTGTGACGCATTTCTTCGGTCGCGGACATATAGTTCACCTCATCGGTGACCTGACCGTCGACAACCTTACGGTATGGCGTTTCGATAAAGCCGTATTTGTTCACGCGCGCAAAAGTTGCCAGCGAGTTGATCAGACCAATGTTTGGACCTTCCGGCGTTTCAATCGGACACATACGACCGTAGTGGGTCGGGTGAACGTCGCGCACCTCAAAGCCCGCACGTTCACGTGTCAGACCACCTGGGCCAAGCGCCGAAAGGCGACGTTTGTGCGTCACTTCGGACAGCGGGTTGGTTTGGTCCATGAACTGCGACAGCTGGGAAGAGCCGAAGAATTCACGCACCGCAGCCGCCGCTGGTTTCGCGTTGATCAGATCCTGTGGCATCACAGTGTCGATCTCGACAGAAGACATACGCTCTTTGATCGCGCGCTCCATGCGCAGCAGACCAACGCGATACTGGTTTTCCATCAATTCGCCAACAGAGCGCACACGACGGTTGCCAAGGTGGTCGATGTCGTCGACATCGCCGTGGCCGTCACGCAGCTCAACCAGCGCTTTGATGCAGGACACGATGTCTTCTTTGCGCAGGGTGCGCATGGTGTCTTCTGCATCCAGAGCCAGACGCATGTTCATTTTCACGCGGCCAACCGCAGACAGGTCATAGCGCTCGCTGTCGAAGAACAACGTGTCAAACAGCGCGGAGGCTGCATCAACGGTGGGTGGCTCGCCCGGACGCATCACGCGGTAGATATCCATGAGCGCGGTTTCGCGGTTCATGTTTTTGTCCTGCGCCATGGTGTTGCGCATGTATGGACCCACGTTGACGTTGTCGATGTCCAGAACAGGGATCGTGGTGATGCCCGCATCGATCAGATCTTTGACAGTGCCGCCGATCAGGTCGCCGTCTTTGTCATATTCCAGCGTCAGCTCATCGCCCGCTTCGACATAGATCGCGCCGTTTTCTTCGTTGATGATGTCTTTCGCAACATACTTGCCAACGATCTGCTCATAAGGCAGCAGCAGCTCGGTGACAGAGCCTTCGTCGATCAGTTTCTTAACCGCGCGAGGCGTGACTTTCTTGCCGGCTTCGGCAATCACTTCGCCGGTTGCGGCATCAACGAGATCATAGAGCGGACGCGTGCCGCGCACACGATCCGGGAAGAACTTGGTTGCCCAACCTTTGTTCTTTTCCAGTTTGTATTCGACGGTGTCGTAATAGGCATCCATGATGCCTTCCTGGTCCAGACCCAGCGCATAAAGCAGGGTGGTCACAGGCAACTTACGGCGACGGTCGATGCGGGCAAAGACGATGTCTTTGGCGTCAAACTCAAAGTCCAGCCAAGAGCCGCGATATGGGATGATGCGGCATGCGAACAATAGCTTACCCGATGAGTGGGTTTTACCTTTATCGTGGTCAAAGAACACGCCCGGAGAGCGGTGCATCTGGCTGACAATCACACGCTCGGTGCCGTTGACAACGAAAGTGCCGTTTGGCGTCATCAGAGGCATGTCGCCCATAAAGACGTCTTGCTCTTTGATGTCTTTGACGGACTTTGCGCCCGTGTCTTCGTCAACTTCGAACACGATCAGACGCAGAGTAACCTTCAGCGGTGCGCTGTAGGTCATGTCGCGCTGCATACATTCTTCGACGTCGTACTTCGGCTTTTCCAGCTCGTAGTCGACAAATTCCAGAACAGACTGTTCGTTAAAGTCCTTGATCGGGAAAACCGACTGGAACACGCCTTTGATGCCTTCGCCGTCTAGCGGCAGTTCAGCATCGCCGGAGCGCAGGAACAGATCGTAAGAAGATTTTTGAACCTCAATAAGGTTCGGCATATCCAGAACTTCGCGGATTTTGCCGTAGTATTTACGCAAGCGTTTTTGGCCAAGGTAGGTTTGAGCCATGTGCGATGACACCTTTCTTTTCTCAATGGGAGAGCGCGCCGTCGGGCCCCGGCACCCCGCCCTTTCGAGACAGACGATCGGATCCATTCTCGGTGTGTGTCCCACCACGCACCACTCGATCCTTGAACCTCGTCTTAGAAAAACCCCTACGCTATAAGGGTCTTTCTAAGACAGGTACGGCAGGGAACGGTTTTCCGCACCCTGCCAGACATCCAAACCGGGAAAACCCGGCTAAGATTACTTGAGCTCGACTTCTGCGCCAGCTGCTTCCAGCTTCGCTTTGATGTCTTCTGCTTCTGCTTTGTCGACGCCTTCTTTGACGGCTTTGCCGCCAGCTTCGACCAGCTCTTTTGCTTCTTTGAGGCCCAGGCCAGTGATGCCGCGGACTTCTTTGATGACGTTGATTTTCTTGTCGCCTGCGGCTTTCAGAATTACGTCAAATTCAGTTTTTTCCTCAGCTGCTGCACCGACTGCGTCGCCGCCTGCTGCGCCGGCAACCATAACAGCGCCACCGGCTGCTGGCTCGATGCCGTACTCGTCTTTGAGGATTGTTTTCAGTTCTTGTGCTTCCAGCAGGGTCAGACCTACGATGCTTTCCGCCAGTGCTTTCAGATCAGCCATTTTAGCTTCTTTCCGTTATCAGGTTTGTGTTCCAACGTTCAGGCAATTGCCAATACGCGGTTCTCAATAAGTTGCTTACGCAGCTTCTGCCTTTTCTTCGATGGTAGACAGAATGGATGCGATGTTGCTTGCAGGTGCGCCAATTGCGCCAGCGATGTTGGAAGCAGGTGCGCCGATGCAGCCCACGATGGAAGCAATAAGCTCCTCGCGAGAAGGCATCTTGGACACGGCTTCAACGCCAGCACGATCCAGAGCATTCTCACCCATTGCACCGCCGAGGATCTCAAATTTCGAGTTCTCTTTGGCGAAGTCCTCTGCAACCTTAGCGGCCGCAACAGGGTCTTCGGAATAGGTCAGAACAGTCATACCCGTCAGGTATTCGCTCATGCTTTCGCAAGGCTTTCCGTCAAGGGCGATTTTGGCGAGCCTGTTTTTGGCAACACGAACAGCAGCATCTGCATCACGCGCTTTTGCGCGCAGATTCTGCATGTCAGCAACAGTGAGACCCTCGTAGTGGGCAACCACGACGACGCCAGAGCTTTCAAAGATCTGGCCGAGTTCCTCGACCACCTTCTCTTTTTGTGCTCTATCCACAGTTTCACTCCAAATTTGGAAGGCTTATGCCCTCCGGCTCATATTTGCCGAGCGTCAGCCCAGCGTTCAGGTCCGCTACGGGGCTGAGCCAAAACCGCCCGAGGTCAAGCCCCCGGTCAATCTGGTCTTTCCCGTCTCAGGCAAGATATTAAGAGGGAAACCCCCACTCACCGTCTTGGACGAAACACAAAACAGCGCACGACGAATCGTACGCTGACTTGTGAAAGCTTCATTTAGGATGGATTAAGACACAGAACAAGAGCTAAGCTGACTTGTTTGTCAGCTTTTTTGACCTGCCTTTGCGTAGGCTTGACCCAAGAATAACACACACGCAGGCAAACCCGTTAACGTTTCTTTTTCAGCTTGCCGAAAGTGTAGCCCCAAAACCGCGCATGAACCGTCGATTTATCGACCTGCGCAAACTCGGCGGCGGCGTCGGCTTTGATCTCTTCAATGGCCCGGGGCGTGCCTTTTTGAAAGATGATCCCGATGTCATATTCATCAAAAACTTCGACCACCTTCAAACCGTTTAGCGCCCCCAACAGCTCGAGGCTATAGCGTGCAAACCCAAGCGTGTGGGCCATGTGCAGGCTGCCAAATCCTTTCAGATCCAGCCCGTTTTTCGCATTCGGCACTTCGATGTAAAAATAGCCGTCGTCTTTCAGCCAAGACGTCACCTGCGCTACGGCAGCCATTGGATCCAGCAAATGCTCAAACACATGGAATGTCGTCACCACATCGACGGGGGCGTCCAGTTCGAATTCCTGCCAACCACAGTTTTGCACGGGCAAGCCCTGTTTCGTACTTGCATAGGTCGCATAGTCCGACCCCGGCTCGAACCCCTGCGCGTCCAGACCGTCTGCAATCGCGCGTTCGACGAACTCGCCAGACCCACAGCCGAAATCGATCAACCGCGCGCCTTTTGGCAAATGCGCCGTGATACGTGGCAATCTGCGGTCGACTTCAACATGCCGTTTGGCCACATGCCGATCAGACGGCCCACCGTCGGCCTGCTGATAATCGGCACGATACTGCGAACGGTAATATTCCCCCAGCTCGGCCTCGGACGGCATAAACTGATGACGCACCATCCCGCAGTCCGTGCATTTCACATGCGGTAGGATTTTCAGCCGGCGGTCTTTGGTCGCGATCACTTCGGAGGATTGGCTGCCACACACAGGACAGGGCATCTCGGCCCCTTTGATCGGGTAACTGGTAAATGGAAGTGTGTAGAGCATCACGCCCCCTACAAAGTGGAATGAGTAAACATGCAATTTGTGTGAGGTATTCAGTCACGCATGTCAAAAGCAAAAAGGCGCCCCGAAGGGCGCCTTTTCAAAAAGATATCAACTGGGATTATTCCGCAGCAGCGTTGTCCACGTCGATGGTCACGCCTGGGCCCATTGTAGAGCTCAGTGCGATCTTCTTGACGTAAGCGCCTTTTGCGCCTGCTGGCTTGGCTTTCAGAACTGCGCCCATGAAGGCACGAACGTTCTCGACCAGCTTGTCTTCGCCGAAGGACGCTTTGCCGACGCCTGCGTGTACAACACCGGCTTTTTCGACTTTGAACTGAACTTCGCCGCCTTTGGCGTTTTCAACAGCAGCCTTAACGTCCATGGTCACTGTGCCAACTTTAGGGTTTGGCATCAGGTTACGTGGGCCAAGAACTTTACCCAGACGGCCAACGATTGGCATCATGTCAGGGGTCGCGATGCAGCGATCAAAGTCGATGGTGCCGCCCTGGATGGTTTCCATCAGGTCTTCTGCGCCAACGATGTCTGCGCCGGCAGCCTGAGCTTCTTCAGCTTTTGGGCCACGTGCGAAAACCGCAACGCGTACGGATTTGCCGGTGCCGTTTGGCAGGCCAACAACGCCGCGAACCATTTGGTCTGCGTGACGTGGGTCAACACCCAGTTGTACGGCGATCTCGACAGTTTCGTCGAATTTCGCGGTCGCATTGCCTTTGACCAGAGAGACAGCCTCTTCAACAGAGACGTCGGACTTGCCAGCAAATGCTTCGCGTGCGGAGCGGGTACGTTTACCGAGTTTCGCCATTACTTCACCTCGATGCCCATGGATTTCGCGGAACCCATGATGATTTGCATTGCTGCTTCGACGTCGTTTGCGGAGAGGTCTTTCATCTTCGCTTCGGCGATCTCACGAACCTGCTTCACAGATACGGATGCAACGGTTTCACGGCCTGGGTTTTCAGCACCACGAGGACGGTTACGCTTGCCAACTGGCTTCAGGCCAGCAGCTTTTTTCAGGTAGTAAGACGCAGGAGGCGTCTTGATGTCCATGGTGAAGGACTTGTCCTGATAATAGGTGATCACGGTTGGGCAAGGCGCACCTTGTTCCATTTCCTGTGTCTTCGCGTTGAACGCTTTGCAGAATTCCATGATGTTGATGCCGCGCTGACCCAAAGCAGGGCCGACGGGCGGGGATGGGTTGGCTTGACCTGCAGGGATCTGCAGCTTCATTGTACCAGCCAGCTTCTTCGCCATCTGATTTTTCCTTTTCACCGTGGGTGAAACGCGTTCCACCCGGTTCTATGGTGCGTGGTCCGAGATCGGGATCGCGACCCCTCTTTCTCCCACGAGATAAGACACCCCA
>NZ_CAXREH010000174.1:0-9015 GCF_964229375.1 Cognatishimia sp.
ATCCGGCTGCCGGATACCTTCGGGCTGATACGTCGGGCTTAGAAACCGCGCCCGCATGGTTCCACTGACGTCTTTGGTAATCGAATGAACCCATAAATTGCCCGAGAAACTCCCCGCAATCGTAACGCGCGAGTTGGGGCCCATGTGGATTTCACTCTTGCCAAATGTGACATCCCCCGTGGTCGAGGTCACATGGCTCATGTCTTGCAGCGTGGCTTGTGACATTGGCAGAATGCCCGCAGGCAGCACAGCGTCCATGGCCCCCAGGGGCCCGATGTGCTGTCGAATGCTGATACCCACCCCCGCCATCAGATCACATAGGCCTTAATGCCAGCGGCCGTAGTCCCCGACGCATAAACACGTCGCACGTTCAGGCTTAGTTCAGAAAAATCAGGCACTTGCATAGTGACCTCCGAAGTTCCGCTGAGCGGCATGACCACTAGGGCCCCTCCGGTTTCGACATATAGCTTCACTGCAGGCTGCGGCAGATCCTGAGCGTCATTGGGCACGACATCCACCATGTCGCCAAAGGTTCCCGCACGGCTCCGGCTTGCTCCAAGTGTCTCGTCAAAAATGTCCATCTTCGTCCTCGCAACGTGGTTTGAGGGTCAAATGGCTAGAAACACCGCCTACACGGCACAGAAACACTGCGCGCGAAGGCGCAACACTTTGGTAACTGTCTGATTGAAGTGAGTGGTGCGGGTGGAGGGACTTGACCCCCCACGCCGCGCGGCGCCAGAACCTAAATCTGGTGCGTCTACCAATTTCGCCACACCCGCACATCGCTGGGACATCGCTGTCGCCAGTTCGGCTGTCTCTAGCAAAGCTCTATCTGGGATGCGAGTGGAAAATGCATCTTTTGTCGAGTAATTTTAGTCCCGTTCAGCGACGATTGCACAAGCATCAAACAGCACGAAATTTCAAAAGTTTTCATTTTGATGCTTTTCGCGCCTAGTTGCCTAATTTTTAATCACATGACATTTTCTAGGCCTAGCCTTTCCGTGCAAATCGACCTATCCGATTGTCGCTCTCTCAGGAACATGGGATCAGCACGTCATAACTCAGGTGAGGAGACTCCGAGATGAAAAAAATCGAAGCCATCATCAAGCCATTTAAACTTGATGAAGTAAAAGAAGCCCTTCAGGACGTTGGCGTCCAAGGTCTGTCCGTCATCGAGGTTAAGGGTTTCGGCCGCCAAAAAGGTCACACCGAACTCTATCGCGGCGCAGAATACGTCGTGGACTTCCTGCCAAAGGTCAAAATCGAAGTCGTTCTGGACGCCGATATGGTGGACCAAGCAATCGAAGCAATCGTCGACGCAGCGAAAACCGATAAAATCGGGGATGGCAAAATCTTTGTCAGCTCTGTCGAACAAGCCATCCGCATCCGTACCGGCGAATCCGGCGCGGACGCCCTGTAAACACTCCGAACTCTATATAGTAGAAGGAACAGAAGCATGAGCGCAGACGCAGTCCTCAAGCTGATCAAAGACGAAGACGCGGAATACGTTGATATCCGCTTCACCGACACACGCGGCAAGCTGCAGCACGTCACCGTGGATGTAGACCTGGTTGACGAAGACTTCCTGGAAGAAGGCTTCATGTTTGACGGCTCTTCCATCGCGGGTTGGAAGTCGATCGAAAACTCCGACATGAAACTGCTGCCAGACACAACATCTGCGTACGTTGATCCGTTCTACGCACAGAAAACCATCTGCATCCACTGCTCTATCGTCGAGCCAGACACTGGCGAAGCTTACGAGCGTGACCCACGTGGCACCGCGCAGAAAGCAGAAGCCTATCTGAAATCCTCTGGCATCGGCGACGTTGCTTACATGGGTCCAGAAGCAGAATTCTTCCTGTTTGACGACGTGCGTTTCTCCAACACCATCAACAAAGTGTCCTACGAAGTAGACGCTCAAGATGGCTCTTGGAACACAGACACCGAATACGAAATGGGCAACACAGGCCACCGTCCAGGTATCAAAGGCGGCTACTTCCCTGTGAACCCAATCGACGACGCACAAGACATCCGCTCCGAGATGCTGTCGACCATGAAGCGTCTGGGCATGAAAGTGGACAAGCACCACCACGAGGTTGCGTCCTGTCAGCACGAGCTGGGTCTGATCTTTGGTTCCCTGACCAAGCAAGCGGACGAGCTGCAGAAGTACAAGTATGTGATCCACAACGTGGCACAGTCTTACGGCAAATCCGCAACCTTCATGCCTAAGCCAATCTATGGCGATAACGGCACAGGTATGCACGTGAACATGTCCATCTGGAAAGACGGCAAGCCACTGTTCGCGGGCGATAAATACGCTGATCTGTCCCAAGAAGCTCTGTACTTCATCGGTGGTGTTCTGAAGCACGCGAAAGCGCTGAACGCCTTCACCAACCCATCCACGAACTCCTACAAGCGTCTGATCCCAGGCTTTGAAGCTCCAGTTCTGCGCGCATACTCTGCACGTAACCGCTCTGGCTGTGTTCGTATCCCATGGACCGAATCTCCGAAAGCCAAGCGCGTCGAAGCTCGTTTCCCTGATCCATCTTCCAACCCATACCTGTGCTTCGCAGCACTGCTGATGGCTGGTCTTGACGGCATCAAGAACAAGATCGACCCAGGCGAGGCGATGGACAAGAACCTCTATGACCTGCCTGCAGAAGAGCTGGCGGACATCCCGACCGTATGTGGTTCCCTGCGCGAAGCTCTGGACGAGCTGCAAGCAGACATGGACTTCCTGCTGGCGGGCGACGTCTTCACCAAAGATCAGATCGAAGGCTACATCGAGCTGAAAATGGAAGAAGTCGAGCACTATGAGCACACGCCTCACCCAGTTGAATTCGGCATGTACTACAGCTGCTAATAGCTTGTAAAAGAATGGAAAAAGGCGCTCAAACGGGCGCCTTTTTTTGTGCCTGAATGCGGCGGGTGGTCGTTACAACGCGACGATATACGTGTGAATGACAAACACCACCGCCTGCGTTTTTGGCAACCGCATGATGATCTGTTTTTCACTGCGCAGATACCGTTCTTCGATATCCTCAACCTCACGCGGCGCGTTTTCCGTCTTGGGATGGTACAGCTCGGCATCCGCATAGCGCAGCGCGTTGAACCGCCATACCGGGCGCCCGACGCGCACCCCATCAAACAGACGCTGCACCCGCTTTGCGACATTCGCATCATAGCTGTCAACGGGGCGGTGAATACGCACCAAAGGCTGCATGAACTTCTCAGCCAGCGTCCAACTTGCGGGAAAGCACAGAAGCGCGCCCGTCAGAACATGTTCGTCCCCGCGCTTTTGCAGGATGCAGACGTCCTCTTGCACCAAGCGTGACAACGTCGCCAGCGGGTCCGAAAAATCCAGCGCAACCTGATGCCCATCGCACGCCGCAACCTGCCCCGCATGGCTTGAAAACCCATGTTTTTCAACCAGTTCTGCCACCGTCATCTCTAGCAGTTCACACGCAGCATCCGAGGCCGCAGCATCCAGTGCCAAGACATCCGCCCGCCGTGTTGCAAGCAACGCGGCCTTACGCGCAAGCTGCCCGCGATACGCCTCATCCAGATGCAGCCAGCTCTCTCCGCCTAAAGGTGCCACCCCCGGCAGGGGTTTCGGCGCCGTCACATCATAAGGAATCGCCTGTTGCAGAATGTCCGCCATAGATTTCTTTCCACTCAGAAAATTCTCGGAAACTTCACGCAAATTCACTCAAAAGAGAAGCCAATTTCCCAAAAGCGCCGTTCAACTTGGTCGAAAACGTCGGTTTCGGACCTGACACGTGCATCTGCCCCCAGTCATTCTACCGACAGGAGGAAAGCCAGATGAATTATTCCCGCGACCGACGCAAAATTGACCCTTCCAAGGGATCCATGCTTGGGGACAACACCCCAAACGACAATGATCGTATCGAAATTGGACCGACCCAACTTGCCTTCCGCGAATGGGAAACAGCTGGCCTGGCCCTCCCTGATCTGCCGCGGATGCGCGAGTTTCGTCTGAACCGTCTGACAAAATTCATTCAGGATCGCGACTATGCGGGCCTGCTGGTGTTTGATCCGCTAAACATCCGCTATGCGACAGACAGCACCAACATGCAGCTGTGGAACACACACAACCCCTTCCGCGCGACATTGATCTGCGCTGACGGGTACATGGTGATGTGGGACTACAAGAATTCTCCTTTCCTAAGCGAATTCAACCCCTTGGTCCGCGAACAACGCTCTGGCGCGTCGATGTTCTATTTCTCTGTTGGCGACAAGATCACCGAAGCTGCGGCGAACTTCACCCGCGAAGTGATTGACCTGCTGAATGAACACGCGCCTGGCAACAAACGGCTGGCTGTCGACAAGATCATGATTGACGGCCTGCGCGCCCTCGAAGGGGCCGGCCTCGAAGTCTTCCCCGGCGAAGAGCTCACCGAAAAATGCCGCGCCGTCAAAGGGCCTGACGAGATTCTTGCGATGCGTTGTGCGTCTGTCGCGTGCGAAGCCTCGGTGCAGGCCATGGAAGATTTCGCCCGCGAAGCCATCCCGCGTGGTGGTGTGTCCGAAGACGACGTTTGGGCGATCCTGCACAAAGCCAACATCGAACGCGGCGGCGAATGGATCGAAACCCGTCTGCTGGCCTCTGGCCCGCGCACGAACCCATGGTTCCAGGAATGCGGCCCCCGGCTTATCAGCAACAACGAGATCGTCAGCTTTGACACGGATCTGGTCGGCGCTTACGGAATTTGCGTAGATATCTCAAGGTCTTGGTGGATCGGCGACGAAAAGCCTCCGGCAGATATGGTCTATGCGATGCAGCACGGGGTGGAACACATCCGCCACAATATGGAGATGCTGAAACCGGGCGTTGCGATTCGTGACCTGACCTTGAATGGCCACAAATTGGATGCGAATTTCCAGAAACAGAAGTACAGCTGCATGATGCACGGCGTCGGTCTGTGTGATGAGTGGCCGCATGTCGACTATCCCGACAACACGCACGAGGGTGCCTTTGACTATGAGCTAGAAGCAGGCATGACCCTCTGCGTCGAAGCGCTGGTCAGCCCAGAAGGCGGCAACTTCTCGATCAAACTGGAAGATCAGGTTCTGATCACCGAAGACGGCTATGAAAACCTGACCAAATACCCCTTCGACCCAGCGTTGATGGGCGAGGTTTAAACACAAACAAACCCGCAGCTGCGCACATTCGCGGCTGCGGGGCTGGCTTTTTCGCCAAAGGCGCAACCCGTCCCACACTCCCCTAAATGTTTCACGCTGGCGCGGTTCGATCTCTATAGGTCACCATTCCGTGACGCGACCGTTCCAGACCTTGGCGCGCGCGGCGCAATGCCCCAAATTAGACGCCAACAGCCAAGGATCTGCACTTATGCCAAGCGAACGCATCTCATTTACCGGCCACAGCGGCGAAAAGCTGGCGGCGCGTCTGGACCTGCCCGAGGGGCCTCATCTGGCGACCGCCTTGTTCGCCCATTGCTTCACCTGCTCCAAAGACATTCCGGCCGCGCGTCGGATTGCTGGGCGACTGGCCGCGATGGGCGTCGCGGTGCTGCGATTTGATTTTACCGGATTGGGTCATTCCGAAGGTGAATTCGCCAACACGCATTTTTCCAGCAATGTCGAGGACTTGCAGGCCGCTGCAGCCTATCTGGACTGTCGCGGCATCGGCCCCAGCCTGCTGATCGGGCATTCCTTGGGCGGCGCTGCGGTGCTACGTGCGGCGGGTGAGATTGACAGCGTTAAGGCGGTCGTAACTCTGGGTGCGCCCTTTGATCCTGCGCATGTGACCCATAACTTTGGCGGTGCGCTGGAGGAAATCACAAGCACTGGCGAGGCGCAGGTCAGCCTTGGTGGGCGTCCGTTCAAGATCCGCGACAGCTTTGTTCAGGATGTCGAGGCGCAGAACCTCAAGCCCTTCATCGCCGAGATGAAAAAAGCGCTCTTGGTCATGCACGCGCCGCTGGATGATATCGTCGGGATCGAAAACGCATCTGAAATCTTTATGGCGGCGCGTCATCCCAAAAGCTTTGTGACGCTGGATGATGCCGATCACCTGATCAGCGCTGGTCAGGACGCGGAATACGCCGCCGAGGTGATTTCAGCCTGGGCCGCGCGCTATCTGGACCTGACGCCACCTGCGCCTCCAATTGGAGCGCCAGAAGGCGTCGTGCGGGTGTCAGAGGCCGACTCTGAGGGCTTTTTGCAGGATGTGAACTCTGGCCCTTTCCATCACACGCTTGCGGATGAACCTTTGGCCTATGGCGGCACCAACAAAGGCATGACACCTTACGGGTTTATGGCCTCTGGCCTTGGCGCCTGTACCTCTATGACGATCCGCATGTACGCACGGCGCAAAGGCTGGGCGCTGGATCACGTCTGGGTCGACGTCAGCCACAACAAAGTGCACGCTCAGGACGCCTCGACCGGATCTGGTGACAAGATCGACAGCTTTAAGCGGGTCATCCATCTGGAAGGCAACCTCAGCGATCAGGAACGTTCGCGGTTGCTCGAGATTGCCGACAAATGCCCCGTGCACCGCACCCTCGAGAAATCCAGCCAGGTTCTGACCGAGCTGGCCCCAGAGTAAACCACCTGCGGCTTGCGTTGCCCTCAACGTGAGGTACATTCAGGACGGTGCGTGCCCATGAACAGGGTACGCGCCGTCTAAATGTTTATAGCGCCTTGTTTTTCTTGCGCGGCGCGAACCACAGAGGAAACACCATGCGGGCCATTACTTACACGTCCTTCGGTCAGGCGGCCGACGTTTTGAAATTGATCGACGTCCCGACCCCGACACCTGAGGCCGGCGAGGTTTTGGTTAGGGTGGCGACCTCGGGTGTGAACCCATCTGATGTCAAAGCGCGCGCAGGCGGACGCCCCGGTGTCACCAAACCGCCCTTTCCCACCATTATCCCTCACAGCGATGGCGCAGGCGTCATCGAGGCCGTAGGCCAAGGCGTTGACGCAAGCCGCATTGGTGAACGTGTGTGGCTGTGGAATAGCCAATGGCAGCGCGCGTTTGGCACTGCCGCCGACTATATCGCCCTGCCCGCGCAGCAGGCGGTGACACTGCCTGACACTGTAAGTTTCGATCAAGGCGCCATTCTGGGCATTCCCGGGCTTACAGCGACCCATGCGGTTCTGGCCGGTGGGCCTGTGACCGATCAGATCGTGTTGGTCAGCGGCGGCGCAGGCACCGTTGGGCATCTGGCTGTGCAAATCGCCAAAGCCTCGGGCGCACAGGTTCTGGCCACAGCGCGGGGCGAAGCAGGTCTTGCTGCAGCACGTGCGGCGGGCGCGGATCATGTGTTTGACTATACCAGCGCGGATCTTGCCGCGCAGATCCTGGACGCCACGGGTGGCAGGCTGGTGGACCGCATCGTCGAAGTTGAATTTGGCATGAACGCCGAAACCAACACCACCGTCATCGCGGAATGCGGCACGATCGCGGCCTTTGGATCGGCCAAAGACATGGTGCCCAGCCTGCCGTTCTATCCCTTAATGTTCAAAGCGGTCACGCTGGATCTGGTGCTTGTCTATCTTTTGAAAACCCCCGAGCGTCAGGCGGCCATCGCGAACCTAACACAGCTGCTAGAGCAAAACGCACTCGACCTGCGCATTGCAGAAACGCTGGATTTGCAGGACTGCGCCAAGGCTCATGACCTCGTGGCCAGCGGCGCACGGGCTGGATCCGTGTTGCTCAGGATCTGACCCAATGCGCGTCGGCTACTCTGTGACGAATGTGCCGTCACTCACGTCATTGAATGCGCCAATAAAGCGGATCTGATCGCCTTTCGCGGCCACATCATAGCAATCCCACAGCGCCTGTGGCGGCCACTGGCTGCAATATTGGTCGTCGCGAATGGCCCAGTATCCCCAGCTGTCACGCCCCGCATTATACAGCGTGCGCCCCGAGGCCCTGAAGTCCTGCCACGCGCCGTCATATTGCAATTTCTTGCCTGTCAAAGCCGCCTGGATTTCGCTGCCTGTCAGCGGAACCCAGTCTTCGGCCATCGCAGGTGCGGCCAATACCAGTAAAACAAGGGCTTTGCGCCACATTTTCCGCTCCTTCACTTGTCCATTGCGTGAACCCAGTCTATACCGCCCGCAACTTCCCCAAAGACACAAGGCTGTGACATGATCCCACGCTATTCCCGCCCCGAAATGGTGGCCATCTGGTCTCCGGAAACGAAGTTCCGCATCTGGTACGAGATTGAAGCGCATGCCTGCGATGCGCAAGCGGATTTGGGTGTGATCCCGCGCGAGAACGCCGAGGCGGTGTGGAAAGCCAAGGATGTCGAGTTTGACGTCGCCCGGATCGACGAAATCGAAGCCGTCACCAAACACGACGTCATCGCCTTTCTGACCCACCTTGCAGAACATGTCGGCTCGGAAGAAGCACGGTTTGTACATCAGGGCATGACCTCGTCTGACGTGCTGGACACTTGTCTGAACGTTCAGCTGGTGCGCGCTGCGGATATCCTGATTGACGACATGCACGGCCTGCTTGCTGCGCTGAAAAAACGCGCGCTGGAACACAAAGATACGGTCCGCGTTGGTCGCTCGCACGGCATCCACGCAGAACCGACCACGATGGGTCTGACGTTCGCGCGCTTCTACGCAGAGATGGACCGCAACCTCGACCGTCTGAAAGCCGCCCGCGAAGAAATCGCCACCGGTGCGATCTCGGGTGCGGTTGGGACATTCGCGAACATCGATCCTGCGGTCGAAGAGCACGTCTGCGAGAAACTGGGCCTGAAGCCTGAGCCGATCTCGACCCAAGTTATCCCGCGCGACCGTCACGCCATGTTCTTTGCCGTGCTGGGTGTGATCGCATCGTCGATCGAAAACGTCGCGATCGAAATCCGCCATATGCAGCGGACCGAGGTTCTTGAAGGTGCGGAATTCTTCTCGATGGGTCAAAAAGGCTCGTCCGCGATGCCGCACAAGAAAAACCCAGTTCTGACCGAAAACCTGACCGGTCTGGCCCGCCTTGTTCGTATGACCGTGATC
>NZ_CAXREH010000175.1:0-6819 GCF_964229375.1 Cognatishimia sp.
GCCTTCCATGATACCGGTGACCCACATCGAGGCGGCGTAAAGAACGATGCCCAGTGTCGCGAGCCAGAAGTGCCAGTTGATGGCAGATTCCGAGTACATTTTGGCGCGTCCCCATAGTTTCGGGGTCAGGAAATAGAGGCATGCAAAGGTGATCATGCCGTTCCATCCCAGCGCACCGGAATGCACGTGACCGATGGTCCAGTCCGTATAGTGGCTCAGCGAGTTGACCGCGCGGATCGACATCATCGGGCCTTCGAATGTGGACATGCCATAGAACCCAAGGCTCAGCACAAACATCCGCAGAATTGGATCCGTCCGCAGCTTGTCCCATGCCCCCTGAAGGGTCATCAGACCGTTGATCATGCCACCCCAGCTGGGCATCCACAGGACGACCGAGAACACCATGCCAAGGGTCGATGCCCAATCCGGCAGCGCGGTGTAGTGCAAGTGGTGTGGACCTGCCCAGATATAGAGAAAGATCAGCGCCCAGAAGTGAATGATCGACAAGCGATAGCTATAGACCGGGCGCTCGGCCTGTTTGGGAACGAAGTAATACATCATCCCCAGAAACCCTGCGGTCAGGAAAAAGCCGACCGCGTTGTGCCCATACCACCATTGGGTCATGGCGTCCTGAACGCCCGAGAACACCTGAACAGATTTGCTGCCCCAGATGGACACGGGGATTGACAGGTTGTTGACCACATGCAGCATTGCCACGGTGATGATGAAGGCCAGAAAGAACCAGTTGGCCACATAGATGTGACGCTCCCGGCGCTTAAAGATCGTACCCAGGAACACCGCCAGATACGCCAGCCACACAAGGGTCAGCCAGATATCAACGTACCATTCAGGCTCGGCGTATTCTTTGGATTGGGTCGCGCCCAGCAGATAGCCGGTTGCGGCAAGAACGATGAACAGCTGATAGCCCCAAAACACGAACCATGCCGTGTTGCCACCCCAAAGGCGCGCGCCCGAGGTGCGTTGCACAACATAGAAAGACGTCGCAATCAGAGCGTTACCGCCAAAGGCAAAAATGACCGCGCTGGTGTGCAGCGGACGCAGACGACCAAAGTTGGCAAAGGGCTGCGCCCATTCAAAGTTCAACCCCGGAAAAGCCAGTTGGAAGGCGATGAACACACCAACCAGAAACCCGGCCACGCCCCAAAAGGCGGTTGCGATCACTCCGGCACGGATCACCCCGTCCATATAGCCGCCGGCGTTTTCCACCGGCTGAGCCTCGGACGTGCGCCGCAGGTTGTGTATGAACAGCCCGCCCGCCACAAACATGACAATCAGACCGTGAATTCGAAAGGCAAGGTCATTGCCTTGGTCGGCGGCATAGGCTGCGATGAACACAGCCAGCGCCAGACCGATAAGTTTAAAACTATGCCACATGGTGATCCTTCCAATGTGCGTGAGAGCCGGAATCCGGCGAAGTCCTGACCGGCAATACGGCGAAGGGCGCGGGGGGAACTTTGATCTGGATCAACTCAGCGCAAAACATGCACGGCACATTGGGCGTGACGCACAACCCAGGCCGCTGTGGACCCCAAAAAGATGTCGGAAAACACCGGACGGTGAGACGAGATCGCGATGCAATCCACCCCGTTGTTGGCCGCCCAGTCGACGATTTCACGACCCGCGGCCCCATGGGTAACGACGCCGGTCGCGCCCGGAAGTTGCTCGGCCATTTTGTTCAATCGGTCGTTCAGAAACGGCAGGCTGCGCTCTTCCAATGTGATGTTGATATGCGCGTCGACATAGTGCGGCAGCGGCTCTACAACATGCAGAAAAGTCGCGCGGGCGTTCTCGTTGCACAGCGCCTTGGCAGCTTGAATCGCTGCGCTTGTGTCGCAGGCTTCGTCAAACGTGACAGGGATAAGAATATGTTCGTACATGACGGTCTCCTTCTTGGATGTCGCAAGAAGACTTCATCATGTTTGGGCACATGGAACCTTGATATGGATCAAGCCGTTTGGACGCTAGCTGATCACGCCGCCATCCGCGTCATCGCCGGTTTCCAGATGCAGTTGGCTGATATCCGTCACATTGAAATTACGCCGATCCGTGAAAGACAGAATGCCGTCTTTCTTAAGCGCGTTCAGTTGTCGACTCACGGTTTCCAGTGTGAGCCCCAGATAATTCGCCATCTGTTCGCGGGTCAAAGGCAAGGCCATCTCAGGCCGATTGCCTTCGATGTCGTCCACTTTGGACCGTCGCACGAGCATTTCGATGAATGTCGCCACCTTTTCGCGCGCGGTTTTGCGCCCCAAAAGCAGCATCCACTCGCGCGCGGCGTCCAGTTCGTCCAAGGCAAGTTCCATCAGCCGTTGTGACAGGTGAGGCGTGTCGTTCACCAAGGTCTCAAAGGCTTTGTATTCAAAACAGCAAAGCGTCACATCTGTGGTGGCGGTGACATCAAACTCGATTTCGCGGCGTCCGGGGCGGCCAATGAAATCAGACGGCAGCAAAAGCCCAACCATCTGAGTGCGCCCGTCTTCCATCGTTTTTGTCAGCGAGGCGACACCTGATACAACCGAGGCCACAAACTGTAAGGGTTCGCCACGCCACACGATTGGCTGGCCTGCTTCAAAGCTGCGATAGGTTTTGATCGCATTCAGCACTTCAAGCTCAGAGTCGTCACAGCGCGCGCAAACGGCTCTGTGGCGGATCGGGCAATACTGGCAGTCGACTTTGGTATTGAACTGAATGGACATCGGTTGATCTGGATCAAGGTTACGTCTCTTTTGATAGTCTTTATCTTTCGTATGGAAAAGATCGAACTTTTGAGACGCTTCGGGCTATTCGATAGATCAGTGCCCCGATACACCAGCTATCCGCCGGCAAATCACTTTGTGAATGACGCCGGGCGCAAGCATCAGAACCCGTGGCTAAAGGCCATTCCCGAGGGCACCGGTGTTTCGATCTATGTGCATATCCCTTTTTGCAAACGCCTTTGCTGGTTCTGTGCCTGCCGCACGCAGGGCACCAGCACGTTGCGCCCTGTCGAGGCCTATGTGCACACCTTGCTGGCCGAGGTTGAGGCGGCAAAGAAAGCCCTTAAAAATAAGGTCAAATTGCAACGCCTGCATCTGGGTGGGGGTACGCCTACGCTGCTGACGCCTGCATTGATGACCGAGCTTGTCACCAAAATCCGCGATGCCTTTGAGCCGATGAAGTCGTTTGAATTCTCTGTCGAGGTCGACCCCACCGAGGCCTCTGATGAACTGTTGGAAACGCTCGCAGACTTGGGGCTGACGCGGGCCAGTATCGGGGTGCAAGATTTTGCCCCCAAGGTTCAGGCGGCGATTGGCCGCAAGCAAACCATCGCGCAGACCCAGCATGTGGTGCAGGTTCTGCGGCAGCAGGGCGTGACAAGCATCAATTTCGATGTGCTTTATGGTCTGCCACACCAGACCCGAGACAGTTTTCTGCGCACGCTGAACACCACATTGAAAATGTCGCCCGACCGTCTTGCGATCTATGGTTATGCGCATGTGCCTTGGGTTTCAAAACGTCAGGTGCTTATCTCTGAGGCTGATCTGCCTGGCAGTGAAGAGCGATTCCACCTTGCGGAAATCGCGCATCGGTTTTTCACAAATGCTGGGTATCGCGCAATAGGGATCGACCATTTCGCGCGGCCCACAGATGGGTTGGCGCTGGCCAAAGACGCAGGCACGCTTAGGCGGAATTTTCAGGGTTATACCGACGATGATAGCCCCGTGCTGCTTGGGTTCGGAGCATCGGCGATCTCAAAGTTTCCGCAGGGCTATGCGCAGAACGCGGTGGCCACCTCAGCCTATCAGGACCGCGTTCGCACCGAGGGCTTTGCAGCCCATCGAGGCTTCAGCATGACGCGGCGGGACCAGCTGCATGCTATGATCATCGAACGGCTGCTGTGCGACTTTTCATTCAGTCGGATCGATGTCTGCGCGGCCTTCCCTGATCTGAAACCCGAGATTGACGCAATCTTTCTGGACCTCTGCGCGCAATATACCGACGTTCTCGCGGTCTCGTCTGATCGCCTGACATTGCGCGACGGGTTTGAGCCGCTGGCCCGTATCATCGCAAAATCGGTGGATGTGTTCCGGGCCGAAAACCAAAGTCACTCTAAGGCCATCTGACGAGTGCAGAATCAGGCGTCGCTAAGGCCTGCCAAGAGCGTCGCAAAAGAGGCGCCGTGCATGTCGCGGTCAAACCGCGTGCCTTGAATGTGAGGGCGCGGCACGCTGAATTTCAGCACATTAAGCTCGGCGATTTCAAAACGCTTCACCTGCGCCACCGGACACCCCAGCGCCTGTGCGACCTGTGGCGTGTCGGCTAAAGCGCAGGCGCGTTTGAACAGCTCTTCGGAGTCGCAGAATATATCGATAGTCAACCAGAACGGCCCCGCGTTCTTGGAGCGGATTTTCAGCGCAACATCGGCAAGCGTCGTCATGGGGTCATCTCCTGTACGGTCAACGCAAAGGCCTCCATGGGATCCTCTAACTCCAGCACGTGGTTGAGGCAGAATTCATAGATCTCGCCACGCGACATTTCCGCAGGCGAGAACGGAAATGCAAAGGTCGGCATTTCTTCTTGTTCGGTCAGCGGGTGGTGCAACAGATAGGGGTTCAGGATCTTGGCCACTTCGCGCGATATGGCGTCGGATTCTGCGGTCACAATCCCCAGAACGCCCACTTCGCTGCCGATCTGTGCGGCAACGTCCAACGCGCCAAGCGTCGCGTCTACGCCAATCAGCCTCAGTTCCAAGGTGAACGGATCCGTTAGGCGTGCGCGTGCTTTGGCGACGCATTTTTCCTCGATGTCGGCAACCCACTCGCGGATGTTGGCCACATAGCGCGGCTCTCGGACCAGCGCCAAAGAGACGGTCTGAAACCCGCCACTGCGCGCCCCTTCCAGTTTGACGGTATAGGTCGGGTTGGGCACCCAGGTGCTGCCTGTCACGCGCACGGATTTGGTGTCACAGGCGGTATAGACCGCGTCCGTCACATCCAGATGGCCACCGGGTTCAAACAACTGATAGGGATTGGAGTTCTCATACAGCATATGGGCGGACACTGTGTAAGGCGTGGCGCGCGCAGCCTCTCCCATCGGTGTGACGGTAAAGCCCGTGCTGTCAAAACTGATCATGATCGTACCGGTGTTTGGGCTGGTCGTCGCCAGCGCGCCGCATTCGCCGATTTTTGCACCATGCCACGCGCCCCCCGCATGACAACCGCGCGCAAGGGGTAGCGCGGCGATCGTGGCGGTGTCTGTCGTGCGCCCTGCGATCACAATGTCTGCACCCGTGGCCAATGCCGCCTGAATTTGTTCTGCCCCTGCCAAAGCAACAATGTTCGTGCAGCTTTGCAGCGTTTCCGGCGCAAGGTCGGTTGCGGGCTCTAGCGGTTTGATACGCCCGGCATTCAAGGCGTGACATAGTTTCTCTGCGGTTTGGCCGGACTTCAGAACCGCGACTTTCACCGCCATTTTGTCCTCGGCTACGATGTCGCGCGTGATGTCCACCAGCCAGTCCACAGCGCTGTCCGCGCCGCATGTGCCTGCCGTTCCGATGACCAAAGGCACGCCAGCCTCGGCGCGCGCGTGCATCAACTCTCGCCATTCGGCTTTGATGGAACTGCGCGAGTATTTAGACGTGCCAGTACCCAGATAATGCGGCCCACTGTCCGTCGAGCCTCCGTCGATGGCGATCAAATCCGGCCCTTCGGCCACGCCACGCGCCAGCGCGTCACGGTCATATCCCAACCCCAATGCGCCGGACGGAATAAGGACTTTTGTTACGGAATCGGTGCTCACGGCAGATAACTCGCGTCAGGAAAGTTTCCGCGAGGCCTAGTCGCCTGACCTGACACAATGCTGACATTCTGTGCAAAACCCTATTCCTGCAGGATTGCGCTTTCCCATTCGGAAATGAAACTCTTGTTCTTGAACTGGTCCAGATAAACCAACAGGCCCGGCCCCAAGGCGATGCGGTGCAGGGCGTTTTCGTTCGCCTGCGCCAGCATTTCTGATTGCAGCAGCGGCGATGTGCCTTTCGGGAACGTCTGCCCCAGCACGAAATCCAGAAACTGCCCCGCCAGTTCAGGGTTGGTCGACGTGGTCGGAATAAGCATCGTGCGCAGCATGACAATCGAGAAATCAGACGGAAGGATTATCGTGAAAGCATCTGAGTCCGCGCGTTTCTCGGCATAGCTGGCCAGCACGTTATAAGCGATAGCCAGCTCTCCGCTGACCACCGCGTCGATCATATTGGACGTGCAGCAGTAAAGCTTTGGGTCCAGCGCGCCCATGACTTCGGTCAGTCGCCAATAGGTATCCGATGCACGGGCGTCTTGCGTGGCGAACAAATACCCTGCTCCAGACTGGCGAATGTCATAGGTGCCGACGCGACTTTCAAAGATATCAGGGTTTTGGCGCAATGTGGTGATGAGTTCCTGACGGTTTTCCGGCAGCTCCAACCCGTCAAAGGCCTTGTTGGAAATGACAAAGGCCGCCGGTTCCTGAGTAAAAGCAAACACCATGTCGTTCCACACGGCCCAATCCGGCAGCCGTTCGGTCTGGCCAGAGGAATGCGGGCGCGCAAGACCGTCGTTGGCCAGTTTCGTCTGCAAATCCATCGCGCTTGAGATCGCCAGATCAAATGACGTCTGCTCTTCCAGCAGCGCGGCCATCACGTCCGTCGAGCTTGCCACCGTATAGTCCACTGCGACGTTTGGGTGATCCTCAAGATAAGACAGGATCATCGGTTCAAAGAAACTGATGTCGGCGGTGGACAGAATCCGCAGTACATTGGCGGCGTTTGGATCGCCAAAGACG
>NZ_CAXREH010000176.1:0-3541 GCF_964229375.1 Cognatishimia sp.
CCCATCGCCGCGCCGAACTCTCCTTTGGCGGGGACGTGCAAGGGGATGCCCAAAACATTGGCCAAGGTCTGCAGCCAAAATGGGCTGCGGGTGCCGCCACCTGTCGTCACCAGCGATGCCAGGTCTGTGCCCGTGGCTTGCAGCGCGATCAGGCAGTCTTTCAGGGAAAAGGCCACGCCCTCCATGACGGCTGCAGCAAGGGTGGTTTGGTCCGCAGATATGTCGAGCCCGGCGAATACTCCGCAGGCTGTCGCGGTGTTGTGCGGGGTGCGCTCGCCTGACAGATAGGGCAGGAAATGCGCTTTGGTTGGCGCGGTCGGCTGATCAGGTAAGGCTGCGGCAAGCTCGGCCGGTGTCGTATTCGTAAGCCCTGCCAGCCAATTCAGACTGTCGGTGGCTGCAAGCGTGACGCCCATCTGAAACCATGTGTCTGGGACTGCGTGGCAAAACGTATGCACGGCTTGTGCTGGGGCAGGGGCATAGGTGTCGGTCGCGGCCAGCAGGACGCCTGATGTGCCCAGCGACACGAATCCATCGCCCGCAGACAGGCATCCAAGCCCGCAGGCGGCCGCGGCATTGTCACCACCACCACCGGCGACAACGACAGGACTTGTGATGCCCCATTCAGACCGCAGCGCATCGCGCAGGGCGCCAGCGGGGTTTGTGCCGTCCACAAGGCGTGGCATCTGGCTTTCCGAAAGGCCGCAGATGTCCAACAAATTTTCCGACCACTGCCGCGCGCCCACATCCATCCACGCGGTGCCAGCACTGTCTGACATATCGCTGATGTGCTCTCCTGTCAGCCACAGACGAAGGTAGTCTTTGGGCAACAAAACTTTGGCGATCTGCGCAAAAATTTCGGGTTCATGGTCACGCGCCCACTGCACTTTTGGCGACGTGAAGCCGGGGAAGACCACATTGCCGGTCTTGTCGCGAAACACCGGTTGCGTATCCAAGGCCTGTGCCTGACGCTCTGAGCGGGTGTCGTTCCAAAGCATACAGGGCCGCAAGACCGCCCCAGACGCATCCAGCAGTGTCGCACCATGCATATGACCGCTGAGGCCAATCGCTTTGATGGCGGCCAGGTCTTTGGGGTGATGGTGCTTCAGCTCTGCGACAGCTGCGCTGCAGGCCGAGATCCAGTCTGCCGGATCCTGTTCGCTCCATCCGGGGTGCGGGTGTGTCACGGAACAGGCGGCCGAGGCTTCGGCGACGGGTGCGCCGTTTGGATCCACCAACAAAGCTCGGATCCCCGAGGTTCCAAGGTCAAGGCCTAGGTACATGTCACTCCCCCATATTTAATTTGAGTGCTAAAATAATGTAGGGGATGTGTCAATTCAGGCCGACAGTCGTCCTTGGGTATCGTGAGGGGGTACCGCACCGAGGAGGGCCCCGATGCGGTTTAAACTTAGGCTGGCGCAGCCACCTTTTTGGTGGCCACAAAACGCGTCTTGCGACGTTCGCCCAGCATCAACATCGCAGGCGTTACCAAAAGCGTCAGGATGGTTGCAAAGACCAACCCACCCGCAATCGCGCTGGAGAGTTCGGTCCACCACTGGGTCGATGGCGCGCCATAGACAATCTCTCGGGTAAAGAAATTGATGTTGAGGCCGATCACCATCGGCATCAGACCCAAAGCGGTTGTGACCGATGTCAGAACGACAGGGCGCAAACGCTGCGCGCCTGTGCGCAGAGCGGCCTCGACCGGAGACATGCCAGAGGCTTTGAGCGAATTAAACGTGTCGATCAGAACGATGTTGTTGTTCACCACAATTCCCGCCAAAGCGATCACGCCGATGCCGCCCATGACGATCCCGAAAGGACGCCCGGTGATCATCAGGCCCAGCAAGACGCCGGCAATCGAAAAGATGATCGCGGACATCACCACAAAGGCCTGCCAAAAGCTGTTGAACTGCGTGAGAAGGATCAAAAACATCAGCCCGATGGCTGCCGCAAATGCCCCCATCAGGAACGTCATCGCGTCCTGCTGTTCCTCGGCCTCGCCGCCGAAATCCACACTGACGGTTGAAGGCAACTCAAGGTCGGCGATAGCCCCCTGCAACGCAACGATCTGATCATTCGCCAGCAATCCCGGCGATACATCGGCGGTGATCTCCACGACACGCGCCTGATCAATACGGGTGATGACACCACTGCGCGGGGTTGGATTAAAGCTGACAAAATTAGAGATCGGCACCAGACCAGAACTGGTCGGCACACGCAGCGCCTCGAGTTCGGCCAAGGTCCGGTCGCCAGCGGGGAAGCGCACGACGATGTCGACTTCGCCGTCGGTGTCCTCGGGGCGATAGTCCGCCACGGTGATGCCCTGCGTCAGCAACTGCACGGCCTGACCCAACAAGGCCACGTCGGCCCCACTGCGCGCGGCCTCAGAGCGATCGACGGTGATCGACCATTCAACACCAGGGGACGGGCGGGTTTCGACAACGTCGATAAAGCCACCCAAACGGTCCATTTCGTCCAGAATAAGCTGCACACCTTTGCCCTGATCGGCGGTGTTTTTGCTGAGGACTTTCAGATTGATCGGCTTGCCGCCACCGGGTCCACCGGAGTCCGTCTGTACCTGAACGTTGATGCCGGGGATCGTGGCCATATCCGCGCGAATATCTTCTGCAATCAGCGCAACCGTCCGGCGGGTGTCCCACTCGGTCAGTTCCAGCTGCAAAGACCCGATGGTGTCGCTGGTCGAAGAGCCACCTGAACGGGAATACACACTTGCGATCTCGTCATAGGATTCCAGCTTGCGTTCAACTTCCCGCACCAGAGCATCCTGCTCATAGACCGAGAAATTGTCCTTCGCGAGAACTTCAACCTGCGCATAGTCAGGCTCCACATCCGGGAAAAAGGTGACGCCATTGCCAAGGCTGCCATAGGCCATGAACGACCCAACAAGTGCCGCAACCGCAAAGGAAACGGTGACCCCGGGGCGCAGCAAGGACCACTGCAGGATTTTCACATAGCCGCCCATAAAGCCGGTCATGTTGCGCGGGTCGCCGCGTTCTGCTTCATAAAGCTGACGCTTTGCCTTGGCGGATTGGTTCTGACGCCGTCCAATCAGCCCGCCGACAACAGGAATAAAGATCAGCGCCATAAACAACGAGGCCGCAAGTGTAATGATCACAGTGATCGGCAGGAACTTCATGAACTCGCCCACAGTGCCTTCCCAGAAGAGCAGCGGGAAGAACACGCAAAGGGTCGTCGCGGTCGAGGCGATAATCGGCCAGGACATGCGCTTTGCGGCCAGCGCATAGGCCTCTTTCGCGGGTTTGCCCTCGGCCAAGTTCCGATCGGCAAGCTCAACTGTCACAATCGCGCCGTCCACCAGCATACCAACCACAAGGATCAACGAGAACAGAACCACGATGTTCATGGTAAAGCCCATGAAATAAAGGCCCGCTACGCCTGTCAGAAAGGCTCCGGGAATGGCTAGTCCAACCAGAAAGGACGACCGAAGACCCAGCGCATAGACCACAACGATCATAACCAGAATGATCGCAGCAATGACGTTGGCCTCAAGGTCAGA
>NZ_CAXREH010000177.1:0-9805 GCF_964229375.1 Cognatishimia sp.
GTCGAATAGCTCTCCCATTTGAACCATGTGAGGTGGTCGGGCATCTCATCGGGCGCGACCAGGTATTTGCGCACGTGGTAAAAGCCTCCGCCATGCACCTGCCATTCTTCGCCATCCGCGCCGCCGAGGTCTCCGCCTCGACGCAGGCCCAGGTCCAACGCGATGAAATAAAACGAAGATCCGATCCAGGCGATGGCGGTAATCACGTGCAACCAACGCACTGCAAAGCCGACCCATTCCCAGATAATTGGCAATTCAAACATATTTTTGGCTCCTTCGCGCGCAGTCTATCGACCTTGCAGATTACCTTCTATTCCCTTATAAACCCCAAGAGTTTCAAGGTTTACAAGCAAATCATGTCCTATATCGACAACATCCGCACCTTTGTCCGCGTCTACGAGCTGGGCAACATGTCTGCCGCCGCCCGCGATCAGCGTATTTCTGCGGCCGTGGCCTCGTCGCGGATTTCTCAGCTTGAAGACTATCTGAACGTGCGTCTGTTTCAGCGCACCACGCGTCAGCTGAATGCCACGGAACAGGGGCATATTTTCTATGCCGGTGCGGTAAAAGTGCTAGAGGCGATCGACGAGGCCGAAGCTGCGGTTAACTCGGTCACCGACAACCCGCGCGGCTCGCTTTTTGTAGCCGCTCCGCTGGGTATCGGGCGACGATTGATTGCGCCGCAAATCCCTGCATTCAAAGAAGAATACCCGTTGATCAGCGTGCGATTGCGGCTGTCTGACCGCAAACTTGACCTGACCGCCGAAGGCCTTGATATCGCGTTCTATCTGGGCCTGCCCGAGGACAGCGCGTTGCGTGTGCGCAAGATTTCTGATTGTCCGCGTCTGATGTGCGCCGCGCCGAGCTATGTGAAACGCAAGGGGCAGCCAAAATCGCCAGATCAGCTGATCGATGGCACGCATGATTGCCTGAACCTGCGCTATCCCGGCGCGCCTGAATTTCAGTGGCCCCTGCAAGTCGACGGCGAGACCCAACGCTTTGCTGTGACCGGCCCGTTTGAGACTGACGACGGCGACGTGCTGACCCAATGGGCGCTGGATGGGCATGGGATCATCATGAAACCGGTCTTTGAGGTTGCCGATCATCTGGCGTCCGGCGCCTTGGTGCCGGTTCTGGCCAAAACGCCGCCGGTGCCAATTCAATTGGGCTGCCTTTATACGCATCGCCGGCATCAAGACCCAAAGACACGCCTGTTCATCGACCATATGGCACAGCATGTGGCGCAAAGCCTGACCGACGTGAACTGACCCTGCCGCTAGCTGCCGCGATAGGTGGAATAGCCAAACGGCGACAGTAGCAGAGGTACGTGATAATGCGCGGCCTCACTCATGCCAAAGCGGATTGGAACCTGATCCAGAAACAGCGGCTCTTGCAGATCATCCTGGGTTTCGCGCAGGTACTCGCCGCAAAAGAAGATCAGCTCGTAAGTGCCTGTTTTAAAATCACCTTCAGGCAAAATAGGGCTGTTGGTGCGACCGTCTGAATTGGTGACGGTCTCGGCAATCTTGTGATGAGAGTTTCCAGACACGCGATAGAGCGCAATCTTGATGCCCTCGGCAGGACAGCCCCGCGCCGTGTCCAGAACATGGGTCGTCAGATATCCGCTCATTTTTCACCCTTTCACTGGTTCTCCTGATCTATCGCTGATCAGCACCTGTGATCATACTGTACAGAGGCTTGAGTCTCTTTCAAAATACTCCTGAAAATAATTCCAATGGACCTGCGCTAAAAGGTTCAAAATCACAGGAGCACTGCCGTGAAGCGATATCCAAGAGACATGCGTGGTTATGGGGCGACGCAACCGGATGCCGCATGGCCGAATGGTGCGCGCGTCGCTGTGCAGTTTGTGCTGAACTACGAAGAAGGTGGCGAGAACTGTGTGTTGCACGGTGATGCAGCCTCCGAGGCCTTTTTGTCAGACATTCCGGGCGCAGCGCAGTGGAACGGGCAGCGACACCACAATATGGAGTCGATCTATGAATACGGCGCTCGCGCCGGTTTCTGGCGCCTGCATCGGTTGTTCACAGGCGCCCAGATCCCGGTCACGATTTATGGCGTCGCAACTGCCCTTGCACGTGCACCGGAACAGGTTCGCGCCATGCAGACCGCCGGGTGGGAAATCGCGTCTCACGGTCTGAAGTGGGTTGAACATAAAGACATGCCCGAGGACGAAGAACGCGCGGCAATCGCCGAGGCTATTCGCCTGCATACCGAAGTCACCGGCGACGCGCCGCGTGGCTGGTACACAGGGCGGTGTTCTGCAAACACCGTGCGGCTGGTCGCAGAAACCGGAACGTTTGACTATATCTCGGACACTTATGACGACGACCTGCCCTATTGGCTGGAACAGGGCGATCGGGATCAGTTGATCATCCCCTATACGCTCGAAGCCAACGACATGCGATTTGCCACGTCGCCGGGTTGGGTGACGGGACAGGATTTCTTCACGTATCTGAAAGATGCCTTTGACGTGCTTTATGAAGAGGGTCGTAACGGTGCGCCCAAGATGATGAGCGTCGGCTTGCATTGCCGTCTGATCGGGCGGCCCGGCAAAATCAAAGGGCTGATGCAATTCATCGACTATATCAAAGGCTTTGAAGGCGTCTGGACCCCGCGCCGGATCGACATCGCGCGTCACTGGGCTGAACATCACCCGCACACGCGGTACGCGCGGCCTTCACAGATGGATCAACAGACCTTCGTTGCGACCTATGGCGGCATATTTGAACACTCTGCCTGGATCGCGGAACGCGCCTTTGCGGGCGAACTTGGGCCAGCTCATGATTCAGCCATCGGATTGCATTCAGCCCTTGCCCGCGTCTTTCGCACCGCAAGCGAAGACGAACGTCGCGGCGTTCTGCTCGCGCACCCCGACCTTGCTGGCAAACTTGCGGCGGCGGGTCGGTTGACCGCGGACTCTACTTCAGAGCAGGCCTCTGCGGGCCTCGACATGCTAACCGATGCCGAGCGCACCACCTTTACCCAGCTCAATTCCGATTATGTGGCCAAGCATGGTTTTCCCTTTATCATTGCCGTGCGCGATCACGACAAACAGGGGATCCTGCACGCGTTTGAACGCAGGCTTAACAACGACAGCGCGACAGAATTCGCCGAGGCCTGCAAACAGGTCGAACGGATCGCCGAATTGCGGCTGATGGATCTGTTGCCATGATCGCACTGACGGCCCAGCCCCTCACCGCCAAAGCCTTTGCGCCTTTCGGGGATGTGCTCGAGCTGCGCGATCGCCCCGATAAAATGATCAATCAAGATATGTGCGGGCGTCATCACGATCTGGCGCGTCTGGATTTTACAGATGGTCAGGCCGGCATCAGCCTGTTTGACGCTGTTCCGCGCGCGCTGCCCTATGTGTTTGATCTGGTCGAACGCCACCCACAAGGCTCGCAAGCTTTTATTCCGATGAGCCTTACCGAATTTCTTATCATCGTCGCGCCTGACCAAGATGGCATGCCAGCCGCACCCGTGGCTTTTATTTCTGCTCCGGGTCAAGGCATTAATTTTCATAGAAATACTTGGCATGGGGTGCTGACCCCATTGCACGCACCCGGCCTGTTTGCGGTCGTGGACCGCATCGGCGGCGGTGCCAATTTACAGGAATTCACATACGCCACGTCTTTCGTGGTAAATAAATAAGACAATAAAAGACGCCGATCCAACGGTGTCGCCCAATGCCAACAGAAAGAGGGACACTTCATGGCAGATACTCAGACATATTCTGATCCAAATGTAACACCGCCTTTAAACCAAGCCATTCCGCTTGGCTTTCAGCACGTGCTGGCGATGTTTGCATCCAACGTAACACCATCCATCATCGTCGCAGGGGCCGCAGGGCTTGCCTTTGGCGGTGCCGAGCAAATCTATCTGATCCAGATGGCGATGCTCTTTGCCGGGATCGCGACGCTGTTTCAAACGGTCGGCGTCGGGCCCGTAGGCGCGCGCCTTCCGATCATGCAGGGCACCAGTTTTGCCTTTGTCGGCGTGCTTGCCGGGATCGCCGCGACACAGGGTCTGGGCGTGGCTCTGACCGCCTGTATCATCGGCGGTATCATCCACTTCTTGCTTGGATCCGTAATCGGAAATCTGCGCTGGCTGTTTCCACCGCTGGTGACCGGCCTCGTTATCCTAGCGATTGGTCTGTACCTGATCCCTGTGGCCATCAAATACGCCGCTGGTGGTGCTGCACAGTTCCAGATGGAAGCCGAAAGCTTTGGATCCCTGAAGCACTGGTCGGTCGCTTTGACCGTCGTTGTTGTGGCACTGGTGCTCAAGTTCTTCACCAAGGGTATCTTGTCCAGCGCAGCCATTCTGGTTGGCTTGCTGGCAGGCTATGCTTTGGCGTTCTTCCTTGGCATGGTCAACTTTGGCGCTGTCGCGAACGCCTCTTGGATCACCGGCATCAAGCCGTTGCCATATGGGTTTGAATTCAGCATCGGCGCGGTCATCGCCGTGACACTGGTTTCGATTGTCTCTGCGATTGAAACCGTGGGCGATGCGTCGGCAACCGCAAAAGCAGGCGCAGGTCGCGACGCAACAGACGCCGAGATCCAAGGCGCAACCTATGCAGATGGTCTGGGAACCGCCGTTGCGGGCGTCTTTGGTGGTTTGCCGAACACATCCTTCAGCCAGAACGTCGGCATCGTCGGCATGACCGGCATCATGAGCCGCCACGTGGTGACAATCGCAGGTGCCATTATGGTGATCTGTGGTCTGTTGCCAAAGATCGGCGCGGTTATCGCATCGATGCCCCTGCCTGTTCTGGGCGGCGGTGTGATCGTGATGTTCGGCATGGTGGCTGCCGCTGGTCTGAACGTACTGTCCGAGGTCAAGATGAACCGCCGCAACATGGTGATCATCGCGATCTCGCTGGCCGTGGGTCTCGGTTTGAACCTGGTACCAACCGCTGTTCAGTACCTTCCGAACATTGCAAAAACCCTGATGACCTCGGCCGTTGCACCCACTGCGCTGTGTGCCATCGTGCTGAACTTGGTGCTCCCACAAGAGGACTAAGCAGTTGGGCAAGATGCCCCACAAGAAAATAGTTTAATACTGGACGCATCCATGATTTGGGTGCGTCTTTTTTTGTGCGATTAAGCAGCTCTCGCTTTGTTTCTTGAGTTTGTCTGCAGCGCACTCGACGTCAGGCACCTTTGATCCCGACGGGCGTTTTGCCCTTATCTTCTTCAAAATCAGTTACCCGGTAGGCGCATGGCAGCTATGCATGCAGCCCGCTACCAAAGTAGTTCACCATTAAACTATAGTTGATAAGCAGCTATTGGAGGAGGTCACAACATGGCAACACCGTTGGACGATATTGATCCGGTTGAATCCCGAGAGTGGCAGGACGCCGTCGAGGATGTGATCGCACGCGACGGTGCGGACCGGGCGCATTATCTCTTGGACAAAGCAGTTCAGCAGGCCCGTGCCGCTGGCGCAACCCTGCCCTTCTCCGCGACCACCCCCTATCAGAACACGATCCCGACCGATCAACAGGAAGCCTTTCCCGGCGATCTGGACATGGAATGGCGCATCCGGACCATCAACCGCTGGAACGCCATGGCCACCGTCGTGCGCCGTAACAAAGAAAGCAGCGAGTACGGCGGGCACATCGCCTCTTTTGCCTCGTCTGCCGTGATGTATGACATTGGCCTCAACCACTTCTGGCGCTCGAAGTCGGCGATCCACGGTGGCGATCTGGTGTTCTTCCAAGGCCACGTAATCCCGGGCATCTATGCGCGGTCCTTTATGGAAGGCCGCCTAACTGCGGAGCAGATGGAAAACTTCCGCTCTGAGGTAAATGGCAACGGCTTGTCCTCTTACCCGCACCCCTGGCTGATGCCAGATTACTGGCAGTTCCCAACTGTTTCGATGGGCCTGGGCCCGCTGATGGCGATCTATCAGGCGCGGTTCATGAAATACATGCACAACCGGGGTCTGATCGACATGGCAGACCGCAAGGTCTGGTGTTTCCTTGGCGATGGCGAAATGGACGAGCCCGAAAGCCGCGGTGCAATTGACCTCGCCGCGCGCGAGGGTCTGGACAACCTGATCTTCGTCGTGAACTGCAACCTGCAACGTCTGGACGGCCCTGTTCGTGGCAACCACAAAATCGTTCAAGAGCTGGAAGGCGACTTCCGCGGTGCGGGTTGGAACGTTATCAAACTGCTTTGGGGCAAGGGCTGGGACGAGCTGCTGGAAAAAGACACCACCGGCAAGCTGCGTCAGCTGATGGATGAAACGGTCGATGGCGACTATCAAACATTCAAATCCAAAGACGGCGCCTATATTCGCAAGCATTTCTTTGGCAAGTATCCTGAAACCGCCAAGCTGGTCGAAGACTGGAGCGACGAGCAGATCTTTGCCCTGCGCCGCGGCGGCCATGATCCGCAAAAGGTCTATACAGCCTTTAAGCGCGCAAGCGACACCAAGGGCACTCCGACCTGCCTGTTGATCAAGACCGTTAAGGGCTATGGCATGGGGTCCGCGGGTGAGGGTCAGAACACCACCCACCAGCAAAAGAAGATGGCCGAAGACCAACTGCGCGCCTTCCGCGATCGGTTTGAAATTCCGGTCAGCGACGAAGATCTGCCCAAAGCGCCATTCGTGAAGCTGAACAACGCACAAAAGGCCTATCTGGCGGATCGCCGCAAAGCACTGGGTGGCGAGTTCCCGAAACGGGAAACCACATCGCCCAAGTTGGAGATCCCAGCGCTGGACAAATTCGCAGCCCAGCTGAAAGGCACAGGCGAGCGCGAGATTTCGACCACAATGGCCTTTGTGCGCATTCTGACCACCCTCTTGCGCGACAAGCAGATCGGCAAGCAGGTGGTTCCGATTGTGCCGGATGAAAGCCGCACCTTCGGGATGGAAGGCCTGTTCCGCTCGGTTGGCATCTATAACCCGCTGGGGCAGAACTATACGCCCGAAGATGCAGACCAGATGATGTACTATAAAGAGTCCATCAATGGTCAGGTTCTGCAAGAAGGCATCAACGAAGCAGGCGCCATGGCCGATTGGATTGCGGCGGCGACGTCCTATTCCAACCACGGCGTGCCGATGATCCCCTTCTTCATCTATTACTCGATGTTTGGCTTCCAGCGGATCGGCGATCTGGCCTGGGCTGCAGGCGACAGCCGCGCCCGTGGCTTTATGCTGGGCGGCACAGCCGGACGGACCACGCTGAACGGCGAAGGCCTTCAGCACGAAGACGGTCACAGCCACATCCTGGCAGGCACGATTCCAAACTGCATCAGCTATGATCCGACGTTCCAGTTCGAGGTCGCAGCCATCGTGCAGCACGGTCTGAAACGCATGTATGAAGATCAGGAAGACGTGTTTTTCTATCTGACCCTGATGAACGAAAACTACAGCCATCCGGACATGCCGGTGGGTGTGGAACATGACATCATCAAGGGGCTCTACCGGTTCAAAGACGTCAAGAAACCGGGCAAAAAACATGTCACGTTGATGGGCTCTGGTACCATTCTGGTGCAGGCGCTTGAGGCGGCTGAAATGCTGCAAGAGGATTTCGGCGTCAGCTCGGAAATCTGGTCAGCACCAAGCTTCAACGAGCTGGCCCGTGACGTGCAGGACGCCGAGCGCCACAACCGCCTGAACCCTCTGGCAGAGCCAAAGGTTCCGTTTGTGACGCAACAGCTGAGCAAAGCCAAAGGCCCGATCATTGTCGCCACCGATTATATGAAGAACTACGCCGAGCAGATCCGGTCTGCGGTTCCGGGGCGCTATACGGTTCTGGGAACAGATGGTTTTGGACGGTCCGACAGCCGCGTGAACCTGCGGCGCTTCTTTGAGGTGGACGCAAACCACATCGCCGCTGCCGCCATGGTGGATCTGTACCGTGAGGGCAACGTGACCAAGGCGCAGCTCGAAAAAGCGCTCAAGAAATACAACATCGACGGCGACAAGCCGAACCCCCGTCTGGTGTGATCGGGAGAGGAGACAAGGTTATGACAATAGACGTTAAAGTACCCGACATTGGTGATTTTTCCGACGTACCTGTGGTGAGCATTCTGGTCAGCGTGGGCGATGTGGTCAGCGAAGAAGACCCGCTGATCGAAGTGGAAAGCGACAAAGCCACGATGGAAGTGCCCTCTCCGGCGGCTGGCAAAGTGGCCGAGATCAAAGTCTCTGAAGGGGATCCGGTTTCCGAAGGCACTCTGATCGTTGTTCTGGAAGGCGACGCAGCCGCTTCGGCCGCAGCACCAGAAGCAGAGGCTGCACCAGCGGCTGTCGCAACACCTGCGCCAGCGGCCCCCGCCGCCCCAAGCGCACCAGCTGCTGCAACAGCCACGGTCACAGACAGCGGGTTCTCCAAGGCCCACGCAAGCCCATCTGTGCGTGCCTTTGCCCGTCAGCTAGATATTGACATCGCCAAGGTCAACGGCACCGGACGCAAAGGGCGCATCCTGCGTGAGGACGTCACAGCTTTCCTGAAATCCTCGACAGCAAGCGCGCCGGCAACGGCGCCTGCTCAAGGCGGCATGGGGATCCCTCCGATCCCGGCGGTCGATTTCAGCAAGTTTGGCCCGATCGAAAACGTCGAAATGCCGCGTATCAAAAAGATCTCGGGTCCGGCGTTGCATCGCTCTTGGTTGAACATTCCGCATGTCACCCACAATGATGAGGCCGACATCACGGATCTGGACAAGTACCGCAAGGAAATGGACACGATCGCCAAAGAGAACGGCTATCGCGTCACCCTGCTGAGCTTTGTCATAAAAGCCTCGGTCTCGGCGTTGAAGGAACACTGGGAGTTCAACAGCTCTTTGCATCCGGATGGCGACAAGCTGATCAAGAAAGACTTCTATAACATCGGTTTTGCGGCAGACACGCCAAACGGTTTGATGGTTCCGGTGATCAAAGACGCCGACCGCAAGGGTATCGTCGAGATTTCGAAAGACCTGCTCGAGCTGTCAGGCAAAGCGCGTGATGGCAAGCTTAAGGGCGACGATATGTCGGGCGCGACGTTCACCATATCCTCGTTGGGCGGCATTGGCGGCACATCCTTCACCCCAATCGTGAATGCGCCAGAAGTTGCGATCCTTGGTTTGACACGGTCCAAAATGGCCCCCGTCTGGAATGGCGAAGAGTTCGTGCCGCGCCTGATGCAGCCTTTGTCTTTGTCATATGACCACCGCGCCGTTGATGGTGCCTTGGCCGCACGCTTCTGCGTGACGCTCAAGACGCTCTTGGGCGATATGCGCAAGTTGATGTGGTAAGGGAGCGGTCTGATGGATGTAAAAGTACCTGACATTGGCGATTTCGCCGAAGTTCCCGTGGTCTCGGTTCTGGTTGCAGTCGGCGATACCGTCGCCGCCGAAGATCCGCTAATCGAACTGGAATCCGACAAAGCCACAATGGAAGTGCCCTCGCCCGCTGCAGGCACTGTGACAGAGATCAAGGTTGCCGAGGGCGACAGTATCTCTGAAGGCTCTGTCATCCTCGTTCTGGAGGCCGCAGACGCGACGGATACGCCCAGTGCCCAAACAGAGGCAGCCCCCGCTGCGCCGACGGCCGTTGCCCCGACTGGAAATGCGACAGGACAAGGCGACGTACATGCCGAGGTTGTCGTTCTGGGCTCTGGCCCCGGTGGCTACACTGCAGCGTTCCGCGCCGCAGATCTGGGCAAGAAAGTCGTGCTGATCGAGAAAGACAACAACCTTGGCGGCGTGTGCCTGAACGTGGGCTGTATCCCCTCCAAGGCGCTTTTGCATGCGGCCAAAGTGATCACTGAATCCGAGGAAATGGG
>NZ_CAXREH010000178.1:0-28821 GCF_964229375.1 Cognatishimia sp.
GGGGCGCAGATGAAAATGCGGCGCGAACACCCGCTCCCATTCCGCAAACCGGGGCGCGTAGTCAAGCCGCCGTCCCCGACAAATACGCACGGCATAGGCATCGATCGTCCCAACGGGTTTCCCAACTTTAATACGCTCGGAATACATCGCCACCAGCCGCGAAAGATGGGGACGGCAATAGGCATGAAAAGACATCGGCGGGCGCGGGGCGGGCCAAAACATCTTTATAGCGCGCAGCAAATCGCTTGGAGGCACCGCTTGAAACAGCTCGGCCGACAAGACGGCGATTTGCGCGTTGGAGGCAGAAATTTCGTCCCAAACCGCGCGAAACCGAGGTTCGATCAAGTGACAGAATTTGCGCCGCGACAGCGCACGGGCCAACCCGTTGTGATTGAGGGTCTCGCCCGGATAAAGCAGGTTTTCGCCCCGCGCGGCTTGCCGCAAAGCCACCTGCAACGCAGTCGATCCAGTTTTGCTATCCCCGATGTGAACAACAATACGCTCCGCCATCTGTCTATCTTTCGTCATTCAGGCTGGACAGAAAGTCCACGACGTCAGGCGGCGTATCCTCTGGCAGCGTATCGCCCAGACGATCAAGAGCGGTCTTGAAGGCCTCAAGCTCGGGAATTGGCCGCACGCGTGTTCGGCGTTTCAGATCCTGGAAGAATTCAGCGCGCCCAACCCAGTCCCCCAACGCACGAGTAACCGGATCAAACTGTTGTATGATATCGCGACGACGCTGAGCACCAAACATCTCGATCTCGCGACAACCAGGCAGGTTCAATGATGGAGTTTGCGAGACCAGCAAGGCCCTTAGACGCGCTGCCCGCTTGGGTGGCAGCTCCAGGTTTCCGCGCCGCTGTATCTCATACAAAGCCGGATGCAGCGAGACGTTCATCCGGCGCGTGCCGCAATGCCGACCCTGCGGCAAACCCGTATCGGCCAGAAAATCAGGCACTATACCGCCTGAATTGCACAGATCTTGATAGTCACGCAGGATCACCTTTGCCTTAGGAAAGGCCGCGCGCCACCCGTTTAGAACTTTGCGATAGTCGAAATGGATGGTGCCTGCGTATTCCGATGCGCCTTCTGTTCTTAGTGGTTGCAACGCATGACCAAATTTCAGGCGCTGACCGTACCATGCAACCAGATATTCATCTATTGGCCGAAACACTCCGTAAAGGATCACGTTGCGGGCAGGGAATAAGCTCGCCAGCTCGGCTGCCAAATCAGGCGCGTCGGCGCCGAAATTCGCAAAAACCTCAGAGACCAGAACAGCCGTGTGCGGACGCAAATGGTGCAATTGCTGCCTGAGAGCGTGATGCATTTGTTTTAGGCTGGGAAGCGAGGGCAAAAAATCTGGCACCCGCCGCGCACCTGCTTGAGCCAACATGGTGAACGCCAACGCATTGTGCGGCTCTCTGACATTTAATGACAGGCGCACGGGCGATGCCGCGTGCAGCGACTGGCTGGCCATGTGTGCCGCGCCTTCAAATTCGACATAGGGATATAGAATGCCCTGCTGTGCATAATGCAGCATGTTGCGCGCGAAATAGTCCTGCAGACTGGTGGAACCAACTTTGTGGTGCCCAATAAAGATCACCAACTGCTCAAGCGCATCGGGCGCGCGCGATTTTGCGGGGCGACTGGACTGAAACGTCGCAACGCCCACAGGCTTGCGAATTGAAAAGAAACTCATGGCGCACCTTTTTGATCGGCAAAGCTGCGTTCCCAGAACGCGCGGGATGTCAGGCTGTCATAGCGCGCGCGATAGCACCGTCTGAGCCGGTGAAAACGCAGCAGAAATCGGGCCGCCAACAACAGAAATTGAACGCCAATCAGGAGGGCTGCGCGTTTGCTGTGACGCACGCGGTACGCCAAAGGTTCGTTCGGGTGCAGCACGGTGACGTCACTTGCCCCTAGTACCGCGCTAAGGTCGCGACGATCCTGTGCTTTGATGGTGATTTTACGCCCCAAAAGTCCAAACCCCGGCAACCAATGACCGTTGCCCAACGCCAGCCAGAACGTACTGAGGCGTTTGCCGCTTCTCGGCTGGCTGGGCTTGGTCGGGATTGGCCCCCAGCTTTCCGCGCCTGAGGCGGCGTCCACCTTGGACAGACGCGCCTCAATCTCGGTCAGGCGGGCAAAAGCATCTGGCCCGCGCAGCACATCTTGCAACCCCAACAAGACGGCCCGAGCGGACCCGTAGTGCATGCGCAGGACCGTTTGACCGAGAAAGAACGCCACGACGGCCAGCAAGGACACCGCCGGAGCTCTGAGGCCAGGGTGGCTCAGGTGGTGCAGCATGTGACTGCGCGTGTCAAAATACCAGGTTCGTGGGTTTTCTTTGGCGGTAAAGCCCTCTTGATAGGATGCGACACCGTTCAGCCTTTGCAGATTGAAACGGTTGGCCAGACAAAACCCAACGTCATCGCCGCGCAAAAAAAACGGATAGGGAAAGTGCCGCACGGATTGGACTGGAAAGGCAAAGAACCACCACCCGCCATAGAGCCTGGGGGAATTGGCAGTATAGGTTTGCGCTTCCATCTGGGCGCTTTGCTCAAAGGATGACAGGTCTGCGCCGCCGAACTGTGGGCGACAGACTAGTTTGAACGCGGCGCCGTACTCCCAAATCGCATGCCGCGCGGCCTGGGCGATCATGGCGCCACAGATCGCGGTATCGGGATCATGCGAATAGGCCAGAAAGCTAAGCGCGCGCATAATGCTTTCCGTGTGAAAGTCCGCGTCATCGTCCAGAAAAAGACAATGGCTCACGCCAGCAGACTGCGCGGCCAAAAGCCCACGCGCAAAGCCGCCAGATCCGCCAAAATTCTGACTTGGAATGACTTCAGCCTGCAGCCTATGCGGATCCAGCGTTTTCCCGTTGTCGATGACACAAATCCGCAGTTTATGAGGAATATCCCGCGACCAGTCAGCCAGTTTTGCCACCAATCGGCACACTTGGGTTTCGCGGTGATAGGTCGGGATGACGACCATCGCATCAATGGTGTTCTTTGGCGCCCGGTCGGTGGCCCAGATGATGTCTGAAAGTGTTCCCTCGCCCCCCAAATTGCGCAACGATACTGCGAGGACGCCGGTAAAATCGGGCACGGATATCAGGTCAGTCAACGCAAGTGTCAGGCACTGATCGACCGTGATTGCTTCTTGAAACAGCGTCTCTTGTGACTGACCCCGCGCGATCCCCAACAAGCGCAGCTCAAATCGGCCTGCGCCAAGAAACTGCAGGTAAAAATCCCCGGCTGCAGTTTGCTGCCATTTTTCCAAACTGAAGAGGTTAAACCACGTGGCAAAACTCAGCTGCGCCCCGGCCTGAAACGTGAATTGGTGGGTTGAGAACGCATAGGTCACCGGACCTTCGCGGGCAAAGAAACTCTCTTCCTTGGGGGCGAGGCCGGGTTCGGGTAAGACAAGCGCCTGAAGCCTGTGTAGGGCGGGAAAGTCTTCCTTAAGATCAGGCTTGGGCGCAGGCAAAGGTCGTCGGACTCCTGTTTCAGTCGGCAGCACCGACCTGATTCATCCAAGACCCTTATTTGGTTTAGACCCGTCCTCTTTAAGAAACGTAAATCCGCACAGTACGATCTATGGGTTCGGCGTGAACCTGAGCGACAGGCAGGACATGCCCCCATCGACTTTCGCCGCCTCGGTATTGCCAATCAGGCGCACGTCATATCCCGCCTGCACCAACATGTCCGTTGTTTTGGGGAATCCATCCGGCAGGATCACCAGATCATTGAAGCGAATGGAATTGGCCGCGGCCTCTTCGCCTTCGGCAACGTGCAGCACGCGATAGCCTTTGAAACACCCCGATGCCGACAGGCGCCTGGTGGACAAAATGGTTTCTTCATCCAGAAGCGAACAGTCGGTTTTGAAATGCAGTACACCGTCTGGGGTCTGCAATTCACGCACTCTATAGCCCCAAGCGCTTACGATTTTGTCCAAAGCGGCGATACCTGCACTGTCGGTGCGCGACGACAATCCGGCAAGGATTTCAGTTTCAGTCACTAGGATGTCGCCGCCTTCGATGCATCCCGCGCCCTCAAGTTGGTGGATCGTGCCATAGATCGCGGACAGTTCGCCCGCAATTTCGGCAGCTTCGCCCAGCCGCGACGGCGCTCCGGGGCGCATCTGAATCACGCCTTCTTGCAGGCATAGGGCGGCGTCCTCGACAAAAACCGAGTCCGGATAAGCCTCAAGCGCATCCAGAACAGTAACCTTGGCACCAGTGGACCGCAGAACCTCGACATAGGCTTTGTGATGCTCAAGAAACACCGCGTGATCTGGCGTGCCGGTATCCTCAAACCGCAACCCGTCGGTGATTGACGACGCGGGAATGCGGCACACCGCATGTGAAAATTGATATGATTTTGCGCCCATCTTTGTTTTCCCCAATTCACCCGGTGATTTTATTAACAAAATATTAACAACAGCCCCCAAGAGCGTTGTTGTTCCTATCCTTATGTATATATTCAGACCCAATCCAGCCAAAGGCGCGGGTTTGACAGACTGTTACCTCGCCCGCCGTGCCTATAGATGACGTTATTGCGGTAATGAGTACGATTTCAAAGAGTTCGCAAAAGCGAAAGAGCGACGCGCGGCGGCAGTCTCTGATAGATTCCACATTGCGCGTCATCGCCCGAGAAGGAGTCGCGGCCGCAACCGTGCGCACGATCTCGCGCGAGGCCAACGTTACGCAGGGTTTGATCCGGTACTATTTTCAATCCAAAGACGACCTGATCATCGCGGCCTATGAAGACTATATGGACCGTATGCTCAAGATTTCGGGCCGTGCTACAAAAGGTGCTGACACCGCCAAATGTCGGTTGATCCGCTATGTCGAAGCCTCGCTTACGGCGCCCGTGTCCAACCGCCAACAGGCCGCGACCTGGGCCGGTTTCTTTCAGATACTGCTACATGACGGGCATCTTCTGAAACAGCACGCCAAGACGTATCACGACCTGCGCCAACAGACCAAAACGCTGATGGCAGATGTATTTGAGGAAGAGGGTCGCGCAAAATCGGATTCCGAGCTGCGCCGCCTTAGTATTGCGGGACGTGCCTTGTTGGACGGGCTCTGGATCGAGGGCGGTGCCATCGGCGACAGCTTTCACCCCGGAGAGCTTTTGCGGGTCGGACTAGAAGGGCTTGGCGCGCTGATGGACGTGGATCTGAAGGCCTATCGCGATACAAAGGCGGGGTGCGGCGTCGTTTAGGCGCAGATCCATTCCAGACGCGTGCCGCGCAGATGTGCCCTTGATCATGATCCAGATCCGACCGAATGTGTCGTAAAAGCGCGAGCAATCGCCCCTTGGCGAGCCATGCTTGAGATCGAATTGCTCAGACATCACACTGGGGAGCCGCATGCGATACAATGCCCTGCGCATCTTTAAAGAAGCGCTGACAGGTCACAAAGGATGGACACCGGCCTGGCGCGATGCGCCTCCGCAAAAGTCCTATGATTTCATTGTTGTCGGCGGCGGCGGACATGGGCTTGCGACGGCCTATTACCTTGCGAAAGTCTATAAGAAATCCCGCATCGCGCTTTTGGAACGCAAGTGGATCGGCGGCGGCAACGTCGGGCGTAACACGACGATTGTGCGCTCTAACTATATGATGCCGGGCAACCAGCCGTTCTATGAATTCTCGCTGAAGCTTTGGGAAAACCTGGAACAAGACCTGAATTTCAACGCGATGATGTCACAACGCGGGATCATCAACCTGTTTCACAACGATGCCCAGCGCGACGCCGCCATTCGGCGCGGCAACTCTATTTTGCTGCATGGTGCCGATGCGGTCCTGCTGGACAAACAGGGCGTCAAAGATCTGTATCCTTTCCTGAACACAGAAAGCGCCCGCTTCCCGATCATGGGAGGCCTTCTGCAGCCACGGGCCGGCACTGCGCGTCACGATGCGGTGGCATGGGGATATGCGCGCGGTGCGGACCAGCATGGCGTCGACATCATCCAGAATTGCGAAGTCACCGGCTTTAAGATTGAGAATGGCGAGGTCAAAGGTGTCGAAACCACCCGAGGAGACATTATGGCGCCAAAGATTGGTGTCGCGGTCGCGGGGCGGTCTAGTGAAGTCATGGCCAAGGCCGGTCTGCGTCTGCCGATCGAAAGCCACGTGTTGCAGGCCTTTGTCACCGAGGGGCTGAAACCCATCTTGCCAGGCGTCATCACCTATGGCGCTGGGCACTTCTATATCAGCCAGTCCGACAAAGGCGGGTTAGTGTTTGGCGGCAACCTTGATTACTATAATTCCTACGCCTGGCGCGGGAACCTTCCGACGGTGGAAGAAGTCGTCGAAGAAGGCATTTCCATCTTTCCAAATATCGCGCGGGCCCGTGTGCTGCGGACTTGGGGCGGGATTATGGATATGTCGATGGATGGATCGCCCTTCATCGATCAGACCCCGATCAAAGGGCTCTATTTCAATGGCGGCTGGTGCTATGGCGGCTTCAAGGCAACGCCTGCCTCTGGCTATTGTTTCGCCCATTTGATGGCGACGGACACCCCGCACGACGTGGCAACCGCTCTGCGATTGGATCGCTACAAAACCGGTCACATGATCGACGAACTCGGCGCCGGTGCGCAGCCGAACTTGCATTAGGAGGCGACGCGATGCTGATCCCCCACCCGCTTCTTGGTCCACGCGACGCCGGAGAATTCACCTATCTGGGCGATGCCACGCTGCTGGACCGCCCCGATTGGCAATCTGAAACGGCTGCGCAGGACTTTTATGACTATGTCTATACCCGCGATAATCCGTCCGGCGTGCATCGCGAGCTTTGGTATCACGAATATGGTGACCGCAGCTGGATCGTGGTGACCCGCAATGTTTCGACCCACGAAATCCTGGGCGCAGAACTGGCACAGGACGTTGCAAAGACCAAAGGGAGCGCAGGATGAGCGGGTATCGTTTAGACGGCGGACTTGTCGATCACGCATCGGCGCTTGGGTTCAAGTTTGATGGCAAGTCTTTCAACGGGCTAAAGGGCGATACGCTCGCCTCGGCGTTGCTGGCCAATGGTGTGCAACTGATGGGCCGGTCGTTCAAATACCACCGCCCGCGCGGTGTGATGACCTCTGGGTCCGAAGAACCAAACGCACTGGTCGAGTTGCGCGAAGGAGCTCGGCAAGAGCCCAACACGCGCGCGACAACTATCGAGCTTTACGACGGTCTGGTGGCCAAATCGCAGAACCGTTTTCCCAGCTTGAAAACGGACCTCTTGGCCATCAACGATGTGTTCTCGAATTTTCTAAGCGCTGGGTTTTACTATAAAACGTTCATGTGGCCCAAGTCCTTCTGGGAAAAGGTCTATGAGCCTGCAATCCGCCATGCGGCAGGACTAGGCAGCCTGACAGACGACGCTGATCCGGATACCTATGACAAAGGCTTCCTGCATTGCGACCTCTTGATCATCGGGTCCGGCCCGGCGGGTCTGATGTCTGCTCTGACGGCCGGTCGCGCAGGGGCTCGGGTGATCCTGGCTGAAGAGGACTCTCTACTCGGGGGACGCCTGCTTGCGGAAACGATGGCGATTGGCGGGCAGGCTGGCCATGACTGGGTTGCCGCCGCGCAAGCCGAACTCGCGTCCCTTCCGAACGTCCGCATTATGCCCCGCACATCCGTCTTTGGGGCCTATGACCACGGGATTTATGGCGCCCTCGAGCGCAACGCCGATCACCTGATCGCGCCAGACGCAGGCAAACCGCGCCAAACCATGTGGCGGATTTATTCCAAACGCGCCATCGTCGCTGCAGGTGCCATCGAGCGCCACATCGGCTTTGCCAACAACGACCGCCCTGGCATCATGATGGCCAGCGCGGTCCGCGCCTATGCCAACCGCTGGGCGACCGCGACGGCGAAATCCGTGTTGGTGTTCACCAACAACGACGACGGCTATAAAACCGCACGGGATCTGATGGCCAAGGGCGTCAACGTCCCCGCTGTTATCAACACCCGCCCCGAGGGTCAGCCCATCGAGGGCACAGAGGTACATGCAGGGGCCACCATCGTTGATACCAAGGGACGCCACGGTGTCACCGAGGCCATTGTGCAAACTGCCAAGGGCTACACCACCAATGTCCTTTGTGGGTCTATCGCGGTGTCTGGCGGTTATTCTCCGAACCTTGGCATGACCTGCCACCAACGCGGCCGTCCGGAATGGCGCGAGGATATCGCAGCTTTTGTGCCTGCGGGTGACCTGCCCCCCGGCCAGCTCGTCGCCGGTGCCGCCCGTGGTGTTTATGACATGGGCAATGTCATGGCCGACGGCGTCTCGCAGACCAAACAGGCTTTGAACGACCTTGGCATCGAGTCCAAAGTCATGACACTGCCCGAGGTCGAGGGCGAAGCCACCGGAACGTCGCACTATTGGTACGTCCCTGAAGCGATCAGCGGCAAGAAACGCGCCTGGGTTGATTTCCAGAACGATGTGACCGTCAAGGACGTCAAACTCGCCCATCAAGAGGGCTATGTCAGCGTCGAGCACCTGAAGCGCTATACAACCCTTGGCATGGCCACCGACCAGGGCAAGACCGCCAATGTGCTGGGTCTTGCGGTGATGGCCGAGAAAACCGGAAAATCGATCCCCGAGACCGGCACCACCATCTATCGCCCGCCCTATGTGCCTGTCGCGATGGGAGCATTTGCAGGGCGCTCGACGCTGGAAAACTTCCGCCCGACCCGCCAGACACCCAGCCACACTTGGGCCGCCGAACAGGGTGCGGTTTTTCAGGAAGTCGGACTTTGGATGCGCGCGATGTGGTTCCCGCAAAAGGGCGAGACCCACTGGCGTGAGTCTGTGGATCGCGAAGTTCTGGCCACGCGCACCGACGTCGGCATTTGCGACGTGACAACGTTGGGCAAGATCGATGTTCAGGGCAAAGACGCGGGCGCGTTCTTGTCCAACCTTTATGTGAACGGGTTTTCTAAGCTCGCGGTCGGCAAAGTGCGTTACGGCCTTATGATGCGCGAAGACGGGATGCTTTATGACGACGGCACCGCCGCACGGTTTGCCGAGGATCACTATGTTGTCACGACCACGACGGCGAATGCTGTTCTGGTCTATCGCAACATGGATTTCGCACGCCAGTGTCTGTTCCCGGACATGGACGTGCAAATCATTTCGACGACGGACGCCTGGGCACAGTTTGCGGTCGCCGGACCCAAGTCGCGACAGTTGCTGGAACGGATCGTCGACAAGGATCACGACATCAGCAACGACGCGTTCCCCTTTATGGGCTGTCGCGAGATCACCGTCTGCGGTGGCCTGACCGCGCGTCTGTTCCGCATCTCTTTCTCGGGCGAGCTGGCCTATGAAATCGCGGTTCCAACGCGGTATGGCGACGCGCTGGTGCGCCGCATGATGGTGGTGGGCGCAGATCTGGGCGTGACCCCTTATGGCCTTGAGGCGCTCAACGTGATGCGGATCGAAAAAGGGCATGTCACCGGCGCCGAGATCGATGGCCGTATGACAGCCCTGAACATGGGTCTGGATCGCATGGTGTCGCGCAAGAAAGACTGCATTGGATTCCACAACAGCCAGCGCCCTGCGCAGCTGGATCCCAACGGCCCGCGCCTTGTGGGGCTGCGCTCTCTGAACGGCGAGGGGATCATTGCGGGATCACACCTGATGAACGCGGACGGCGAGGTCTCGGCCAAAGTCGATCAGGGTCATGTGACCTCGGTATGCTATTCGCCGATGCTGAAAGAGCACATCGGCCTTGGCTATGTGAATGGCGGCGATCAGCGCATGGGAGAGAAACTGCGCGCTGTGAACCCGATCAAGAAGATCGAAACTCCGGTCGAAATTGTGTCGGCCCATTTCTTTGATCCAGAAGGAGGGCGTCTGCGTGACTGACCTGACCCCCATTTCACCCCTTGGCGCGGCAGCACCGCGTGTCGACTCGCTGGGCAGCATCACAATCACCGAAGTCACCAACCGCGCGCTTGCTTCGGTCGCCCAACGCAAGGGCGGCTCTGTATCGGCGGGCTTCAAGACACTGGGGTTTGCAGGCGCACCCGACGTTTGCGAAATGCTCGAAGCCAACGGGCATCGCGCGTGGTGGATGGGCCCAGACCAATGGCTGGTGGATGCCGAGTTTGACACATCGGGCACCTGGGCCAAAGCTGTGAAAGAGGCGATGGGCGATGCGGCTTCGATCACCGATCAAACCGAAGGGTTCTGTCGCTTTGATCTGAGCGGGCCTCTGTGCGTTGACCTTCTGCAAAGGCTTTGCGGTTTGGACAGCGACCAGATGCAAGTCGGCGCTGCGCAACGTACGCAGTTGCATCATATGGCCTGTGTCGTGATCAAAACCGAGGCGGGCTGGAGTGTACTGGGCGCGCATTCGTCGGCAGGGTCACTGCACCACGCACTGCTCGAGGTCGCCGTCGGTCTGCACTAGCTGCCCGAACAGCAGAAAAATCAAGGTTTAACGCGCCGCCTTATGTGATCCGAATGCCCGTCCTGTTCGTAAAATGAACACAAGGCGGCACATTTGGCGACGAGGGCATCCAGTGCGATTTGGACGGATTTATATTCATGCGGCTGTGGTTTGCGCGCTGACGTTTACCCAAGCGCAAGCAGATGCCATGGCGCCACCAGCACTTAGTCAGCTCGACAACGCCAAGGTTTCGGCCGCTGAAACCGTGCGTTGGTTGGGGTTTCGCGTGTTTGACATTACCGTCTATACAGGCAACGGCGCGCGGTATGACCCTTCCAAACAGGCCGCTTTGGAATTGCGGTATGGCCGCAAATTCACCAAGACCAGCCTGATGGCCGCCACGATGGAAGAGCTTGCGCGACTTGAAGGTCCGCAAAGCGACCACCCCACGATCAAGCGAAAATTGGCGTCGTGTTTTGCCGACGTTGGCCCAAATGACCGCTTTCTCGCCGTCGGACCCTCCAAGAACAGCGTCACGCTTTATCGCAACGACAAACAAACCTGCCGCATGTCGCATCCCAATATCCGGGCACGTTTTCTGGATATCTGGCTGTCACTGGACAGTCGCTTCCCCGCGGTGTCGCGCCGGCTGCGAGGCCTGTAATGCGCGCCCTTCCGATCGGGCTCTTTGCGATGGCCTTGGCCGCGGCCGGTCTGCCGCTTTATATTCACCTACCCCGATACGCAGAGGTCGATCTGGGCCTGAACCTGTCGGCGGTTGGTGCCATTCTGCTTGGCATCCGCGTGTTGGATTTTGTGCAAGACCCTGCCCTGGGCTGGATGGTAGATCGCTTTCCACACCGCAAACGCCTGTTCGTAGCCCTTGCCGTTGCGGGGCTGGCGATTGGGTTCGTAGCACTTTTTTCAGTGCCGCCTTTGGTGGCGCCTGTCCTTTGGCTGATTATCGTTCTGGCGGTTGTCTTTACGGCGTTTAGTCTGGCGACGATCCTGTTTTATGGCCAGACCCGCGCCCTCAGCGATGGGGACACGCCAACCGCGATGATCGACGTCGCCAAATGGCGTGAAAGCGGCAGTCTGGTGGGAATCATTATCGCAGCCTCTTTGCCCATCTGGTTGGGATACACCGCCTTTGGCCTCGTCATGATGGCCTTGGTGGTGTTGGTCGGCTTTCTAAGTCGTCCCCTCTGGTCCGTCGCCACCACCCCCGAACAGAAGTTGCAGTTCAAAGATCTGTATGCTTCTGGTGGCGGCGGCCTATTGGCGCTGACCTTTGTGAACAGTCTTCCGGTCGCGATCACCTCGACCCTTTTTGTGTTTTTCGTTGAAGACAGACTTATCCTGCCTGATGCCGCGGGTCCGTACCTTATCCTGTTCTTTCTGGCAGCCGCGGTCTCTATTCCGGTCTGGACGAAAGTGGCCAATGTGATCGGGCCGCGCGCGACGTTGGTCATTGCGATGGGGCTGGCCATTGCCAGTTTTGGATGGGCCGCCAGCTTGGGCAGCGGCGAAGCTCTTGCCTTTGGCATCATCTGCATTGGATCGGGGTTTGCTGCAGGCGCAGATATGCTGATCTTGCCCGCGCTGTTTTCCTCGACCTTGGCACGCTCGGGATTGCAGACCGGACAGGCGTTTGGGTTCTGGTCATTTGCCAACAAGATGACGCTGGCCATTGCCGCAGGTCTGGTGCTGCCCATTTTGGACCGACAAGGGTTTCAGTCCGACACCGACAACTCGCCAGAAGCGCTCGCCACCCTGACCCTGCTCTACGCCATCATTCCCTGCGGACTTAAAGTTCTGGCGATTGGCATCACTCTGACCCTCCCTAAGAAGACCTTTCAAACATGAGCAAGCTTGCGAAAACCTATTGGATCATTGGGGCCTCTGAAGGTCTGGGGCGTTCCTTGGCGGAAAAACTGTCCGCCGAAGGCTGTTCCCTGATCCTGTCCGCGAGATCTGAGACGAGGTTGCAAGAGATGGGCATCCCCAACGCGCAAATCCTGCCTATGGATGTGACGAAACCGATCTCGGTGGATGCAGCCCTTGCGAACCTGCCGAAGCTGGACGGGGTGATCTATTGCGCAGGTGCCTATGAGCCTATGACCGCTCAGAACTGGGATCGCGAGACCGGCATGTTCATGATGGACGTCAACGTGCTGGGCGCGATGCGGGTCTTGCCCGAGGTGGTGCAACGGTTTGTCGAGCAGGACAAAGGTCACATCGTTCTGATAGGATCGCTCGCGGCCTATCACGGATTGCCGGGTGCGGTGGGTTATAGCACCAGCAAAGGCGCTTTGATGCATCTGGGTGAGAACCTGTATATCGACCTGAAATCAACCAATGTGCGCGTTCAGGTCACCAATCCGGGATTTATTGAAACCAGACTGACCCAGAAAAACAGCTTTGAAATGACACAGCTGATGACACCGGACCAGGCAGCGGATCACGTGATCAAACACATGAAACGCAGCCGGTTCCGGTCGGCCTTTCCCTATCCGTTTGCCGGCGTCTTTCGCATTCTGCGCCTGTTGCCGGACAGCTGGGTAAGACGGTTCTTTTAAGCCAATTGCCCGACAGCTTTGCCTGCTTCGGTAATGGCATTCGCTGTCACCTCGAGGTCAGCCTCGGTCAAAGACAACGAGGGATAGGTTTTGCCGGCGGATTTGAAAATACCGTTCTGGCGCAGCGTGCGGTTCCAGGCCGCACTCAGATCTGCGTTGGCCCCCAGAACATCGCGATAGGTGCGTGGCTCGGCCTTGGTGAACACGACCTCAAACAGCGTCGGATCGCCAACGATGCGATACGGCACGCCGGTTGGATCCAGTGCCACGCGGATCATACCCTGCACTTGATTGCCCAGATTTCGCAGATGATCGTATTGACCCTCGCGCCGCAGGATCTCGAGGCTTTTCAGCCCGGCAATCGCCGCAATCGGGTTCCCCGAAAGCGTGCCAAGCTGCATCAACCAATTGTCGGCTCCTACCGCGGCCTTGTCAAAATGCGCCATGATGTCCTGACGTCCGACGGTCGCCGCGAGGGGGAACCCGCCGCCAATGACTTTGCCAAGAGTGCAAAGGTCAGGCGTCACGCCATAGAGTTCCTGCGCGCCGCCATAGGCAAAGCGGAAGCCGGTGACGACCTCGTCAAAAATCAGCACGATGCCGTATTTGTCCGCCTCTTCACGCAAAAGCTGCAAAAAGCCAGCTTCGGGCGGAATAATACGCTGTAGGGGTTCGACAATGATTGCGGCCACTTGGCCTTCGTACTCCGCCAGCAGAGAGCGGATGTAATCCGGGTCATTGAAGGGCGCGATCAGCATTTCGTCTGCGACAGTCTGGGGAATGCCAGCACTGTCGGGAATGGCCAGCGGGAAATTCACCTGCTTGGTTGGCGCAAGGCTCATCTGTGCCTCGGCGCTCATGCCGTGATATCCGCCTTCAAATTTCACGATCTTGTCGCGGCCGGTAAAGGCGCGTGCCAGACGCATCGCATACATATCCGCTTCACCGCCCGAGGACACATAGCGCAGCTGCTCGCCGCAGGGCATGGCTTTGACGATTTCTTCTGCCAACTCGACGCCCAGCGCGTTGTTGGCGAAAAACGTCTGACCCTTTGGCAGATATTCAAGTACGGCCTCAAGCACTTCGGGGTGGCTGTGTCCAAGCAACATAGGACCAGAGCCGATCAGATAGTCGATGTATTCGTTGCCATCTTCGTCCCACACCCGGGATCCACGTCCTTCTTTGATGAAGAACTCGGGCTCAAAGTTGCCGAACCCTCCGGCTGGCAACACAGCTTTGGCACGGGCGGCCCATTCCGCTTGGGTGGTCATTCGTTGCATGGGTTACTCCACTATAAGTTCGGCGGCGCCAAGCGCCTGCGCGTCCACATTGATACCTAGTCCCGGGCCTTCCGGTGGCGCAATACGACCTTGAGCACGAGTTGGTGCACTTGGTGCAAGGCGCGGTGACACATAGCTGGACAGATCACAGGTATTGAGCACGCGCGCTGGATCCGTCGATGCGGCCAGATGCAACAAAGCTGCAGTGGTGATGTCGCTGCCCCAGGTGTCCTCGATACACATCTTTGCGCCGAGATAGAGACACATATCCCGCGCACGACGGGTTGCGGAAAGACCGCCGAACTTCGACAGTTTCAACGCGACGGCATCCATGCAACCACGTTCATACCCCTCGATCAACGAGGCCGTGTCGTGGGCGTTTTCGTCCAGTTTCATCGGAAGCCCCGTGGCCGCTCGCACTCGCGCACAATCGGCAATCGTGGCACAGGGCTGCTCGAGCATGACATCAAGATGCGCCACGGCACGACCGACACGCGTTGCATCAAGCGAGGTCGCGCCGCAGTTCCAATCACCATAGACCAAAGGCCCGGCCCCTACGGTTTCACGCACCTTCGTCAACCGCTCTACATCCGTGGTCCAGTCGCCGCTGGCCCCCAATTTAACCTGAAACTGGGTGATGCCAGTTTCCAACGCCTCTTTTGCAATGCGCGCCATCTCGTCGGGTGCAACGCAGGTGATCGAGTGATAGAGCGGCATGTCCTCTGCCCGACGCCCACCGACAAGGGCATAGACGGGCAAATTGGCGACCTGACCGGTAAGATCCCACAGCGCAATGTCCAGCGCCGATTTCGCATAGCGGTGATCCTGCAAATAGGCGTCCGCCTTTGACATCAGGGCCTCTGGTCCAATCGGATCCGCGCCAATCAGAACCGGAGCCAGTTCGGTGAGGACCGCCCCAACACCGCGCGCATATGCGGGCAGATAGTGCGGGATCGGACAGACCTCGCCCCAACCGATCAACCCCGTATCCGTTTCCACCGCAATCACCACGGACTCGACCGTGTCGCAGGTCTTGCCGTCCGCCATATAATAGGCTTCGTGACTGGTCAGAGGCACATGCCAGAGGCTGATCCGCCGGATTTTGTGGCCCGACCCGATCATGCCGCATCCTCTCTGGGCAGGACGCTCGCTGGATCATAGGCAGGCTCGCCCAGAACAACCGCCGCCCTTGGCGCACCGTGAATGATGACTGTCAGCTCGGTGCCCGGGGATGCGGCTTCGGGCTTGATATAGGCAAAGGCAAGAATTTTGCCGACCGTCGGGCCAAATACAACCGACGCGGTCGAGCCGACGACACGGTCGCCAAGCATCACCGCCTCGCCGCCATGACCGTCGGTTTCACCGTCTTCGTCGATAGCAAGATAGGCGCAAATCCATGGCAGCGCGTTCTCCTCCGCTTGCGCCGCACTGTGCCGGGTTTGCTCGGCACCAAGATAGTCTTTGTCCAACTTGGCGAACCGCATGACATCGGCCTCGGGCAAGGTAACTTCGTTGGTCAACTCGCCCGCGCCTTTGAAGCCTTTTTCCATACGCAGAGCATTCATGGCAAAGCTGCCATAGTCCTTGATCCCATGTGCCTCGCCTGCCGCCCAAAGCGCGTCATAAACGGCCAAGGCATGCTCGCGTGGGATATGCAGCTCCCAACCAAGTTCACCGGCATAGGACATACGGAACGCCCAAACCGACACGCCGGCAACCGTGATCTCGCGCGCTTTAAGCCACGGGAACCCCGCGTTGCTGAGGTCTGCATCTGTGCAGGCCGCCATCACGTGACGCGACTTTGGCCCGTTCACTGTCAGCGCAGCCCAGTCGTTTGAACGCAGAATGATCTGAGCGTCTTCCCCATCCTGATGCGTGCGCAGATGATCCAGCAGCCGCTGCTCAAAGAAGGCGGCGCATACCAGATAGAATCGACCTTCTTCCAGCTTAACAACGGTGGTTTCCAGCTCGATGCGGCCCCGTTTGTTCAGCATATGCGTCAGGACAATGCCGCCTGGTTTCTGCGGCAGCTTGTTGGCCACCAAGCGATCCAGCAATGCTGCCGCTCCCGGTCCTGCGACCTCGACCTTTGTAAAGGCCGAGATGTCCATGATCCCGACGGCCTCGCGCACGGCTTTGCATTCATCGGCAATGATGTCGTGCAGGGCTGAGCGTTTGAACGAATAGATGTCCTCGGCGGGCGTGCCCTCGGGCGCGAACCAACGCGGGCGCTCGTGGCCAAAGACCTCTTCATAGACCGCCCCTTTTTCCTTCAGGCGCTCATACATCGGGGATGGCTTTACGGGCCGGCCGGCAAGACGGTTGAAATGCGGGAAGGGAATCTCGTGGCGCAGGCAGTAATCCTCTTTTGCCTTGATGACCTGCCATTCCTTCGTGGCGTATTCCCCAAACCGGCGCGGATCGTAATCGCGCATCGAGATATCGGCCGCACCATGCACCATCCAGCGCGCCAGTTCGCGTGTCAGCCCCGGCCCCCAGCCGATCCCGATCTGTGTGCCACAGCAGCACCAATAGTTTTCCACACCAGGCGCCGGTCCGATCAGCGGATTGCCGTCTGGTGGGTGGCTGATCGCGCCATGCACATCTCGGCTGATGCCAAGCTCGGCAAAAATCGGCATCCGATTAAGGCTTTCTTCGAGGTAAGGCATAACGCGGTCGTAATCCGCATCAAACAACCAGTTCTCGTATTCCCAAGGGCAGTGATCGTGCCAGACTGAATTCGGGTTTTCCTTTTCATAGATCCCGATCAGCCCCTTTTTCTGCTCCATGCGGATATAGCCCGACACCTTGCGGTCATCGCGAATGACCGGCAGTTCGGTTTCCAGATCCTGGAACTCAGGCACATCTTCGGTGACGAAATAATGGTGCGTCATCGAGGTCATCGGCAACTGCAGGCCGGACCACTCGCCCATCTGCCGCGCATAGGTGCCGCCTGCGTTGACCACATGCTCGCAGCGGATTGTGCCCTGATTGGTCTCAACCACCCATTCGTGGCCGTCTTTTGTGATGTTGGTGGCCTGACAGCGACGCACGATTTTCACGCCCTTGGCGCGCGCGCCAGCGGCCATGGCCATTGTGACGTTGGTCGGATCAACATGTCCGTCGTCGGGCGTATGCAGCGCGCCAAGGACACCCTCAAGATTATAGAAAGGATGAAGTTCGGCGATCCGGTCCGTGCCGACTAGTTCGATATTGAACCCCAAAGAGCGGCCAACAGACAACGTGTGTTTCAGCCAATCCATCTCGTCTTCGGTATAAGCCAGCCGGAAGGATCCGCATCCGTGCCATGTCACGGCCTGCCCGGTTTCAGTCTCTAATGCACCGGAATAAAGGTCGATATTGTAGTCCACGCATTTGCCCAGCGAGAAGCTGGACGTGGAATGGGTGATCTGACCTGCAGCATGCCAAGTCGAGCCAGACGTGAGTTCGGCTTTTTCCAGAAGCACCGTTTCAGCACCCCAGCCCTCATGCGCAAGATGATAGGCAAGGCCCACACCCATGACGCCGCCACCGACGATCACCACCCGAGCGTGGGCGGGTAAATTAGAACTCACGGACATAAGCAAGATTCCTCTGTAGAGAGTCGCGTTTTCTCTCGACAGCCTAAGCAAACATTTATACCATCGTCAATTATGAATGGCACAAATGTTTCTTTATCGATTCTGGATCGCCTGTCGGACGACTGGGACGACCTGACGCCAGAGGCCCAGAAAGCAGCACGGTATGTGCTTGAAAACCCGCAGGACGTGGGGGTTTCAACCGTGCGCGAAATCGCCGAGGCCGCGCAGGTTAAGCCCAATACCTTTGTGCGCATGGCGCGCCAGATGGGCTATGACGGCTATGAGGATTTCCGCGCACCGTTCCGCGACGCGATCCGCAAAGGCGGGATCAGCTTTCCGGATCGGGCGCGCTGGCTGCAGGACATCCGCAAGTCCGGCGGTTTGGGTGGGCTTTATGCCGATATGATGGAAGCCACGCTGCGCAACATCGAAGACAGCTTTGCGACGATCTCGGCCCAAGATCTGAAAACAGCAGCCGAAGCGATTTGGAACAGCAAACAGGTGTTCACCCTTGGCGTCGGCGTCAACAACGCCATCGCGCGCAACTTTACGTATCTGGCCTCCACCGGAATGAGTGATTTTCACGCGATCCCCAGACCCGGCTCGACGGCCGTAGATGATCTGGCCTGGGCCAGCGACTCGGATGTCTTGATCGCCATCACATGCCGCCCCTACCGCAGCGAAGTGATCGAGGCGGTCGAGATCGCAAAATCTCAGGGCATGACGATCATCGCAATTTCCGACAGCCCGGCCAGCCCCATCATTCGCGGCGCCGACCACGGGTTTGTCATCGGGGCCGAAAGCCCTCAGTTCTTTCCGTCAACCGTGGCCATCGTCGCCTTTCTGGAAACCCTGCTAAGTTTTGTCATTTCGGTCGCCTCTGATGAAATCGTTGATCGGGTCGACCGCTTTCACGCCCGCCGCCATGCGCTGGGGCTTTATGTGGAGGAGCCATCATGAGTGAACCGCTGAAATCACTGGAGGCCCGTTACTACACGGACCCGAAAGTCTACGATTTGGAAATGAACGGCCTGTTTGCCCGCACGTGGCAATTTGCAGGCCACGCCAGCCAGCTTCAGAATGCAGGCGATTATTTTGCCTTTGAGATGGCAGGCGAAAGCCTGTTTTGCATCAAGGGCCGCGACGATGTGATCCGCACGTTCTATAACGTCTGCCAGCACCGGGCGCACCAGCTGGTCAGCGGCACTGGCACCACGCGCGTTGTCGTCTGCCCCTATCATGCATGGACCTATGAACTAACCGGCGGCCTGCGGGCGGGTCCCAATATCAATTCGGTTGAGGGCTTTGATAAGTCCAAGATCTGCCTGACCGAAGTGCGCACCGAACTGTTTTTGGGGTTCATCTTTGTGAACCTTGATCCAGAGGCCAAACCAATGGAGGACTGGTTCCCCAATGCCCGCGCCGAGCTGGAAAAATGGGTGCCGCATTATGCGGATCTTAAGCCGGTCGAATGGGTGGAAATCCCCGAGAACTGCAACTGGAAAGTCTCGGTCGAGAATTACTCGGAGTGCTATCATTGCTCTCTGAACCACCCGACTTTTGCTACAGGCGTGGTCAAACCCGAAACCTATGACATCCAGCCTCAGGGCTATTGTCTCAGGCACACAACGGAATGTCAGGCGCTGGATCAGATGACCTATGACATCGACCAAAGCCGCGCCCATGCCGAAGAGTATTCCAGCTGGTTCCTCTGGCCGATGTTCAGCTTTCAGGTCTATCCCGGCAACGTTCTGAACACCTATCACTGGCGGGCCATCGACGCAGACCACGTTGTCGTCTGGCGCGGGTGGTATGCTGCCGAGGGGTTTGACCCCAAGATCATCCACGACCTTGCCAAACAGGACCGGGACACAACAGTCGAAGAGGACATTCACCTTGTTGAATCCGTGCAACGTGGTCTTAAATCTCGCGGCTATGTTCCTGGCCCTCTGGTCGTAGACCCCGGCTGCGGCGTAAATTCGGAACACTCTATCATGCACCTACAGCGCTGGATGCGCGAAGCCGTGGATGGTGTGACTCACTAAAGGAAATACCAATGAGCTTGTTTGACGAAGATCTCTTTCTAAAGGGAGTAGAACAGCGCAAGGCCACACTTGGGGCCGAATATGTTCAGAACACTCTGGATGCAGCGGATGATTTCACCCGCCCTTTCCAAGAAGCCATGACCGCGTGGTGCTGGGGGTTTGGTTGGGGTGACGACGTGATCGACGCCAAAACTCGCTCGATGATGAACCTCGCCATGATCGGCGCCTTGGGCAAAATGCACGAATGGGAACTGCATTGCCGCGGTGCGCTGAACAACGGCGTTACTCCAGAAGAAATTCGCGCAATCATCCACGTCATTGCGATCTATTGCGGTGTGCCTCAGTCGCTGGAGTGTTTCAGAGCCGCACGCAAAGTTCTGGAAGAGACAAAGGATTAATTTTTCTGCCCGTTGCGGCCCAACTCGTGCTAAACTTTCGTTGCGGATGTGAACCGCCAACATTAAGCGCTTTGAAAGTGCGCACGAGTACAGGCCGTTTGAGCAATGCCAACATATACAGTTGAAGCCTTCCGGTGGTCCGGGACGTATTACAACTCGCAATATAACACGTCTTATCAGGCAACGTTTTCGGACGATGACGGAGCCTATCAGGGCGGTGGCGACAGCAATGAACAGGTACAGATCGATGGCGGCTCGTTCAATGCGACCTCAAGCCAGCCTTACAAGATCGCCGTCTCGTTCACTGACACCAACGGTGACTCGCATGTCGAGGATTTCAACTTTTTCTATACCTCTGACGGCGGCTGGCATTTCATTCCAGAACCCGGATCACAGTTTTCCGTCGGGGCCACACTTGGGTCCTATCAAAGCCACACGGTCGGCTGGGATTATGACGATGTGGTCTGTTTTACCGCAGGCACATTGATTGCCACGCCCTTGGGTGATCGCCCTGTCCAAGACCTGCGCGCGGGGGATTTGGTCACCTGCCAAGACGGCAGCGACAAACCCATCGCCTATGTGCTGCAGCGGCGCTTTACGGCCAAGCAGCTTCGCAACAACGAGAAACTGCGCCCGGTTCGGATCACCGCAGGCGCTTTGGGTCTTGGACTTCCCAAACGCGATCTTCTGGTGTCACGTCAGCACCGGATGCTGGCTAAATCCAAGATATCGAAAAACAAGTTCGGCCAAGAAGACGCCTTGGTAGCGGCAATCAAGCTGACGCGCCTGCCGGGCATCTTTTTGGATACGCAAATTCAGGCCACGACCTATTATCATTTGGGATTTGACGACCATGAGATCGTCTTTGCCGAAGGCGCCCCGGCCGAGAGCCTGTTGCACGGGGATGACGCGGACCTCGACCTCCATCCCGACGCGCACCAAGAGCTGACGTGGTTGCTGGCTGGTGTTGGCGCTACGCGCTGTGCACCAAAACCCAGAGCCAATATTCCGTCGCCAACGCTGCAAAAAACCATCATCGGCGCGCATGCTGAAAAAGGGCGCCCCTTCCGCAAATAGCCACCGGGGGTCTCAGCCGTCGTAGGTCCAACGATATTGTGGCGGTGTCGGCCCTTTATTTCTGCCGCCCTGCTGCATTTGCTCCCAGGCATGGGCCAAGATTCCAACCGATCGCGACAGGCAAAACAGCCCCCGCGCCAGTGGGGGCGCAAATCCTAGCTCCGCATAAATCACCGCCGTTGCTCCATCGATATTCATGGGCACAGGTTTGCCCTTTTGGGACAGTAATTCATTTTCTACCTTTTGCGCGATATCCGCAAAGCGGCCTGAACAATTGCCTGACTCTACCGCGTCGGCAACAAGCTGCATCAGTCTGGGCGCGCGCGGGTCGACCGGCGTGTGAAACCTGTGGCCAAAGCCTGGGACAATCTTGCCCTGCGCCGCGCGCCACGCGTCAAGCGCGGTAGGCAGGGGGTCTTCCGCGCTGTCCAGAAAATGAAACATCTGAACCGCCTGCTCTCCGGCACCGCCGTGCACGTCGCCCAGCATATTCACTGCACTGGCCATCGCGTTGTTCAGCGGCAACCCACAGGTCACAGCCATGCGCGCCGTGGCAATCGAGGGCGCTTGCGGTCCATGGTCAACAGCCGAGACCAACGCGGCCTCAAACAGCCGCGCCTGCCCATCAGTTGGCCGATCAGTCCGCAGCATCAGCCAGATCATTTCAGGAAAGCTCACATTGCCAATAAGCTCTTGGATAGGCTGGCCCCGCAGCGCGATGCGACCGGGCTCCATATCGATGATCGATGTACGCCACCAATCTGACACGCCACTCATATTGTGCCCTCCTCTCGCAAGGCGCGGATGTCCTCGGGCGACAGTCCAACCTCGGCCCAGACCTCGGCATTGTCTGCGCCCAGACGCGGCGGCGCAGATGCGGGCGTCGGGCGCGATCCGTCCACCACAACAGGACTTGCCGCAACAGAAATGCTCTCGGACCCTAAAGGTACCTTGGCGATCATGCCGCGCCCCGCGATTTGCGGATCTTCCAGAACTTGAGGCACGGTCAGAACCGGGCCAGCGGGCACGCCGAGCGCGTTGAGTTCTTTGACCCAATCTGCGGCGCTGCGCTTGGTCAATTCTGCTTCGATTTCGGCACGCAACGCATGTCTATGTCGCTTGCGCATTTCGCGGGTCAGATAGTCTGGATGGCTCAAGAGATCTTCGCGATTGATGTGACGCGCGAGGGACTGCCATTGCGAGTCTCTGTTCGCGGCGATGTTGATCGGCTGATCCGCGGTCGCGAATGTGCCGGACGGGGCAGAAGTTGTGTTCTCGTTGCCATGCGCGGCAGGCGTCACGCCGCCGATCAGATAGTTCGAGACAACCCATCCCATCGACGAAATCACCGAGTCTGTCATCGAGATGTCCAAGAAAGCCCCTCGCGGCGTGGCATTCAGTGCCGCACAGATCGCCATCGCCGCAGCCATGCCGCCGTTTGTATCAGCCAGCGGATAGCCCACACGGTAGGGCGCGGTCTCTATGTCGCCAGTGATCGACATTACCCCGGAAACGCCTTGCACGATTTGATCATACGCCGGATCGCTTTGGCGCGGCCCCGTCTGGCCAAAGCCCGAGATTGCGCAATAGATCAGGGTGGGGTTCACCGCCTTTAGAACCTCGTAATCCAGTCCCAGCCGCGCCATGACGCCGGGGCGAAAATTCTCGACCAACACGTCAGCAGAGCGCACGAGTTTCTTAAGCAACTCTTTCCCACGGGTGGCTTTCATGTCCAGCGTGACAGATTTCTTTCCCGCGTTCTGCGCCAGAAAACTGATGCCCATATAGTCTCGGTTGCGGCCAGTGTCCGCACCCAGCACGCGGGCAAGATCACCAGAGCCCGGGCGCTCGACTTTAATGACGTCGGCCCCCATCATTGCCAGTTGATAGCAACAATAGGGGCCGGCAAGCACGTTGGTCAGGTCAAGAACCCGAACACCGTTGAGGGGTTTAGTCCCCATCTGCGATGCCAGCCGCACGCGCCTTTGCGCGGCGTGCGCGATAGCTTGGGAAGACCACCAGCAATACCGAGATCACCAACAGGCCCAACGTCATCGGACGATCCCAGATGAAGCTTGCGCCATCATAAAGGTTCATCGACCGCGCGAAGTTGTCCTCAAGCATCGTGCCCAAGATGAAACCGATCAACAGCGGCGCCAGCGGATAATCTGCGAACTTTAGTATGGTCGCACAGACCCCAAAGCCGACAAGGATCAGCAGCTCGGTCGAGTTGTTCTGCCCGATATAGGCCCCCATCAACGTAAAGAAGAGGATGAAGGGGATCAGGAAGTTCCGCGGCACGGCCAGAACCTTGGCGATATAGGGGATCAGCGGCAGGTTCAGGATCAGCAGGATCACATTGCCGATGTACATCGAAATAATGACCGACCAGAAAATCTGAGGATCATCGACCATCAGTCGCGGCCCCGGCGTCACGTTCAGCGCGATCAGAGCACCCAACAGAATCGCCGTGGTGCCAGATCCGGGAATGCCCAGCGTCAGCAAGGGCACAAACGACCCAGTACAGGCAGCGTTGTTGGCGGTTTCTGGTGCGGCCAGACCTTTGACAGAGCCGTCACCGAACTCTTTCTGCTCATCGGCATTCGCAATATTGCGCTCGACCGCATAGCCAAGGAAAGACGCGATGGTCGCGCCAGCGCCTGGCAAGACACCGATGAAAAAGCCTTGGATCGACTGACGCCCGATGACAGGCGTGATCTTTTTGGCTTCGTCACGGGTGATCCGAAGGTCTTTGATCTCGCCGCTTTTGCCTTGCGAAGACCGGGACGGGTTAAGCACCAGATACAGCGCTTCGGGCAGGGCAAACATCGCCATCGCAAGCGTGATGAACCCAAATCCAGATTGCAGATCCATCAAACCCATCGTGAAACGCGGTGCGTTGAACTGTGCGGTTTCACCGACGGTCGCCATGATCAGACCCAAGACAGTCATCAACAACGCCTTAGACACCTGCCCTGTGCCAGCAAAGGCTGCGATGGCCGAAAGGCCTACGATCATTAGGGCAAAGTATTCGGCCGAGTGAAACAGCAACGCGACGGTGGACAGCATCGGCGCAAAGATCATCAACAACAGCGCCCCGATGGTGCCGCCTGCAAAGGACGCAATTGCAGCAATGGTCAGGGCCTTCCCCGCCTTGCCTTTGCGCGCCATCGGATAGCCGTCAAAACTGGTCGCAACGGTCCCCGCCACGCCCGGCGCGTTCAACAGGATCGACGAGGTCGACCCACCAAAGATCGCGCCATAGTAAACACCCGCCAAAAGGATCAAAGCGGTTGAGGGATCACCGATCGTGATTGCGACAGGGATCATGATTGCGATGATCGACATCGGACCAAGACCGGGCAACATGCCGATAAATGTCCCGATCAGACATCCGCCGATCACCATAAGAAGGTTCTGCACAGACAGGGCCGTGGACAGGCCTAAAAGAATTCCTTCAAGCATCGTTTACACTCCCATGAAAAACGGCAGCGGACGCAGGAAAATCCCAAGAACTTCCTGAACCAGATACCAGATACCCAAGGTGGCAATACCCGCCACGACAATCATGGTGATCCAGCGGCGCTCGCCCAACAGAACAGAGCCGCCGATCAAAAACCCGCTTGTGGCCAAGATGAACCCGGCCGGGCGCAGCAGCAGCGCATAGGCCACCATCAACCCCAAGAGGGCCAGCGCTTGTCCAAGGTGGTAATCCCCCAGCCGCCGATAATCGATGTCGCCGATCTTTTCTTCGCCCTTTTCAATCCCGCTCAGGACGATCAGACACAAAATGATACCAACAATGGACAGAACTTTTGGAAATGAGGACGGCCAAACCGCCAGCCGCTTCATAATTGGCGGCAATGTCGCATCCATGGTGAACCAGGCGGTATAGCCGTAGGCCATACAAATCCCTAACAAAACAAGTGCAACCCAACGATCAAGTGCCATGTTTCCCCCCTTATAAATCGATAGGCCGAACCAGCGCCCGGCCTATCCTTTGGCAAGATTTCACTTGCCGATTATGTCAGACTTACAGGAAGCCCAGCTTCTTCATGAGATCGCCGATCACCTGTTCCTGGTTCTCGAGGAACGCTTGGAAGTCATCACCGGAATTGTGGATGTTCACCCAGCCATTGCGTGCGCGCACGGCTTCCCATTCCTCGGTCTCATACATTTTCTCCAGAGCGTCCTGGTACATCGCCAGCTTGTCCGCAGGCAGGCCAGGTGCCGCGAAGAAACCGCGCCAGTTGACGAAAGACGTATCGATGCCTTGCTCTTTCATGGTCATCGCGCTGTCCATCGCTGCAACGCGTTCGTCCGCGGTGACACCGATGATTTTGACTTCGCCGGCTTGTGCCAGTGCAACCGCCTCAGAGAAGCCTGTGGACAGTGCCTTGATCTCGCCCGACAGCAGCGCCGCCATGGCTTTGCCGCCTGCGTCATAGGGGATGTATTTCACGTTCAAAGCATCTTTGCCCGCTGCTTCCATCACCATGGCCGCCACAAGGTGGTCCATACCGCCTGGAACCGAACCGCCGCCGATCGCAGTGCCTGCTGGGTCTGCGTCATAGGCTGCAACCAGATCCGCCATGTTGTTCAAGTCACTGTTGGCGTCCACGACGATCGCCGCATAATCACCAATGGTGCCTGCAACCAGCGTCAGATCGCGGAAGTTATGCGGGAACACACCGGTCAGCGAGCGGATCACGATAGGTGTAGAGTTCACCATCAGCGTGCCGTGCTGGCTGTCTGCGTTTTCGATCATAAAGCCGATGGCCTTACCGCCACCACCGCCGGACATGTTTTCATAAGACGCGGACCCTACCAGCCCAGCGCCGGTCAGGGCTTCGCCCGTGCCACGTGCTGTGCCGTCCCAGCCACCACCGGCACCGCCGGGGATCAGAAAGTGGATGCTCTCAACAACCTGATGGCCACCGGCTGCGGCTGGCCCTGCAAGGCCCAAGGCCGCAACAGCTGCGATGAAGGCGCGACGGCCCAGTGCAAAATTACTCATAATTTCCTCCCATTTGACATTTGCGGCACGCGCCGCTCATGTTCGCAATGGGTGAGGCTTCAAACTGACACAAACCTGACAAGTCGACAGAAAGGTGCGATCACGAGCATGCGGTTCCTGCTGATTGAGGACAACGACGCCTTGGCAAAGGCCGTGATGGACCGTCTTGGAATGGACGGCCATGTTGTCGATCATGCAGAGGATCTGGCCACCGCGCTCGAATTCACTGCGACGACCGATTACGATCTGATTTTATTGGATATTATGCTGCCGGACGGTGACGGCCGCAGCTTTCTGTCCCGCCACCGCGCAGGCAAATCGCTGACGCCCGTGATCGTTCTGACCGCCCGCTCCGAGGTGTCTGACCGCGTCGGAATGCTGGATCTTGGGGCCGACGACTACATGGTCAAACCCATCGATTTTTCCGAGCTCGAAGCCCGCTGTCGCGCCGTTCTCAGGCGTCAGGGGGGCGAGGCGCGCAATGTGATTTCGATGGGGAAACTGGAATTTGATTCTCTGGCGGGGACGCTGAAAATCGAAGGAGACGAGACCCAACTTCGCACGCGCGAATTGCGGCTTTTTGAGATTTTCATCAACGCGCCGAACCAGATTTTTTCCAAATCCAAACTGGTGGACCGCCTGTTTTCTTATGACGAAGAGGCCTCGGAAAACGCTATCGAAGTCTACGTCGGGCGGCTCAGGCGGCACCTTGTGGGCTCCAACGTTATGATCACCACCGTGCGGGGCTTGGGCTACAAGCTGGAACAGGAATGAAGGGCCCAAACATCAAAGGCTCGATCCGGCAGCGGCTTGTCGCGATGCTGTTGCTGAGCGCCGGTGCCATCGGTGTGCTGCTTTATGTGGTTGTCCAGTCCGTGGCATCGCAGATTGCGCAGGAGAGTCAGGACAACATTCTGGCGGCCTCTGCCATTTCAATTCTGGACAGCGCGCGCGTGCAACAGGGCGAAATCTCGATTGATCTGCCCTATTCGGCCCTGTCGATGCTGGACAGCGTCACGGATGAGCGCGCCTTTTATGCCATTCGCCTGAATGACGACTTTCTGTCCGGCTATGAAAAGCTGCCGCGATCGCAAGATTTCGAGGGCCGTGACACGATTTTCCAATCCGCGAGCTATCTGGGCCAGGACGTCCGCATCGCTTCAACGCGGCGCAGCTATTCCATCGAGGGCAATCAGGCGTTCCTAGAGGTTTCGGTCGCGCAGACCCTGACAGGTTTGAACCAGACCCTTGCACGCATGTCTCGGATTTCCCTTGGGGTTGGTGTCGGGTTTTTCGTATTCTCCGCGGTGATCGCGATGCTGATCGCCCAAAGCACGATCCGACCTTTGCACCGGCTGACAGAATCCGTGTCGCGCCGTGGCCCCGCTGATCTGCGTCCGGTGGCGGCACCTGTTCCGCAGGAAATGGCCCCTTTGGTCGTGTCTCTGAACTCGTTGATGGGACGCCTGCAAAAGTCGCTGTCGCAGTCCGAACATTTCATCGCCGAAGCCGCCCACCGCGTGCGAACCCCATTGGCCATCGTGCGCACGCAGGCCGAGATCACGTTGCGACGGGTTGAAAAGGAAGAGAACAGAAAATCCGTGCGCGAAATGATCCGCGCCATCGACGAAAGCTCGCGTACGGCGGGCCAACTTCTGGATCACGCGATGGTCACGTTCCGCACCGACAATCTGGCGGACGAAACTGTGGACCTGCACGACCTGATTGCAGATGTGGTTGCCCGCCTAAAACCTGTGTCTGAATTGAAAGATATCAGCGTCGTCATACAAAGTGTCGAACCCGCGACAATTAGAGGCGACGCCATTCTGTTGCAAAGTGCGCTGCACAATATTCTGGACAATGCGATCAAATATTCCAGTGGCCAGACCGAGGTTGCGATCTCTTTGACGACCTCTGCGCGTATGGCGAAAATTGTGATCGCAGACTCAGGCGCCGGATTTCAAACCACAGATACCAAGACCCTACTAAAGCGCTATGCGCGGGGCGAAAATGCCGACGGGGTCGTAGGATCTGGCCTGGGGCTGACAATCGTGGATGAAGTCATGCGCGCGCATGGTGGATCGATTCAACTTTCCAATAACGATGGAGGCGGTGCATGCGTAACCTTGTCCTTTCCTTTGCACTAACCCTAAGCGCGGGCGCATCCAACGCCTTTGACATCGAGGACCAAGCCGTCTTTGGCGATCCAAACGCCGCCAATGTTCTGCGGATTCTGTCCACCGCCGATATCAGTTTCTTTGAACCGATGATCCTGTCTTATCTTGAGGATCACCCAAACGTCGCGGTGGACTATACGGTGGCAAGTTCGACGGACGTGATGGCCGCACTACTGGAAGAACAGACGTCGTTTGATCTGGCGATCTCAAGCGCTATGGATTTGCAGACGAAACTGGCCAACGACGGTCTTGCGC
>NZ_CAXREH010000179.1:0-4896 GCF_964229375.1 Cognatishimia sp.
CAAGGCACCGCGTTTTTTCAAGATTGATATGAGGCTGTCTTACAGACCCGGATAGGCGCGACGCACACCGCGTGCGATCAGCGCGGCCAGCACGACCTTGATCGCGTCACCTGGCAGGAACACAAGGCATTTGCCCGCAACGACTGCGATGCTTTGCTTTGCGGTGAAGGCCCACCATGGGATGCCAAACAGGTACACAACACCGATGCCGCCGATGGCGATATAGATGATCGATGTGACCAAAGACATCTCGCCCGAATGACGGCCAAACAGCCAGCCGATGACAAAAGCTGCCGCCGCAAAACCGATGATGACGCCGCCGGATGGTGTCAGGAACAGGCCAAAGCCGCCACGGCCGCCAGCCATCAGTGGCAGACCAATCGCCACCAAAAGTGCGAAAAGCGCCAGTGCCAGACCGCCGCGCTTGGCACCTGCCAGCGCGCCTGCCAGCATACAGCCCATGGATTGCGCTGTGATCGGCACACCGCCCGCGATAGGCAGGGTGATCGGTGGGAACAGTCCCAAGGCCGCTGTCAGCGCGGCAAAGAGGGCAATCATCACGATGTCTCTGGTGTTTAGGGTCATCTTTGTGTCCTTCGTTTTTCTACTAGGGTCTATAGCCGCGTGCCTCGATGGCGTCAGCGATGTCTTCGGACATGCGCAGGGTGCGCACGAATAGGGGGATGGCAAGGGCAACAATGCTGTTTTCCAGCCCGCGCACGCGCTGGGCTTCGCGCACCTCACGGGTGATCTGTGCCAAGACTGGGATGAACCGCAGAGCCAGGGACAGGGCAAGGCTGACTTTGGCCGGGTTCACGCCGATTGGGCGCAGGAAAGGCAGGCCGCGTTCGATCCCGTCGATCATGTCAGAGGCGCGGGTTGTCAGGGTCAAAAGCCCCGCCAACAACAACAGCACCGCAAAACGGGCCACGACGAAAACGCCCAACTGCCAGGTATTGAAAATCGCCTGAGCGATAAAGATCGCGAGTAAAATCCACAGGGTCGGCCGGATCTGCGACCAAGCAGATTTCAACGGTAAGCCGCAGACCGAATACAGCAAGAGGGCCGCCGCCAAGCCAGCAAAAATGATGCGGATGTCGGCAACAAGAAAGGCCAGCGTGCCCAATACTGCCAAAGCCAGTACTTTGCCCCCCGCAGGGGCGCTGTGCAGAAAAGAGGTTCCGGGGCGATAGAGGTCAAACATCGCCCATCGCCTCGCGGTATTTGCGGATCGCAACCGAAGGCACGTCATCGGCCATCACGCGGCTGTCGGCAAAAACGATAACCCGATCAAAATCGGAAATCAGATCAAGGTCATGTGTGACCACAATCGCGGTTTGCTCTAGTTCCGAGATGGCCCGTGTGACCGTCAGCTTATTGCGCAGATCCAACAGTGTCGTGGGCTCGTCAAACACGATATAACTCGGCTCCATCACCAGGACGCCCGAAATTGCCAGCAGCTGTTTCTGACCACCGCTGAGGAATTGCGCCGCATGGGTGCGATGGCTTAGCAGATCATAGCGCTTCAGCGCCTCTTCTGTTTTGGTCGCAATTGTCTCTTTGTCAAAGCCAAGGTTTTTCATACCAAAGGCGATATCTTCTTCGACCAATGGAAAGACGATCTGGTTGTCAGGGTTCTGAAACACAAACCCGACTTTCTGGCGCACGTCCTTCGCCTTTGATCGTGTATCAAGCCCATCCACCGTGACCCGCCCACGGTCAGGCAGAAGCAATCCGTTCAGCAAACGCGCGAAGGTGCTTTTGCCGCTGCCATTGCCGCCAATGATGCCAATGCGCCGTTCTGTGAGGCTCAGAGAGACCTCAGACAGCACAACCTTCTCGTTGTAGGAAACAGAAACGTCAGTTAATTCGATCAAAGCGCGACTTACACAGACTGGCGGGGTTCCCGCGGATTAGAGTGGGCGGATAAAGAGTGCGCTCGGGGGTGTCAATGGTCCGAAACTCTAGGAATTAGCGCGTTTTGCAGCTGTTTCCGCTAACTAAGTCCTATCTAAGTGATTTTATTTAACTATTTATTTCAATAATTTAAGTTGCATCTGCAACGATTTAGGCGAATTTTTTGTAAAAGCCTGCTTCGCGCTCGCGACGTGGCGTTCCAGAGCGGCTAAACCCCAGTGTGGCCGCCTTTAGGGTTGTGCCGATCGGGCGCATACGGCTTAAGAAGGCGCATATCCCGTGAAACTTGGGGCTTTGGATGGAACATACCGCGTCAACACATCTGGCTCTGCGTTACGCCGAGTTTGGCAACCCAAAGCAGGTGCTTGCCCTCGCGCAAACCGATCTGCCGCGGCGCGCGGCTCGGTCTTTGCGCGTCCGGATGATCGCCGCGCCGATCAACCCGTCAGATCTGATCCCGATCTGGGGGGCGTATAAGCACCTGATTACACCGCCCATGATCGCAGGCTATGAGGGCGTCGGTCGCGTGATTGATGCACCAGACAGCCACGCGGATCTGGTTGGCCAACGGGTTCTGCCGTTGCGGGGGGCAGGGACGTGGCAGCAGGTTCTGGATTGTGACGCAGACATTGCCGTGCCGGTGCCTGGGGACGTTCCAACTGATTTGGCGGCGCGTGGCTATATCAACCCGCTGACGGCGCAATATCTTTTGCGAGAATGGCCCGTGCGGGGCAAACGCGTTGTGCTGACCGGGGCGGGGTCTTTCATTGCGGCGATCTTGGCGCAATGGGCGCGTGCGGATGGCGCTAGCGAAGTGATCGGCATCTATCGCTCTGCTCAACGGCGCGCAGCGCTTGAGGCGATGGGGGTCGTGCCAGTCCATGACAGCGACACACAGGCGATCCAGTCTATCGCGGCGTCGAGTCGTCTGGTCGTTGACGCCGTGGGTGGCCCCATGGCTTTGTCGATATTGAATGCAATGCCCGAGGGGGGCGAGTTTGTCGGCTATGGGCTGCTCTCAGGGCAAAGCGTGTTCCCAAACAGCGCGACCCGCGCAAATCTGCGGCGGTTTCATCTGCGCGATCGGCTAAAAGACCTGTCACACCCTGCGTGGCAACAACAGTTTCAGACGATCTGGCCAAGGCTGATGGCGACGCAATTGCCGGGGGTTGAGACCTTTGATCTGCACGACTGGCAAGCCGCGCTTGCGGCCTTTGATCGTCCGGGGCGGGCAGGCAAACCAGTTCTGAGGTTCTCGCAGGGCTAGTCCTGCGGAGGGATCAGCACGAAATTCCCGAGGTGCTGTTTCTTCAGAAACTCTTCCTGCGCGGTCGCGATGTCTTTCAGAGCAAAGGTCTTGGCCAGCAAGGGGCGTATTTCACCGCGTTCGATATAGCCGACAAGATTGGGGAAAACGGGCGCGTCCCAGGCGGTGCTTCCGATCAGCGTGATGTCCTTCAGATACATATCGCGCATGTCCAGCGCCACGATTGGACCCGCGATCGCGCCGCTTGAAACCAACCTGCCGCCGCGCTTAAGCACCTTGAGCATCTGGGGAAACTGATCCCCCGCGACATTGTCGACCACAACATCAACGCTTTCGTCCCCCAGGGCCTCGCGCAGATCTGTGTTCCGCGCCACGACCTGATCTGCGCCAAGGGCTGTCAGATCGTCCATTTTCGAAGGGCTGGTGATTGCAATCACCCGCGCGCCCCGACGCTTTGCAAGTTGCACCGTCGCCGAGCCCACGCCCCCTGATGCGCCCGCGACCAAAACCGTGTCGCCTGCCGAAACCTGCGCGCGGTGCAGCATATTTTCGGACGTCCCATAGGCGCAGGGGATGGTTGCCAGCTCGGCATCGCTCCAGTCGCACGAGACCGAAAAGATCTCTGAGGCGGGCACTTTCACATATTGCGCAAACGCGCCGTCAAAATCTGACGCCATCCACACGTTGTCCATCGTGTCATACCCGTTGGGGCGCATGCAGGCCCGTACCAGCACGCGTTTGCCCATCAGATCAGCGGTAACGCCTGTGCCAAATGCGACGACTTCGCCGCAGCAATCGGTGCCTTGGATAAACGGGAACGGGGTCGCCTTGTTCCAGCCTCCGTCCTCTTTTTGCTCGCCCTTCTCGGATTGGACGTCTGCCGTAGATTGCGTGTCTGCGGTCACGGTCGAGGAATACCAGCCCAGCCGCGTGTTGATTTCTGTGTTGTTCACGCCTGCCGCCAGAACCCGCAGCAATACCTCGCCCTCCTCGGGAACCGGGGTCGGTTCTGCGCGATAGACCAGTTTGTCATAGCCACCGTTGCCTGTCGTCACGACAGCCATCATTTGTGCTGGAATAGATCTTTCTGCCACGGGCCAACCCTTTGCGATACGCGATAACCGAGGTCACTCTAGGCAGATTTGGCAACGCGTCAAACCACGCCGTTAGGTCACCAAAGGCTCTGCCTGAAGGGCCGAGGCAATGTCGTCATCTAACGGTGTGTCAAACGAGTTCAGAATAAAGCCAAGCGTGGAATAAAACCCGACGGTGGCCATCAGGTCTAACAGACCCTTTTTGCCAACCAGCGACATGACGTCTGCCTGGGTAGAGGAAGTTAGGCGGTTGGTTTCAAAGATCTCGTCCACAGCCGCCGCGAGGGGGCGATCCTTGCCTTCGATCTGATCAAGCGGGCCTTTCAGCCGCGCTATCCTGTGATCGCTCAGTCCGGCTTTGCGGGCCCTCAGGATATGTTGTTGCCATTCATAAGTGGACCCAAGCCGCGTGCCGGTGCGCAGGATCACGACCTCTCTGAATTCCGCACCCAACGTGGTCTGATTAACCACATGCTCGCGCAGTGTCGCCCAAGACCTGAGCAATTGGGGGTGGTGGGCCATAGTGCGATAGACGTTCAGACCACCGGCAAACCCAGACAGCATATCCGAGATTTCTTCCGGCCAGTCGGCATCGGAAAGCGGTGCAAAATTGTGAGA
>NZ_CAXREH010000180.1:0-16990 GCF_964229375.1 Cognatishimia sp.
TGTTCAATCTCAAGCCTGTCGCGGCGGACTGAGACGCGTCCGCGATTTCGGATTGACGGCTCTCGGCTCTTGGCGGACAAAGCGTTCAAGTGATTTCGCCAAAGGGGCTGAGCGATGAATCCCGGAGTACTTTTCCTTCCCTTCTACCGCGCTTCGACGACCGCATTCCTGTTGGGATTGCTGGTTCTGGCGGTGATCGATTTCGCACGCCTGTCCTCGGGCGTGCCGCTGATCGGTGGCTGGCTGGGCATGCTGGCGGTGTGGTTCTTCGTCTTCTCCCTGCACGCCAATCGCTTGCGCTATGTCGAGCGGGGCAGTGGCCTGGCCATGCTGCCGCTTGGCATCGCGGTCCTGGTCAAGGGTATTGCCGCCTTTTTCGGCGTCGCCACGGCGGTTTACCAGCAGATGCTGGACTATGCGACGGCCAACGGGTTCGACGCCAATGATCCGGTCGTGATGCAGGAATTGTCCGCGGACCAGCAATTCATGGAAGCCGTGGTGGCTCACATCCAGAGCGATGAAGCCGTGGCGGCCCAGATCATGTCCGCGTCCTCCACGCCGTCCTTCATGGGCTTCTGGCTGGTCATCGCGCTGTTTGCGATCTGGTTCGCCCAGATGAAGCGCCTTGGGGGCTCGCTGAAGGGTGTGCGCGATACGACCCCCTCCATGATGAATCCGGAACCCTTGGCGCCGTCCGAGCCGGCGCCGGCACCGGCCGAGGTCGCCGAGGAAACCGCGCCGGGAGCGGCTGAAGCAGCGCCGGCTGAGGAAGCTCCTGTAGAGGCGGCTCCCGTTGAGGATGAGCCCGTCGTGGAAGCACCCGCTGAAGACACGCCCGCCGAGGACGCAGCGCCCGAGGACACGGCCTCGGACGACAAGTCGAAAGACTAGTCCGAACGTCTAGGCGGCGGTCTGATAGGCGCTGAGATCCGGTGCCTCGACGCGTTTCGCATCGCCGAAAATCTCGACAACACTCAGGTGGAGGGCTGTATCAAAGTCCTCCATAGTCGTTTTCAGGCCCAGATCATCCAGGCTGGTGACGCCGTAGAGCGGATTTGAGATGCCGCAGGGCGTGATGCCGCCGAAATGCGTCAGATCGGGTGCTACATTGAAGGCGATGCCGTGGAAGCTCACCCAGCGGCGCAGGCGAACGCCAATGGCTGCGATCTTGTCCTCGCGGCCCCGACCCCGATCGACCCAGACCCCGACACGGCCGTCACGCGGACCGGCCTCGACGCCAAAGGCGGCGGCCGTGCCGATCAGCCAGCGTTCCAGGTTCTGGATAAACTTGCGCACATCCTTGTCGCGGCGCGTCAGGTCCAGCATCACATAGGCCACGCGCTGGCCCGGGCCGTGATAGGTGTATTCACCGCCGCGTCCGGTCTCGTAAACCGGGAAGCGGTCCGGCGTCAGCAGGTCTTCCGGTTTGGAACTGGTGCCGGCGGTATAGAGCGGATCATGTTCCAGGAGCCAGACAAGCTCGTCTGCCTCGCCACGCGCGATCGCGGCGGCCCTGTCCTCCATGAAGGCGACAGCGGCCTCATAGGGGATTTTTTCACTGGAAATGGCCCAATTCACGCTCGGTAATGTCATATCGCGTTGTCTTAACTCTCGTGAAACCGTATCGCGCAAACATCGTGATGATTATCCGTCAGGGCAAGTCCGGGAGTTATGTGTGAGTCAGATCAGCGCTGTCGAAGTGGAAATTGCTGTGCTGTTGGGCCGGTCCAAGATGCCGATCCAGCAATTTCTGCGCATGGGCCGCGGTGCGGTGATTCCCCTCGACTCAGGTGAGGAAGAGGAAGTCTGGATCCTGGCCAACAACCATCCCATTGCCCGGGGCGAGGTCGTCATCCAGGGCGACCGCATCGCCGTGTCCATTACCGGGCCGGCGGATGCGAACGAATTCTTTGCAGCTGCATAAGCTACCGCATTTTTCGCTTCACAAGCCGCGTCGTAGTTGTTATTCCCCGCGCCTCCAACACGGGCGGTCGTGGCGGAATTGGTAGACGCGCAGCGTTGAGGTCGCTGTTCTTTAACCGGAGTGGAAGTTCGAGTCTTCTCGACCGCACCATTTCACATTTTGATGTGAAATCCGCTAAAAAATCAAAAATTACAGACACTTGTGGAGTTCGATAACCGTTTTGACGGTCGTATGCCAATGGGGCTCTAAAAGCCGTTTTCAGGATGGTTTTCTTCACAAGGAGCGATCCGTTTTCATAGATATTCCAAGGGTTTGAGAGGAAGTCTCTCAATAGTTCGATAATTTCGGACAGTGTGCTTTTAGGTTTGGTGTTTTGGGATAGCTTGTCTGTCAGCAAAAGCTTGTCCTCTTCCAGCTTCGCAATCTTGGTTTCAAGCGCAGACATGACCTTTGGATTCGAGGTTTCGACCATGCGTTCGACAAGCGCATCCTGCTGCTTATCCAACTCATTGTGCTGGCGTCTGATTTCAGCCTTTGCTTGCTTGGCCTGATCACCCCGTTGATCCCATGCGTCTTTTAACATCGACATTGTAATATCGAGGATGTTTTTGCTTGGCGTCATCGAGCGGAGAATATTCTCAAACCCATCATCAATTTTTTCAGCGCGGATGCTCTTGCGATACTCCGAACAATCACGGGTTTGACAGTTGTAGTACGGGTAACGCTTCCCCGTCGCTATGCGTGACCAATAGGCAGTCATAGGCTTGTCACAGCAAGCGCAATTCACCGAGCCACGCAAAGGAAAGTCCTTGCTGATGTCAGGGCGCTTGGCGGCGATGCCTTTGTTGTTCCGACGCTCTTGGATCGTTTGATAGGTCTCCAACGTGATTAATGCTTGGTTGTGGCCTTTACGGCGTGTGATGCCCCAAGGTTCATGCTCAATGTAGCCCGCATAGATCACGCGGTTGAGCATGTCCGTCACCTTCTGTTGGCGGATTTGTCCATTGGGCAGGTCTTTTGGAAACTCTGGCTGGGCTTCCAAGAAACGCTTGATGTCCGCCTGTCCAGAGAAACGGCCCGAGGCATAACCTTCCAACGCTTCCTTGACGATGGATGCAGGCCGCCTTTGGTGCCAAAAACCCTGACGACGGACAGTATCTATTAGAAGGGAGAGGGACCCAGAAAGAAGCCTCAGGGAGAAGCACTCAGCGAAGGCCAGAAAGACCTCCTAAGGCAGCAAAAACACTCCCCAACAGCACCTCCGAGAGAAGACATCAGAGAAGCCTCTAGCACTCCCAGAGAGCTCCAGAGAGGCCTCCTAAGGTATGGCTGGGATGTCGAAGTGCCCCTATCGCAAGCTCCCTAAAATGCCCCGAAAGTGCCCCTGTTTGGGTGTAGCGATTATCCCCACCAGAACGTCTAGCGCGCCTCACTCACGAGGCAGCAAGGCGTGATCCAATCCATAGGCCGCTCTAGTCCAATCGTCGTGCTTGTTGTCCCGGCGATCCCCTCGCGTGAGGTGGCGTGGGTTGGTGCAGGTGCGCGTTTGTTGATCCAGCGAACATCCGCAGTATTCAAACGAGCTATTGGCTATCCGTTTGTGCCAGGGGATATCCAAGCGCGTGCTGTACTCACTTCTCGTGATACATAATCACCAGCAAAAGGGGTGCTAGGCGCCCAGAATACATCGCTAGAGAACAATTTCTGCTCATGAAAAACACCCTCCCTATCGAACTGAGTACAATTGTACTTGTAGAAGATGACGAAGACACACTAGTTGCTCTATCCGATGCTCTTGTTGACGAAGGGCTAGTTTGTCGCCCATTCGCGAGGCCGGAAGACGCGCTAGAATACATTTCAGAAGGTGGGGACTGTTCCGCCCTAGTCACTGACATTAAAATGCCAAAAATGTCTGGGCTTCAGCTTGTGTCGAAGCTTCGGGAATTACCGAACCCAAGGAGCGAGACACCCGTCATCATCGCTTCTGGGAATGCGACAAAAAAAGAGGTTCAGGAGGCTTTGCGCCTCAGTGTAAGTGAGTTTCTAGATAAACCAATACAGTTAGATTATCTCGTTGATTTGCTTCGCCAAATGCTCACCACATCGCGTACAATAACCTCCGAAAACGAAGGCGAATTGTACGAGACTCGTGAAAACGAACTATCCAAAACTCTGCGATTGGTGGCGCATGAAATGCGTACGCCTTTGAATGCAGTGATTGGATTCTCTTCGTTGCTCCTTGACGAGCAAATCAAATTCGAAAGAGAGGCTGTCATGTCAGTGGCAGAGTACATTTTCGAAGCTGGGAACCAACTACTTTCAAAAACAAATTTGGCAATTGGCACCCTTTCCATGAGCGATGGAAATCCGCCTGAGCTTAAAGCCGCACACGCCAAAAGAATGATGGTCAGCGTAACCGAACGCAAGTCGGTTCGCGACGCAGCAAAGCAAAAACACATTGAAATCATTGATCATATTGGTCTCAAGTTGTGGCGTCTTGACCCATATTCGACGATGAACGCTTTAGAGCAAATCGTCCTAAATAGCCTTAATGTAACCAAGCGTGGCGGAAAGATCGTTGTGGAAGCAAGAGAGCGCGAAAATTGTTTGGAGATTAGAGTTACGGATGAAGGTCCGGGCATGTCACCAGATCAAATCGAAAGAGCTTTACGCCCGTTTTCCAAGTCGGACTTGTCAAACAACGGCGTAGCCGAAGGGCTTGGTCTCGGATTGCCATTCGCTAGGAAATGTATGGAAAGACAGGCTGGAAATTTACGCGTTTCCTCCAGTGTCAACAATGGAACAGCGGTAAGCTTGGAGCTGCCAAAGCACGAGCTGCTGCCGGAAAACTCTCAATCTTTGATGAAGTAGAGCCAGAAAGATGCCCTTTATCGACAGTGGTCTTTTTCAATCCGCAACCGTTCCGGAACCGCTAAACTTACGAGGTTTGCAATTGGCTTGTGAACTCAACCCTGAGATGCAAGGCTTGAACACGCAGGTATTCGTGGCTCCCACGAAATTGGTAACGAGAGTCATTTCCAAAGAGGACGGTGGCGCAGATTGGCGTCTTGATCTCTCGAACGGGTATAGGGCATTATTCAACGACAGCTGGGTGGCTAAATAAGTGTCGTTCAGCAAACACTTTCCGCTGAAAGAACGCGTCTTTGTTGTTATGGCAATCGGCTTCGTGGCGCTGATCTCTACCTCTCTGCTTGTTCAATTGAATTTCTCGCGCTTTTCGGATTTTGCCGAAAATTTCTACCAAACTCAGCTGTCACTGGTTGAAAACGCGCACGATCTTGAACACGCCAGTATCCGGATTTCCACCCTTGCGACAAACTTGCGATATACAAACAAGCAGAGCGACCTAGACACACTTTATTTAGAGTTCACACGAGAAGTGAAGGAGCTGGAACGGCTCACGGCTAAGCTGTCGGTCGAAGGGGGTTACAGCGACGTTCTTGCCTTAAATCCTTTAAGTCAAACACTCGCACAGGAAGCAAAACAAATATTTGCCTCTAAAGTTAGGCAACTAAATGGCTCCGGCATCACACGCACGTCGTTTGCTGACAAAACGCTAGTTGGCAACTCTTTGCAAAAAAGCACGAAACAACTTGCGGATTTAGCGACCGAATACAGGGCTCAAGTTGAAACGAAACTGCTGAAAAATTCTAGTGATTTGCAGGCAACGCAAGTTAGATTCAGCTTCTTGAATCTCTTTGTCCCATTTCCAATTTCATTGCTAATGTTTCTGTCAATCTGGGGACTTATGAGAAGGTTCAGCCTAAGAACGGAGAACTTGCATTCGGTTCTCTTGGGCGAGACTGCGACCCTCAACAAAGACTTTTTTAAAAGCTGGGACGAATTGAGTGATTTGGGGCTGGTCGCGATAGAATTTCAAGACCAAAAGAGAGCCCTAGAACTTTCAACGTTGGAGTACGAGCGACTAAATAATGATGTGCAAAACATCATTGATGGCGCCAACAGCCCCGTTTTCGCCTTCGATATGACTCAGCAAATTACAGTTTGGAATAGAAAAGCGATTGAACTCACAAAAATAGATATCGATCGCGTGAACGAGGGAATGTTTCTGAAAGACATTCTGTGTGACGAATGTTTGAGTGAATTCGAAACACGGCTGATTGCGCTTTCGCAAGATGCCGACTTAGACGCGTGGGAAAGCTACTTGGTGGCAAAAGACGGACGCCGTATCCCAGTTCTTTGCAATTTGACCAGCCAGCTACAATCGAGCCGGAACAAAGGCGAGATATTCTGTATTGCACAGGATTTAACCCAGAGAAATGCGCTACAAGCTGAAGCGATTCAAGCATCAAAGCTTGCAAACTTGGGAGAAATGGCAACCGGGATGGCGCACGAATTGAACCAACCCCTCAACGCCATGAACATCACGTTAGCCTCTCTTCGGAACACTCTTAAACCTAACAAGTACAATCCGGAAAAGGCCAGCACACTAATCGAGAGGGTCGCAAATCAGGTAGAAAGAGCGTCTAGCATCATTGACCACATGCGCATCTTTGGAAGGCGCGCAGACGACCCAGTCCAAGTTTTTGAAATGGGTACTTGTATCAATCGCGCAGTCAACTTGCTTGCGCCCCAACTAAAGCTTGCTTCGATTGATCTCAGTCTGAGGATTGAAAGCAATCTTTTAATTTGCGGTCATGCAATCTTGTTCGAGCAGGTCATCCTAAACCTACTTTCAAATGCCAAGTTTGAACTGGAAAAACGACAGGTCCAGAACCCCTGGATAAAGGTAGTGGCTGCGCGAATAGACCAGCACATTGTTATTTCTATCGAAGACAACGCAGGTGGGATAGATGAGGAAGTATTGCCAAAGATCTTTGAGCCATTTTTTACGACCAAGGAAGCTGGAAAAGGTACTGGTTTGGGATTGTCCATCAGCTACGGGATAATCGAAGACATGTCCGGCAGGCTGGCTGTCAATAACTCCCAAAATGGGGCGAAGTTTGAAATTAGGTTTGCGGCAAATTTGGACGTTGTATCAACTCAGAATGAGGTTGCATAACGGCCAATCCTTCAGCTTTCCTGCACTGGAACTCTAATTTGCGCAGTTACCGAGTGGACGTAGGGAAAAAAAGCCTGGATGCAGGATGTGCTTGACTGACATCGGTCAGGTGAGCCTTCAGGGAGGATGCTCAGGGGAACTTGAGGATTACTGAGAGGGAGACGCGAAAGGGAACCCTGACACAAGCCACCTATGCACCTACTGGGTGTGCATTTTGCATAGGCAGGCGAATAGCGCCTACCACATATAGTGGCTTGAGGTCGAAGCAAGCACAACCCTTCAAGACCAAGACCCCTGAGCATTCTCGCTCGGGGGCAACCTTCACAATACCAATTAGCGGCCCCCTGTGGGCTTGTCCTTCAGGCTTTCCTTTCTGGGTCTGGGGACGAGCCGTTCTCTCGTGTCGTGAAGCACACGAAGCTCAACACGAAAGGAAAGACCATGAGCAATCACCACACACCAAAACCGCCAAGCGCGGAGCAAATGGAAATCATCAAGAGCCGTTATCGTATCCGTGAAGACGGCGTTCTTGTTGCCGCGAAGAACTACGGCGGAATACACGGCAAGGCTCAGAACACTTGAGCCGACCGAAAGGACAACAAATGAGCACCGATAACAAACAACCAAACGGCAGCGACACGCGCCCCGAAGGTACCGCTCGAAACGTGGGTCTCAAGAAGCGCCATCGGTTCACCGAGCGGTTACACAAAGAGGCACCCGTGATCTTGATCGAAAGGGAATATCGCACGGCACACGCGGCGGCGACCTCCATAAGCGAGCTTTGGACAATCGTAAGGTTGCGCCCTGAGGTGGTGGCCGTGGCGACCGCTATGCAGCAACGTCATGTCGAAACAACAAACAAGGAAATCGCGAAGTCTGAGGTGATCAGCGCCCTTGTTCTGGCAGGCCTCAAGAGCCTCTCAGAGCATGAAGACTTTGCCCGTGGTTGAGGCATTGGACGCACAGACCCGACAGGAAATATGGGAAGGCGTTCAAGGCAACCCAGAGGCAACCACCTTCGCATGGAAAGAGAAAAACCCATGGCCTCCGTTAACGGCGATCAGCAATGCCAAATGGGTCTAATGCAGCGGAGCCTGAACGCAAGGCAGCAGAAGAGAAGCGTGCGCAGAAACAAATGCGGCGGATGTTGCGTCCCGACCAACTGAAATAAATGACAAGCCCCTACTCTTCGGAGTGGGGGTTTTTCGGACCTCGATCAATCGGAAAAACCGTCATGAGAGAGCACACAAAATGGTGCAGGAAAAGCACACATTCGTTGTTCTCCGGGAGGGGAAATTGGGCTTATCTACCTGAAAAATATAATAAATTATTGGAGTTTGAAAATTCAGAAAGTCATCTCGACCGCACCAATAGGCTTAGGTCTCCTGAACAGCTGTACCGACGACGCCCGCCTACTTAGGCGGCATTTGTCCCCAATACGGGGCGCGCCAGCCTGCTTTTATCGCCTCTTCCTCACTACAGAACCAGCGCTCGCCTTTGGCTGTCGTGATCTTTGTGCGCGTATAATAAGGCGACCACGGCGCGTGATAGATGTGCCCGTTGTCTGAAATATTTCCCTTGATGCGGCAGTTCGGGTCGACGTTGTCCGGAACGGCCTGCTCTGCAACTTTCCAGCGCTCAGCGCGGTAGTCCCACGGCGTTTGCGTCGGAGCGCGCCAGATCCCCAGCGCTTGGCCCTTGGCGATCAATTCATCGGGCACATAGGGGGTTTCATACTTCACAAACGCCCAGGCATGACCCTGACGCACCATTTCGGCTCCGATGTCCAAATCACCGACAAAGCACGTCGAAACCGGCCGTCCAAAATCATCGAAGAACCGCGTGCTGCAAACGACCTCTTTGCCGCTCACCAAATCAACCATCGCTTGGGTCGCAGCCTTGCCGCAGGGCCAGACCGAACCGTCAGTGCGCTTGCACGTCTGGCCGTGCTCGGGTGCATCAATTCCAAAGATCCGGTGGTTTTGCCCATCCGGCAGTTTGAGGGTGTCGCCATCGACAACGCGCACCTCGGCGGCGGCAGCAGACGTCATCGAAAGAAAGAACAGAAACGCATATCTTAAAATCATGCGCGCACGTTAACACTTTGCTAACGATTGATCCAAGTGCTGTGTCAGGTTTCTTTCGATCAGGCGCCCTAGCCGTCTGCGCGGCAATCAATCACGCTGACATCGCGCTCAAGGAACAAAGGTTTGCGAGACATAAAGACCTGAACGCTTTGGCATTCTGTTTCCACTTCTTGGAAAAATGCCTGCATCAACGGCGCATTGTCTTTGCCCAGCCACCCCTGAAAATCGCTGATGACAAACAGATCCACGCCATCGGCCCGCCAATTGGCAAGCTTCCAGTCCTCGGGCTGCGGAGGCCATGCGAACGGTGCAACGCTGCCTTCCAGATCGGCGTCTGTGGTGCCCTCGAGCCCGAACATCACTTCTGGCATCGGGACGACGAAATAAGCCTCGGCCAGATCCGATGGGATGCGACGCTCTTGCGCAATGTCAGGCATATTCAGGTCATATTTTTCCGCTGTCCGTGTCACGCGCGCCCATTCAAAATCTTGCGCAGCGCGGCTTTGTTGCAGCGGCACATCGATGGACGTCATGACTTTGCGATCCGGATAAACCGTCTGAATATACGAGGCCACGTCCTCATTCACAGGACGCACCAGCGCCTGCTTCCAGATGGTAATATCTCCGACAACGCAGAAGCCCAGCGCAGCGACCGCCGCCAAGGCGCCAACCGAGCGCGACAGGCGATAGATGCAGGCGATGCTAATGGCGGCAAACAGCTGGATCACCATGAAATGCGCAATCCAAAGCTGTTCCGGCTGACGCAGCCCCACCAGATAAGCAACGCCCAAAGTCGAGACGATTGTCGCGATCCAAACCCCCATCAACATGCCGGGTTTTTCCATTCCCAATGCAAAGACCGGAAACAGCAGAAACGCATAGGGCATCAACAGGCTGATCCCAATCTGCCAATCCAACGCAGCGCGCAGCATTTTGCCAACAGAATCGACAAAGCGCACGTCTTCGGTGATCGACATCACGGTTTGAATTTGTTGAAATTTCAGAAAGTTAGCGAAATCCAACAGGATACCGATATTCAGGATCGGCCAAATCAGAATGACCGTAATGGTAATCCGAGCGATCGACGTCAGAGCGGATTTGAACCCTATTTGGCTGCTCATGACGGACAGGAATGCAACGGCCAATGGCACCATCAAAAGAATGAAGGAGTGCTTGAAGCTTAGCGCCAGTACCACCCCAAGACCCAGATAGATGTCGATGCGTCGCAGGCTTGGGTTTTGCACCTTGCGGATCATCAACAACACGATCCAGACACTGGCGGCCGCGACCCCGACATCACCCTTGAAGATGTAGGACAGATAGATCGACAAAGGTGCGAAAACCGCAAACAGCGCTATGACGAAACTCTCGCCTTTGCCAAAGCCAAGCAGCCGTCCGATGCGATAGAACAAAGGCGCCATCAGCGCCGAGATCGCGCCAGTCATCGCCCGCGCGACAAGGTAAAAAATTGTCGGGTCCGTAAAGTATTGCGCGCGGAATTCGCCCGTATTTGACCACAGATCAACCGCCCTCCCGACCACGTACAAACAGCCATAGAGCACCGCGGCCATATAGTGCATCAGAGGTGGGTAAAAATGCTGGTCGGGCACCAGCTGGCCAGCCAAAGCTTTGGCCGCCTGATTGACCCGTTCGTCGCCGTGAAGATAGCCCCAGTCAAGGCCGATCACGCGCAGGCCCCAAGCGAGGAAAAACAGCAAAAACAGGATGCCCCAATCCATCTTTGGGACGGTTTTATTCGGAATTTTGGATGTCTGCACGGCTGATCCTTACGGCCCCCCGTGAATTCCGCAGGAAAACCACATTTGTGTCAATATTTCTTATTAAGAATTTTGTGTTGGTAATGGTTATCCGTGCGGTGAGACCGAATGTACAGTAGGCAAATAAAAGAGCAGATTCCCCTCTACGTTGATCTAGACGGGACTTTGATCAAATCAGATGTGGCGCAGGAATTGCTTGTGCGTGTTATTGCGCGCCCAAATCTGTGGCGCGAAGCACGTGCTGCAATGGCGCGTGGACGTGCGGATCTGAAACAGTTTCTATCCCAAAACCTAGAGTTCGACGCAGCCACCCTGCCCTATACCGAAGCGGTCGTGACGTATATCAAAGCAGAGAAAAGCAAAGGCCGCCGTGTTGTTCTGGCGACCGCCGCAGATCAGATGGTGGCCGATCAAGTGGCCGAACATCTGGGGCTTTTTGACGACGTGATCGCCTCGCGCCCGGGTCACAATTTGAAAGGCGACGCAAAACTCGACGCCATTCAAAATGATGCCAAGGGCGCGTTTGAGTATCTTGGCAATGACACACCTGATCTGGCCATCTGGAAGGATGCGACCGGCGTCGGTGTCGTGAATGCCCCAGCACACGTGAAAGCCCGTGCACTGAAAAACACCCAGCCCTCGCTGTTGGTTGAGGACCGCCCATCTGTGGCACGTGGCATCCTAAAGGCCATGCGCCCGCATCAATGGGCCAAGAACTCGCTGGTTTTGTTGCCCCTGTTCTTTTCGCACAGCTATATGAACCCGCAAATGCTGGCCGCAGCGCTTTTGGCCGTGGCCGTCTTTTCTATGTGTGCCTCGGCGATCTATATCATCAATGACCTGCTGGACATCGAAGCCGACCGCCAGCACCCGCGCAAACGAAACCGCCCCTTTGCGGCAGGTACCTTGTCGCCGAAACACGGCATCCTTGCCTCGGCCGCCTTGTTAACCAGCGCCTTCGCGATCAGCCTGTGGCAGTTCTCGCCCATCGTGACCGGGCTATTCGCGCTCTATATTTTGACGACAACGCTGTATTCGACGTGGTTCAAACATAAAGCCGCCATCGACATCGTGGTGCTGACCTGCCTTTACGCCCTACGTATCTTTGTAGGCGGTGTGGTCATTGGTGTCATCGTCTCGCCCAGCCTTTTGAACTTCTCGCTGTTCTTCTTTGCCAGCCTGGCGCTGATGAAACGCTTTACCGAGATACAAAAACTCGAGACCTCAAAAACCAAAGAGAAAGTGCGTGGCTATTACCTGAAGGACAATCAAACGATCCTGCCGATGGGAATTACAGCTGGAGGTCTGGCGGTGCTGACACTGACGCAGTATTTCGGCACCGAGATTGTCTCCAGCACCTATGGCGCGCCAGAGTTGCTCTGGCTGACGGCCCCCTTGGTTCTGTTCTGGATTTTCCGCGCCTGGCTGCTTGCGATGCGCGCGCAGATCGATGACGATCCCGTGGTCTTTGCATTGCGCGACAAAATCAGCCGTGTGGCCATTCTGTTGTGCGTCGGCTTGGTGATCGCCGCGAAATTCCTAAGCATCGAAGGGCTGCTGATATGACGCTGCACAGTTTCATTTTGGTGGTGATCTCTGTCACCCTGTCAGCTTTTGGCCAAACCGCCTTCAAGATCGGGGTCGAACGTGTGTCGTTTGCGCCGGATGCCGCTGTGATCGGCAAGGTCTTGGGGTTTGCCGCCTCGCCTTATGTGATCGCAGGGCTGTTGTTTTACGGGGTCGGCACGCTGTTTTGGCTGTTTGCCCTGCGCACATTGGATCTGTCGCTGGCCTATCCCTTTGTCGCGATCAGCTTTATCGTTGTGTTCCTGATTGGCATTCTGGCGTTAGGTGAGCCGTTCAATATGATGCGGCTTGCAGGGCTTTTGATCATCACACTGGGGCTTGTCGTCATGGCGCGCGCGTAAGGCGCAGCCCCAAAACACCCATTGCACAAAACCAAAAAGGGTCGACATAGCGTCGACCCTTTTTCATGTTTCTATCCAGAGCTTTAAACCAGAATGCCCTCGGATTTATTCAAGACCACGCCCAGCAACTGTGTGCGATCCCCAAGCGCCTGTTCCGCGCGCAGAACATCCTGTGGATGCGTCTGGCCACCGCCGACCACCAACAAGACCCCGTCAACGTTGGGCAAAAAGCTCAGCAGCTCGTCGCTTTCCAGCACGGGTGGCAAGTCATAGATCACCACATCCGGCGCCAGAACATCCTGAAGCTCTGCCAGAACATCGACCATCATGGCCTCTTGGAACAACTCTGCCGAGTTCAAATCGCGGGTTTCATTCAGACCAAGCGCAAAACCCTGTCCAGCCCGCAGGAAATAGTCCTCGGGTGGAATATGGCCGCGCAGATAGTCCGCAATATCGGTTGGGTCGCTGACCCCCAGAATGCGCGACAGGCTTGGCGCGGACAAATTCATGTCCAACAAAATGGTGCGCAGGCTTTCCATACGGGCAAAGGAAATCGCAAGGTTGGCCGCGACAAAGCTTGATCCGCAGCCTTCGGTCGGCGCGGTCACCGCAACGCGGGTCCATCCGTTTTCGCGCATCGCCAGCAAAAGCCGCGTGCGAAGCATGTCGAACTGTTTGTGCAATGGATCGCTTTTGTTCGCGGTCACGATGCGATTGCGACGCAAATGTCCCGGGTCCAGCCCGATTTGTTCCATGGCATCCCACAGAACCTGCGCCTCATCGACATGGGGCGCATAGACATCGCGGTTCTTGCTTGGAACCAATTGTCTGTTCATGCTCGTATCCTCTCTCGGATCCGTTTTTCTTATCTTTGCAGCGCAGCCTACACAAAGAATGCGCACAAATTATGGCAGCGCTTAAAAGCCCAAAAGGTCCGCATCTTTGATGGCCCGTTTTATGAAATCGGCGCGGCTGGCCTCGGGCGTCCATCCCAGCAGAGATTTCGCGAGGCTGTTGTCAAAGGGCGAGAAATGCGCGCGCGACTTCCAATCTGCACGCGAAGGGCGAATGGCGCCCTTGCGTCCCAGCGCATAGCGTTTCAGCCCATATTTCACCGCATCCGCCGCCCAGAAAACATTCAGGTTGCCGGTTGAAACGCTGATCTTGGCCCCAAGCTGTTTGTGAATCGCCGCGAAATAGTCGCGCCCTGACAGCATGGGATCACCAATCAGGTTAAAGCTTTGCCCGACCGCTTTGTCGTGATCCATCATCGTCACCAAGGCATCGGCCACATCGTCAATCAGGACAAACGGCAGAATATTCGTGCCCGGCCCCCAAATGCGCACCGCGCCCGCGCCATGCCAGCGTCCGATGCCCCAATGTTGCAAAGGGCCGCCTTTGCCAACGACAATTCCAGGCCGCGCAATGACCAGCGGCAGGCCTTCGGCGTCATGCAGCTTGGTCAGCTCTTCCTCGCATTTGGCCTTGGAGCGGGCATAGAGGTTGCGATCGGTCATATCCGTATCAAAACCGGTGCTTTCGGTGATCGTCACCGCCGGATCGCTCATGTCATAGGACGCGATCGTGCCGGTATAAATGAACCGGTTCACATCAGCAGCCATCGCCGCCCGCGCCAGATTAAGCGTGACACCCACATCATTGCGCAGGCAGTCCTCCCAGGTGTTATCCAGGGATTTGCCCAGATGATAGACCGCCTCAATGCCGTCCATCGCGCCGGCCAAGGCCTCGAGGTCGTGCAACGACGCAGAATACAGCTCTACGTGTTTGGCGATATCTGCAAACGGGCCAGATTTCCCGCGGCTAAGAACACGCACGTCCTTGCCTTCGGCCACCAGTTTGCGTGTCAAAGCCCGCCCGATAAAGCCGGTCCCACCGACGACAAGAACGGATGGCTTGGGTTTACGTTGCCGTTTGGGTTTTGCTGGCACGTCCACGTCTGGCATCAAGGCCAACGTATCGTCGATGGCCTGCATAACAGTCACCGCAGAGGCACCGTCAAACCGGCTGTCCATTGGAGTTTTGTTCTGAACACTCTGATAAAACGCCTGAAACGTGCCTTGAAAGCTTAGCCCATATGCGGATTTTCGATTGAGAGAGGACAGCTGACGCGCCACGTTTACCCCCCCTTCGCGCAGATGTTGCCAGGCAAGGCCCAACTGCTTGCGCAATGGGTTCACCACAATATCCGAGGCGTTTTCGCCCTCGATCACCAGCGTGTCTTCGGCATAGTTCAACCGCGCCCTCGCCCGCGATCCCAGCACCGTGACCGAGCGATCGTCTGCCGTTTCCACAAGCGACAGATTGAGCGTCACATCCACATCGCCAGCCCGCGCAAGAATGCGCCAGCTTTGCGGACGCATTCCAGCCGACGGGATTTCGATGTGTTTACCCAAGCTCAGATGTTCAATCGTAAGCGGGCCAAACATATCCACGGCAAAGCCAAACAGATGCGGCCCCAGCTCTAGCAGCAGATTCTTGGGCTCGCGCAGCAACCAGATGCCAAATGGTCCCGATCGCAAAGGGGCCAAAGGGAAATGCCAGTTGATCTCGGCAGAGCCAACCCGCCCAAGCGCGCCAGAGGTCAGATCGGCTTTCAGGCGCTCGTAACTTGGAAGCCCCATGAAGTTGTGCCCGGCGACAAAGAGTTTCCCTGCTTTTTCAGCGACGTCCTGAATGTCTTGCGTCTCTGCCGCACTCAGCGCGACCGGTTTTTCAACCAGGCAATGCACACCCGCGTTCAAACATTTTTTGGCCAAGGCCGCATGACTGTCCGGTGGTGTCAAAATATGCACCGCATCGCAAATGTGCGCGGCGAGCATCTCATCCAGGTCCGTAAACGCCTGCGCACCATGCGCCGAGGCCAGCGCTTCGGCTGCGCCTTGCGACAGATCGCACACCGCCGTCAACGCGACGCCCGGAGTCATTTTCAACGCTTCGGCGTGCCAATCGGCAATATAGCCTGCGCCGATGAGTGCGGTACGGATAGGTTGGGTCATGTCATTTATACTCGATAATCTGCATGTGCCGCCCCTTCAGGCGACGATAGTGGAACATCCCCATACCGAGGATATTGGGAAACTTAGACAGGGTCAGCAGCAACCCATGACGACGCGCGCGCGGGGTTTCCATTCCGGCTTGCGTCAGCCCTTTCACGGTGCGCACATAGTTCAGCCCATAGACCGCAGCGATCAGGACCAAGGTCACAGGCCACACAAGCCACAGGATCAAAGCCGCCAAGGGGACCGCACCGCCGTAAAGCACCACGCGTTTCTGTTCCTTGGCGAAGTAAGGTGGGTGCATATGACCAACCTGCGCAAATCCGTGACCCGACCGCACCGCGCGCTGCCACCATTGCGAAAACCGCGTCATGCCTGCGTCGTGATAGGTCATCTCATAGGGAATCCGGCGCAGCAGCCAGCCCGCTTTGCGCATCCGCACGCAGAACTCGTCATCCTCTGCGGCAATCACTGTCTCGTCAAAACCGCCCGCCTCTTCATAGGCCGCAGGTCGCACCATTATATCGCCGCCACAGGTCTCGATCAGCCCCTCGGGGCGGTTCCACTCATCATGGCACAAGTCATTGTAAAGGCTCGCCTCCGGGAAACGCTCGCGCCGCCAGCCTGTCACCAGACCCAACTCCATGTCAGCGTCCAACGCCGATGACGCGCGCGCAATCCAGTCAGGATCCACACGGCAATCGCCGTCGATGAACTGAACGTAATCGGGCATCTCGCCGGTCTTTAAATGCGCATATCCCGCGGCACGGCCCCGCGCCGCGGTGAAAGGACGGTCTGAGGACAGCTCGACAACTTCGGCCCCAACATCTCGGGCGTTTTGCACCGACATATCGACCGAGCCGCTGTCCACATAAACCACTCGCGCGACCTTGCCTTGCAGGGACGCCAAACAATCAACAAGGCGCTGGCCTTCGTTTCGGCCAATCGCCACGACGGCCACTGTCGGTGTGTCTTGCGTCATGCCATCACCTCTTGCGGCCGCAGATCCAGTACCGGGCATCTGTCCGGGCGATGATAGGATTCAATAAGATCAGACAACCATTTCGCCTCATCAAACGCATTATATTCCTGCTGCACTTTCGTGCGGCCGTGAACGCCCATTTTCTTTTGTAAATCAACATCCTGAACCAGAGACTCTAATGCAGACGTCAACGCATCCACATTGCCCGGCGGCACCAGCAGACCTGCCTT
>NZ_CAXREH010000181.1:0-29358 GCF_964229375.1 Cognatishimia sp.
GCTATTTACATAGCTCTGCATCAAATTTCAAAGATCTCGCAACAAGTCGAGGATAGACACGTGTTCCCAAGCGCTTAAGCACCTGTGACTATCACAGGAAATGCTGCACCTCGCGCACGTTCGTTTCAAGAAACTTGCGCATCTTGCCAAAAGCCGCGGCTTCGACTTGGCGAACACGTTCTTTTGAAAGCCCGAGTTCCACACCGAGGCTTTCGAGGGTTCTGGGCTCTTCTCTCAGCTTACGTTCGCGTATGATCAATCGTTCACGGTCACTCAATCCGTTCAAGGCATCCAACAGCCACACCCGTAGCTGATCTGTATCATGTGACGACTCAAACGCCTCTTTGGCCTGCTCCGTCTCATCCTCCAGTAGATCAATCCATTCCCGCCCCTCCTCTTCGACAGATTGGGTTGCGTTCAAAGAATAGTCAGAGCCAGACAAACGCCCATCCATCATTTCAACATCATGCAGGGGAACGCCCACCTCAGTAGCAATCAATTGATGCAGCTGATGACGATCCAGTTGTTCTCCGCGCTGGGACGCTTCGCGCTCCAGCTGTGCCTGAACACGGCGCATGTTGAAGAATAGAGATTTTTGGTTACTTGTGGATCCTGTGCGCACCATGGACCAATTGCGCATCACGTAATCCTGAATGCTCGCCTTTATCCACCAAACGGCATAGGTCGAAAAGCGGACACCGCGATCAGGGTCGAATTTGTCCGCAGCTTTCATCAGCCCAAGACCCGCCTCTTGAACCAAATCGTTCATGGGCACGCCATAGCGTCTGAATTTGGCAGCCATAGAGATCGCGAGCCGCATGTAGGCCGTAATCAACCGGTGCAGGGCGCGTTCGTCGCGGTCATCCCGCCAAGCCACCGCCAAGGCCGTCTCGGTCTCGGCATCTAAAAGTTCTGCTTTCATCGCGCCACGCATGAAAGTCTGATCCATATGTGTCATTGGCCCCCTCCTTGCGCCGAATATTTATGTTATTTACGCAAGGAACATTGAAGCGGATCACAATTAGGAAAACGAATGGCGCATCTGCCAAATCTGACATTTGTTCTTGGCGGCGCCTCTTCTGGTAAATCCGCCTTTGCCGAGGCCCTTGTGGTTCAGACCGGCGCGCCTCGGGTCTATGTCGCGACATCGCAAGTTTACGACGACGAAATGGCCGCCAAGGTGCGCGATCATATCGATATGCGTGGCGCAGACTGGCTGACCATCGAAGAACCGCTGGATATGCAGGCTGCACTGTCGCAGGTCGGCGCAGATCAGGTGGTGCTTTTGGACTGCGCATCGATGTGGCTGACCAATCACATGATGGCCGAGCATGATATCGAAGCTGAAACCCAATCGTTTATCGAGTCACTTGCGGCGTGCAATGGCCGGGTTGTCATCGTCTCAAACGAAGTCGGCATGGGAATTGTGCCCGACAATGCACTGGCGCGCAGGTTCCGCATTGCGCAGGGCAAACTGAACCAAGAGCTGGCCGCGGCCGCCGACCTTGCCGTCTTTGTGATCGCAGGGCTGCCGCAAGTTTTGAAAGGGCAACTTCCATGAGACGTCTCAGCCTTGTGCGGCACGGCCCGACGCACGCAAAAACCATGGTCGGCTGGAGCGATTTGCCCGCAGATCTGTCTGACACCGCCGCCATCGCGAGGCTTTCAGCACATCTTCCGCAGGACGCGCTGGTCATTTCCTCGGATCTGTCACGCGCCGCCGCAACCGCCGACGCCATCCAAGGCAGCCGCGCGCGCCTGCCACATGACCCGGGCCTGCGGGAAATGAATTTTGGCGACTGGGAGTTGCAACGCTTTGACGAGGTCGAGGATCAAGAAACCTATCGGGCCTTTTGGGAAACGCCCGGAGATGTCAGCCCCCCAAATGGCGAATCCTGGCACACGCTTGAGGCCCGCGTCGGTAAGGCTGTGGACACAGCGCTTGCCGCTTACCCAGACAAAGATCTGATCGTCGTGGCCCACTTCGGCGCCATTCTAACCCAGCTTCAAAGGTCCGAGAAGCTAACCGCCTATGAGGCCTTTGGCCATCGGATCGACAATCTGTCGGTGACAGAAATCGACATCGATGCATCCGGCTGGACGACCAAAGCGATCAATCACACACCGTGATCCGCCGCATGACAGATCTTGGTTTTACCCGCCACAGGCTTTCGGCCTAGTCTTTCCCTATGACTTATCATCTGATCATCGGCGACTACGCCTATTCTTCCTGGTCCCTGCGCGGGTGGCTGCTGCTTGAAAAATTCAACCTCCCGCGCCGGGAAACTTTGCTGAACTTCCACGACCCTGCCGGGGTTGCTGCGCAAATGGCGGACCATGCGCCCGCGAAAACCGTTCCAACCCTGGTGACCGAGGACGGTGTGGCAATTTCAGACAGCCTTGCCATCGCCGAAGAACTGGCCAGCCGTCACCCCGACGCAGGTTTTTGGCCCAAAAACCCAAAGCACCGCGCTGTGGCTCGCACGCTAGCGGCCGAAATGCATTCTGGTTTTACGGCGTTGCGCGGTGATTGCCCGATGAACCTGCGCACAGCCTATGCCGACAGTCAGCCCAGCAGCGCGGTTCTAGAGGATGTGGCACGCCTGGAAACGATCTGGTCTTGGGCGCGCGACATGTGTGGCTCCAAAGGCCAGTGGCTCTGCGGCGACTATTGTGTGGCTGACGTCTTTTTTGCCCCCGTCGCGGCGCGGCTTGCTGGTTATAGCCTCCCCATGTCGGACATGGCACAGGCCTATGTGAACAGCCACCTGACGGATCCCGCATTCCAGAAATGGCGCGCCCTTGGGTTGGAAATTGGCGACACCTTGCCGTGGTACAAAAAAGACTATCCGACCAAGGACTGGCCGGCTTAGACACCCCTAAGTCCCTGCGTATGTTAACAGTTTGCTAACCATCTGTGCCTAGCCTGCCCCAAACGGCAAGAGGCTTATATGTCCGCGCGCAGCTATACCGTCGCATTTGAAGGCGTGGACGCACACCTCGTCGAGGTGCAATGCGCCATCACACCGGGCGTGCCCGCGTTTTCCATCGTGGGCCTGCCAGACAAGGCGGTATCAGAGGCGCGCGAACGTATTCGCGCTGCAATGAATGCGCTGGCGATTGCCTTGCCGTCAAAGCGGATCACTGTGAACCTGTCGCCGGCCGACCTGCCCAAAGAGGGCAGCCATTTCGACCTGCCCATCGCAATCGCACTGCTGGCGGCTTTGGACATCATTCCTCAAGATGCGGCAGATGCGACCTTGGCACTGGGCGAGCTGTCTCTGGACGGAACGCTGGTGCCCGTGACCGGCGCCTTGCCTGCGGCCATGACCGCCGCGCGCGAGAACCGTCGCCTGCTTTGCCCCGCGGCCTCAGGGCCCGAAGCCGCCTGGGTTGGCGCGACCGAAGTCATCGCACCGCGAGGTCTGACAGAGGCGCTGCGCCATTTCACAGGTCAGACCCCGATTGCGCCAAGCCAGCCCGGTGAAGTGGTTCGGGACCAAGATCTCAAAGATCTGCGCGACGTGAAAAGCCAGTATCGCGCCAAACGCGCGCTGGAAATCGCGGCTGCGGGGCGTCATCACCTCTTGCTGATCGGCACGCCCGGATCCGGAAAATCCATGCTGGCCGCACGGTTGCCATCGATCTTGCCCCCACTGACCGCAGAAGAGGCGCTGGAAACCAGCATGATCCACTCGATCGCAGGTCTGTTGGATCAGGGCGGCATCTCGCGCACGCGCCCCTTTCGCGAACCGCATCACACGGCCTCGATGCCCGCCATCGTGGGCGGCGGACGACGCGCGCAGCCCGGTGAAATCAGTCTGGCGCATAATGGCGTGCTGTTTCTGGACGAATTCCCCGAGTTCACACGGAATGTGCTGGAAACCCTGCGCCAACCGATTGAAACCGGAAAAGTTCTGGTCTCGCGGGCCAATGCCCACGTCAGCTACCCCTGCCGATTCTCGCTGATTGCCGCCGCAAACCCCTGTCGTTGCGGCTTTATGTATGATCCCGCCCAGGCCTGCGCGCGGGTTCCGGTCTGCGGCGAAGAATACCTGGACAGGATCTCTGGCCCGCTCATGGACCGCATTGATCTAAGGCTAGAGGTACCCCCGGTCGAGTTTCAGGATCTGGATCGCCCCGCAGATGGCGAGCCCTCGTCGGTGGTCGCCGCCCGCGTCGCCTTGGCGCTCAAACAGCAATCCGTGCGGTTCAAAGATTTTGCCGATCTGCGCACCAACGCAGACCTGCAAGGCAAATTTCTGGAAGAGGTCGCAACCCCTGATGCAGAAGGCCGCGACCTGATGCAGATGGCCGCGCAACGGTTCAACGTGACGGCGCGCGGCTATCACCGCATCTTGCGCATCGCGCGCACAATCGCAGACCTTGAACAAAGCATCGGCGTGCGTGCGCCACACATCGCCGAAGCTCTCAGCTACCGGATCGTGCGCGACACGCCTTAAAGTTTGGCTTCGATCGCCTGCCAGATTTGTTCGGCAATATTCACACCGTCAAACCGCTCAAGCTCCTGAATGCCGGTCGGTGACGTGACATTGATCTCGGTCAGATAGTCGCCAATGACATCGATGCCCACAAACACCTGCCCTTTTTCACGCAGCAAGGGGCCAATCGCAGCACAGATCTCGAGATCGCGCTCTGTGAGACCAATTTTTTCCGGACGACCGCCGACATGCATATTGCTGCGGGTTTCCCCGGCCGCTGGCACGCGGTTGATGGCACCGACAGGCGCGCCGTCCACAAGGATCACCCGTTTGTCGCCATTGCTGACATCCGGCAGGAACTTTTGAACGATCAGCGGCTCGCGACTAAAGCCGGTAAACAGCTCGTGCAGTGAGGTCAGATTGCGATCATTGGCATCCAGTCGAAACACGCCCGCCCCGCCGTTGCCGTAAAGCGGTTTGAGAATCACATCGCCATGCTTTGCCTTGAACGCTTTGATTGTCTCCAGATCACGCGCAATCGTTGTGGGCGGCGTCAATTGCGGGAAATCAAGAACCAAAAGCTTCTCGGGGTAGTTACGCACCCAGAACGGATCATTCACCACCAGCACGTCATCTTTCAGCCGATCCAAGAGATGGGTCGAGGTGATGTAGTGCATGTCAAAAGGCGGATCCTGACGCAGCCAGATCACGTCAAAGTCGGCCAGATCCACATTCTCCAAGGGACCCAGATCCACATGTTCCCCTTGCACACGCTGAACAGTGAACCTGTGCCCTTTTGCCGTGATGCGACCTTCTTCATAGGCCAGCTGGTCTGGCCCATAAAAGAACAACTCATGCCCTCTCGCCTGCGCCTCTTCAGCTAGACGAAAAGAACTGTCGGCGTTGATGTCAACATCGGAGATCGGGTCCATCTGGAAGGCGATTTTCATGGGCAGTCCTCAAATTCACTGCCCTTTACATGGCGTAGCAAACCCCGCCTTGCAATGGGGGGTTAGGCCGCCCAGAGAGCATTTTCCAGAATTTCTGTTTCCCCATGCCGGTTCACCAGAGCAACATCAAAACGCATATCTGTCATTTGACCCATGGGTTGATCCGCAACGAACACAGTGGCCGCCTGCATCAACCGCCTGATCTGAGCCGGGCGCAGCGACTGTACTGCGCGATCAAAATTGGCACTTTGCTTGACCTCAACAAAGACACAGCCAGCCCCGTCGCGATAGATCAAATCAATTTCACCACCGCCGCCGCGCCATCGGCGTGCAAGCGGTTCAAATCCACGGTCACGATACATCCGGTCAACGGCGTTTTCCGCGGCCTGCCCGGCAAGATAAGCCCGTTGTCCACGCGACCTACGCACATCCTGAACGGGTGTTGAATCTGCCTCAAAATCAAGTGTCAGCTGCACCGGTTGCGCATTGGCAAAAGCACTGGATGTATCAACAAACATTGGGGTTCCTAAAGCCGATCGTTACTTTGACGATTTCAACTCTAGGGCCAATGCGTAAATTTTTCGTTTGTTCTGTCCGGTGGCCTGCGCCACGGTTTCGGCCGCATCGCGCACGGACATGGTTTCAAGCGCTTTGCGAACCGCATCCGCGATATCGTCTTGCCCCATCTCTTGCGCACCCGCGCGGTCAACCAGCACCACAATCTCGCCCTTCACAGAGGCACCTTTCAACTCTGTCGCCAGGCTGTCCAAGGTACCGCGTTTGACCTCTTCGAATTTCTTGGTGATCTCACGACATACCGCGGCCGAGCGGTCTGGCCCCAATACGGCTGCCGCGTCGCGCAGCATGTCAGCCAAGCGCTTTGGGCTTTCATAAAACACCAAAGTTCCTGGGATCTCACGCAGAGCGTCCAGTTTGGTTTTTCGCGCCGATGTGCTGTTGGGCAGAAAGCCTTCAAAGAAAAACGCATCCGTCGGCAACCCCGCCAGAGTCAGAGCGCTGACGACAGCCGAGGCTCCGGGGGTGGTGGTCACAAGGTGGCCTGCATCTGAGGCTTCTTTGGACAGGTGGTAGCCTGGATCGGCGATCAAAGGCGTGCCCGCTTCGCTGGCGTAGGCCACGGATTTCCCCGCCTCAAGCAGCGCCAGAATCTTGGCCCTTGCCCCAGCGCTTGAATGATCGTGATAGGCCAGAACCTGCCGCCCGTTCAGGGGCACCCCATGGATCTCGAGCAATCGGCGCAAAGATCGCGTATCTTCTGCGGCAATGACATCGGCGCTGGCCAAGACGTCAAGTGCACGCAATGTTATGTCCCTCGCTGTCCCAATCGGGGTCGCGACAAAGTACAGACCCGGGGTCAGCCGTTTGATTTCATGATTCAACGCTGGACCCTCCGGCGTGCACGTTTATTATTCGCCTCATCAGGGGCAACCAATCACGCGGGAGCGGCTTTTACGCCACAGATCCCGCCCAGGCCAGGAATGAGGATAGTTCTATGGGTTCCGCTTTTAAGCTTCGTCGCCGCTTTGTGAAAGGGGCACTTGTCCTCGCAACTGCGGTAGGCATCGCAGCCTGTGAGCCGATTGCCCTTGGAGGCGGCCCATCGATCAATACAACGGCCCCTGTTCCAGTGGCTTTGTTGGTGCCCAAAACATCTGAGGCCGCTGGCGATGCGACGCTGGCGCAAAGTCTGGAAAACGCCGCGCGTCTGGCGATTGCCGATTTGCAGGGCGTCCAAATCGATATGCGCGTCTATGACACAGCCGGAGACGTGCAGACCGCGCAAAATGCCGCCCGTCAGGCTGTTGAGGATGGTGCAAAGATCATTCTGGGGCCAGTGCGCTCTGCCCCGACAAATGCGGTTGGACTTGCGATGGCGGGCACGGGCATCAACGTGCTGTCCTTCTCAAACAACCCATCGATTGCAGGTGGCAATGTGTTCGTGCTGGGCGCGACATTCCAGAACACCGCAGACCGTCTGATCGAATTCGCAACCCGCAATGGCAAAAACAGCTATGTGACTGTGCATGCAGAAAACGTCGCAGGCCAAGCGGGTCGGGACGCGATCATCAACGCGATCAACGCGAATGGCGCAGTGAATTCGGGTGCCGTGTCCTATCAGTTCTCGCAGCAGGGCGCGATTCAGGCCGTCAATGAAGTACGCGATCTGGTCGAAGACACCGCAGCAGACGCGCTGTTCCTGACAGCGGATGCATCCGGTGCGCTCCCGTTTTTGGCAGAACTCATGCCTGAGGCCGGTGTGACCGCAGAGAAAGTTCAGTATCTGGGCCTGACCCGTTGGGACGCAACACCACAGACTCTGGCGCTGAAGGGCGTGCAAGAAGGCTGGTTCGCGCTTCCTGATCCGGCGCTGACAAGCCAGTTCAACAGCCGTTACACCGACGCATTTGGTGGCAAACCTCATGCAATCAGCGGTTTGGCCTATGATGGTGTTGCTGCCATCGGCGCACTTGTGGCAGAGGGACGTAGCAATGCTCTGACCACCGATGCGCTGACACAGGGCGCAGGTTTTCAGGGTGTGAACGGTATTTTCCGTCTGCGTGCAGATGGTACGAACGAGCGCGGGCTAGCAGTGGCCACAGTGCGTGACAAACAGGTTGTTATCCTTGACCCAGCACCAAGAAGTTTCGCCGGAACAGGCTTCTGATACGGCACCATTTCTGCCAGAGCCTCCGGCAGATCTTATTTGCGACCCTGATCTGATTGTGAACCGCGCCAAGTTTGGCGCGGATCTTTCCGCTTTATGCGCAGCCTCTAAAGACGCGAAAGACATGCGTCAGGGCGTTGTTGCGCTGTTGCGAGATGTGCAAAAAACGGGGCGTGCGGCGATTGAGGCTGGGTTTGAAACACGCCCCTTTGACGCGCGGCCATTGACGCGGGCCTATACCTGGCTGACCGATTGCCTTGTCACGACAACCCATTTTGTTGCCGTCACCCACCTGCATCCGCTTGCAACCCCTACCGAAGGCGAAAAAATCGCGCTTTTTGCGGTCGGCGGATACGGGCGCGGCGAGATGGCGCCGCAGTCTGACGTCGATCTGCTGTTTCTGACACCCTACAAGATCACGCCCTGGGCTGAGAGCGTCATCGAATCGATGCTCTATATGCTGTGGGATTTGCGCCTGAAGGTCGGGCACAGCTCGCGTACCATCCGGGATTGTCTGCGCCTTGGGGGCGAGGATTTCACCAGTCGCTCAGCCTTGCTCGAACAGCGATTTCTGGCAGGCTATGCGCCCCTTGGCGATGAATTGCCAAAGACGCTGGAAAAAGACCTGTTCAAAGGCAGTGAACGTCAGTTCATCGAAGCGAAGCTGGCAGAGCGCGACGCGCGGCACGTCAAACAAGGCGCGCGTTATGTGGTCGAGCCGAACGTCAAAGAGGGCAAAGGGGGTCTTCGGGATCTGCAGTCTTTGTTCTGGATCGCGAAATATGTCTACCACGTGAATGACGTGCGCGAACTGGTCGGCCTTGGGCTATTTCGTCAGGAAGAATTCGAACTGTTCGCCCGCGCCGAGAATTTTCTCTGGGCCACCCGCGCCCATCTGCATCTGTTGGCGAAACGGCCGATGGAGCAGCTGAGTTTTGACATGCAGGTCATGGTTGCCGAACGCATGGGCTATGAGGACAAAGCCGGGCGACGCGCGGTCGAGATCTTTATGCAGGACTTTTTCCGGCATGCCACCTCGGTTGGAGATCTGACGCGGATCCTGTTGACGAAACTGGAAGCCAATCACGCCAAAGCCCCTGCCTTGATGGAGCGGATATTCAAACGGCGCCGCAAGGTTAAGGATGGCTATCAGGTGATCCACAACCGGCTCGCCATCGCTGATGACACCAAGTTTCTGGAAGACCGGCTGAACCTGTTGCGCCTGTTTGAAGAAGCGCTGCGGACCGGGCTTTTGATTCACCCGGACGCAATGCGTTTGGTGACGGCCAATCTGCATCTGATTGACGACTCAGTGCGCTCGGACAAACACGCCGCCAAGATTTTTCTGGATACGCTACTGAAACACGGCAACCCGGAGCGTGCCCTGCGGCGCATGAATGAACTGGGCGTGTTGTCGGCGTTCATCCCAGAATTTGAACCCATCGTCGCGATGATGCAGTTCAATATGTACCACAGCTATACGGTGGACGAGCACACCATTCAGGTGATCTCGCAACTGACGCGGATCGAGCAAGAACTGCTTGAAGAAGAGCTGCCCCTGAGTTCCAATATTCTGCGCCAGGGGATCAATCACAAGGTCATGATTGTCGCCCTGCTGTTGCATGACATCGGCAAAGGGCGCGAAACCGATCACTCTATCCTTGGGGCGCAAATCGCCAAGAAAGTGGCCCCGCGGCTGGGATTGAACAAAGACGATTGTGACACAGTTGAATGGCTGGTCCGCTCGCATCTTTTGATGTCGGATGTGGCTCAGAAACGCGATCTGTCCGACCCGCGCACCATCCGAGACTTTGCCAAAGCCGTGGGCAGCGTCAAGCGGCTGGATTTGCTGACAGTTCTGACGGTGTGTGACATCCGGGGCGTCGGGCCTGAAACGTGGAACAACTGGAAAGCCACCCTGATCCGGTCTTTGTATGGGCTGACGCGAACCGCGCTTGAAGACGGGCTCGAAGGCATCAACCGCAAGAACCGGGGAGTCGAGGCACGCAAGGCGTTGCGCGCTGCCCTGACGGGTTGGGATGCCAAAGCGCTGAAACAGGAAACCAGCCGTCATTACGACGCCTATTGGCAAGGTTTGCCAACCGAGGCGCAAACGGTCTTTGCAACGCTGCTGCAAGAGTTGGGTGACGACGAAATTCGCATCGATCTGCATCCGGATACAGACCGCGATGCAACGCGCGTTCTGTTTGCCATTGCCGATCACCCCGGCATCTTCTCGCGCCTCGCGGGGTCGCTTGCGCTGGTTGGCGCAAATGTCGTGGATGCGCGGACCTATACGACCAAGGACGGCTATGCCACCGCCGCTTTCTGGATTCAGGACGCCGATGGCCACCCCTATGAGGCCAATCGGCTCGAGCGTTTGTCGCGCACGATCCACAAAACACTCAAAGGCGAAGTGGTCACATCCGAGGCCATGCGGTCGCGCGATGCCCTCAAGAAACGCGAACGTGCCTTCAAAGTGCCTACGACCATCACCTTCGACAACGAGGGGTCCGAACTTTATACCATCATCGAAGTCGACACCCGTGATCGTCCGGGCTTGCTGCATGATTTGACCCGCGCGCTTGCCAACAGCAATATCTATATCGCCTCTGCGGTCATCGCGACCTATGGCGAACAGGTGGTCGACACCTTCTATGTGAAGGACATGTTCGGTCTGAAGTTCTATACCGAAAGCAAGCTCAAGACGATTGAGAAACGTCTGAAAGACGCAATCGTCAAAGGGCGCGAAAGGGCAGATGGATGAAGCCGATCCGGCTGATAAAAGGATTTCTGACCGTCGGGTTCTGGACCCTGCTTAGCCGCGTACTTGGCTTTGCGCGCGAGATTCTGCTGCTCAGCCTGATTGGACCTGCCGGGGGCATGGATGCCTTTGTCGCGGCGTTCCGTCTGCCGAACATGTTCCGCCGTTTCTTTGCGGAAGGGGCGTTCAACGCAGCCTTCGTGCCGATGTTTTCCAAGAAATACGAGGCAAATGACGGCGCCACCGAGTTTGCGCGCGACGCGTTTAACGGCTTGGCCTTTGCGGTGCTAACCCTGACCGCCTTGGCCATGATTTTCATGCCAGCGCTGGTCTGGGCCACAGCCGAGGGTTTTTACGGCGACGAGCGCTTTGACGTGACCGTGGGATACGGACGGATTGTATTTCCCTATATTCTGTTCATGTCGCTGGCGGCCCTGTTCTCTGGTGTTTTGAACGCCACCGGCCGCTTCGCCGCCGCCGCCGCCGCCCCCGTTTTGCTGAACATCTTTGCGGTCACGGCAATGACTCTGGCCTATATGCTTGGCCAGGAAGTCATCCTCTGGCTGATCTGGACCATTCCGATTGCCGGCATTGCGCAACTGGCACTTGTTTGGACAGCGGCGAGCCGCGCCGGTGTTAAAATCCGGCCCGGCCTGCCACGCTGGTCGCCGGACATGTCGCTGATGCTGAAGGTGGCTCTGCCTGCGGCGTTGGCGTCTGGTGTGATGCAGGTCAATCTGGTCGTCGGCCAATTGGTCGCCTCGCGCACCGAAGGTGCGGTCAGCTGGCTGTTTGCAGCCGACCGCCTGTATCAGCTGCCTCTTGGCGTAATCGGCATTGCCGTTGGCATCGTTCTGTTGCCAGATTTGTCCCGCCGCCTGAAAGCCCAGGACGACGCAGGCGCACGCAATGCCTATTCCCGCGCGTCCGAATTCGCCCTGGCCCTGACGATCCCAAGCGCGATTGCCCTGCTGGTCATTCCACTTCCGTTGGTTTCGGTGTTGTTTGAACGCGGCGAGATGACTCCGGCGGACACGCAAGCGATTGCTGTGGCGACGGCCATCTACGGCCTGGGTCTGCCCGCCTTTGTGATGCAAAAGACCCTGCAACCCCTGTTTTTCGCCCGTCAGGACACCAAGTCCCCCTTCCGCTATGCGGTCTGGTCGATGGTGGTGAACGCAGCGCTGGCCTTTGGTCTGCACCCCTGGATCGGATGGATGGCCCCTGCGGTGGCAACCACGACAGCGGCTTGGATCATGGTTCTGCAACTGGCGATCGGCGCGGGCCGTTTCGGCGATGTCGCCCGTTTGGATGCGCGTTTCAAATCCAAAATCTGGCGCATCACGGTCGCAGCGCTCGCAATGGGCGGGGCGCTTTACGCGCTGGCAGATCACTTTGCTGCAGCGTTGAACGCGGACGGCCTACGCTATCTGGCGCTGTTGGGGTTGGTTCTGGCTGGGATGGCTGTTTATTTTGGCGTCGCCCATGTGATCGGCGGCCTCAACCTGAAAGAGCTGCGCCGCGCGGGGCGGTCCTAACACCACGGCCACGGTTGTGCATAGTCAGCCGCCCCCCCCGCGGCCCCTAGCCCCTGCGGATCATCTCGCGAATACGCGCCCATCCGCCGGGAACCAGAAAGCACGACAGGCCAAACCCCGTGGCAAATCCGGCGACATCCGCCACCCAGTCGCCATTGCTTTCAAACAACAGGCCGAACACAAGCTGAATGAACATCAGCCCGCCAATCAGGGTAAAAGCCCGCATTTGATTGTCGCCCGTGCTGCGCAACCGCACCCACAAAAGGAAACTAAAGGCTCCGATAAATCCGTAAACACCGGGATACGCCCCGACCAGCCCGACCGGAGAGGGCCAAACCAGCGCAAAGACAACGGCCCCAACGATACCCGGAACCACGAACACAATGAGGGTCGCAACGGCGGAAAAAACCTCGCCCACCATATTACCAAGCGCCAGAACCATCACGGCCGCAAAGGCCGCGTGCACGAAATTTCCGTGCAAAAACAGATAGCTCACAAGACGGATCATATATTCCGGCAGCCAGCGATCTGTCTGCACCATCAGGAAAAACGTCTCGGACGTAAAGGCGAACTGATGAAAGGCCTGCAAACGCCAACCCACCGCTGTGGGCCCACCAACATAGCCTTTGGCCCCCAGATAAAACAGGCACTCGATGCCCAGAATGAACACGGCGAGGGCCACAACAACCGGTGGCACCGCGTTGAACGGGCTGACATTCTGCTCTTCACTCATCTCGCGCTCCTTGACGGCCATTGGTGCCACGGTTACTCCAAGCTCGGCTCTATTTCCAGCCACCTCAACAGACGGAGTAATCACCATGACCGAGGCGGTCCAAACGTCCTCTACCTTCACCCCACGGGTCTTGTCAGGCATCCAACCCTCTGGCGGGCTGACTCTTGGGAACTACCTTGGCGCGATCAAGCGCTTTGTCGACATGCAAGAGCAAGACTATGAAACGCTCTATTGCATGGTGGATTTGCACGCGATCACCGTCTGGCAAGATCCTGCAAAACTGCGCCATGCGACGCGCGAACTGTGTGCAGGTTTTATTGCGGCGGGTCTGGATCCTGCGAAATCCACTCTGTTCAATCAAAGCCAGGTACCTGAACACGCGCAACTGGGCTGGATTTTCAACTGCGTCGCCCGCATGGGCTGGATGCAGCGCATGACACAGTGGAAGGACAAAGCCGGCAAGAACCAGCAGAACGCCTAGCTGGGCCTGTTTGCCTATCCTGCGCTGATGGCGGCGGATATCCTGATTTATCACGCCACCCACGTCCCTGTGGGCGAAGACCAGAAGCAGCACCTAGAGCTGACACGCGACATTGCGATCAAGTTCAACAACGATTTTGGCGTCGATTTCTTCCCAATCACCGAACCGGTGATCGAAGGCGCGGCCACACGTGTCATGTCCCTGCGTGACGGAAGCAAAAAGATGTCCAAGTCCGATCCGTCCGATGCCAGCCGCATCAATATGACCGATGACGCTGACACGATCGCCAAAAAGATCCGCAAGGCCAAGACCGACCCAGAGGCGCTGCCTTCTGAAACCAAAGGGCTGGAGGATCGTCCCGAGGCCCGCAATTTGGTGAACATCTATGCGGCCCTTGCAGAGCAAAGCGTCGATCAGGTGCTTGCAGATGTTGGCGGCAAACAGTTCTCGGAATTCAAACCGATGCTGTCGGAACTGGCAGTCGAAAAGCTGGCCCCGATTTCCGGCGAGATGGCGCGTCTGATGCAGCACCAAGACGAGATCGACGCGATTCTTGCCAAAGGTGCGTTGCGGGCGCGTGAGATCGCAGAACCGGTTCTGAAGCGGACCTATGAGATCGTTGGGATGGTGGGCAGCTAACCTGCGCCCCAACCGAAAAGACAAGGCGGGACAGGGTAATACTCTGGTCCCGCCTTGCTGCTCGATCCCGCATTGCCTCGGCGCGCTGGTTGCGCCATGATCCCCGGAAAGGGAGACACCCATGCGTAAATTTCTGGTCGTATTGGACGACAGCAAAGAATGCCTGAATGCGATGCGGTTCGCCGCAATGCGCGCCAAGAACACACAAGGTGGTGTCGAAGTTCTGTCTGTCATCCCGCCGGACGAATTCAACCACTGGATCGGTGTTGGCGACATCATGCGCGAAGAAGCCCGCGAGCGGATTCGTGTGCACTTTGAGGTCTTTGCCAAATGGATGCGCGACCGGCAGGGGATCGACCCTGAACTGGTCATCCGCGAAGGAGAGCCGGTGACAGAAATTCTTGCTCAAATTCAAGAAGATCCCGAGGTTGGCGTGCTGGTTCTGGGGGCAGGAACCGACAAGAAAGGTCCGGGTCCGCTGGTCACCAAACTGTCACGCAGCTCTGGCACGTTGCCGGTTCCGGTGACGATTGTTCCGGGCGATCTGTCGAAAGAAAAACTCGAAGCGATCACCTGACCTGCTGCCAAGACACAGGCCGGTCGATTTAGAATCGTTCCAAAACTTGACAAGCCGCTCTGCGGGGCGCATATCCAAGTCACGACGAAAGGGACCATTCCATGTTCATTCAGACTGAATCTACGCCTAACCCCGCCACCTTGAAGTTCTTGCCCGGCCAGACCGTGCTAGAGGTCGGGACCGCTGATTTCCCATCGGTAGAAGCCTCCGAGGCCTCGCCTTTGGCCAAGCGCGTTTTCGCGGTGAACGGCGTGACTGGCGTGTTTCTGGGCAATGATTTTGTCACAGTGACCAAAGACGCCTCTGTCGAATGGGACCACGTGAAACCTTCGATCCTTGGCGCGATCATGGAGCACTTCCAGTCAGGTCAGCCCGTTATGGGCGATGCCGGCGCTGCCAACAGCGGTCACGCAGAGCATACCGGCGAAGATGGCGAAGTGGTCGACCAGATTAAAGAATTGCTGGACACGCGCGTCCGCCCGGCCGTTGCCCAAGACGGTGGCGACATCACATTCCACGGATTTGACCGCGGCGTGGTGTATCTGCACATGCAAGGCGCCTGCGCGGGCTGCCCGTCCTCTACGATCACCTTAAAAATGGGGATCGAGAACCTGCTGCGGCACTACATCCCCGAAGTCACCGAGGTGCGCCCAGTTGGTGTCTGACACGCTGATCCTGGGATTTGATACATCGGCCGCGCACTGCGCGGCCGCTTTGCTTCAGGGTGACACGGTTTTGTCCTCCCACTCGCTGGAAATGTCGCGCGGGCAGGCAGAGCAGCTCATGCCGTTGTTGGAACAGGTTTTGACAGATGGCGGTGCGGGCTGGAGCGACCTTTCGGCCATCGGGGTCGGCATCGGTCCCGGCAACTTCACAGGCATCCGCATCTCCGTATCTGCGGCACGCGGCCTGGCGCTTGGTCTGAACATCCCGTCCATCGGCGTGTCGACGTTCGATGCAACACGGATAGGATCCCCCGCTGCAACTGTGGCCGTGGTCCCTGCCCCGCGCGATCAGCTTTACGTCAGCGATCCGGCGACGTCTGACGCACCTTTCCTGACGTCCGCGCCCTACACCGCGGCCGGAACGATCCTTGCGCCGCCGCCCGCAAACGCCTTGGCCGAGAACATCGCAAGGGTCGCCGCAAGCCGGGTTGGGCACGACATTGAACGGCCTGCCCCGCTCTATATCCGCGCCGCAGACGCAGCCCCTGCGCGCGATCTGCCACCCAAAATTCTATGACACCGCAGCAACTGGAAGTGATTCACAAAAGCGCTTTTCAGCAGACTCGCGCCTGGAGTGCCTCTGAATTCAGCGATTTGCTCGAATCTCCGCTCTGTTTTTTGATCACAAATGACGAATCTTTTGCGATCGGACGCGTCATTGGGCCCGAAGTTGAGCTGTTAACGCTAGCAGTCGCGCCATCGCGCCAACAAAAAGGTATAGGTCGGGCCTGCCTTGCTGCTTACGAGTCGATGGCCCAAAACAAGGGTGCAACAGAGAGTTTTCTGGAAGTATCCGCTGCAAACACGGCCGCTATACACCTTTATAAAACAAGCGGTTACGCGGAAATTTCGCGCAGGCCAAATTACTATGAAGTTTCCGACGGAACCCGCGAAGATGCTCTGATCTTTCGAAAATCTCTGGTTTTTTGACTCTTCGGTCAGAAATTTTCTCGCTTTTCAATCAAGTTTAGGTTGAAGCTCCCCTCTCTGTCGTTTGAAAATGAACCTGTTGACGAAACAGGTCCGTTTAGACCTAATCGTCCGATCAGTTAGGACACCTTAACTAAGAGTCCAGTCGAAGAAGTCTGGACCGTTTTACAAAAGTGGGAGAACCTCATGACCAAAATGAAACATCTGTTTGGCGCCGTAGCGGCCATCGCAATGACCGCAGGTCTTGCATCCGCTGAACCAGCGCTGATCTTTGACCTTGGCGGTAAATTCGACAAATCCTTCAACGAAGCGGGCTATAACGGTGCGCAGCGTTGGGCGGACGAAACCGGCGGCACATTCCGTGAAATCGAACTGTCTTCCGAAGCACAGCGTGAGCAAGCTCTGCGCCGTTTCGCAGAAGCAGGTGCAAACCCAATCATCACCATGGGTTTCGCGATGACTGTTCCAATCGAAACAGTTGCGCCTGAATATCCAGACACCAAGTTCGTAAACATCGACGGCTGGGCAAACCTGCCAAACGTTCAGACCGTGTCTTTTGCTGAGCACGAAGGGTCCTACCTTGCGGGTGTTATGGCGGCGAAAGCTTCCAAATCCGGCACCGTGGGCTTCATCGGCGGCATGGACATTCCTCTGATCCGTAAGTTCGCTTGTGGCTATGCGCAGGGCGTTAAGTCTGTAAACCCAGACGCAACCGTGATCTCCAACATGACCGGCACAACTCCGGCAGCTTGGAACGACCCGGTAAAAGGCTCTGAGCTGACCAAAGCACAGATCGCTGAAGGCGCAGACGTTGTATACGCAGCGGCAGGCGGCACCGGTGTTGGCGTTCTGCAAACAGCAGCAGACGAAGGCATCCTGTCCATCGGCGTTGACAGCAACCAGAACTACCTGCACTCCGGTCAGGTTCTGACATCCATGCTGAAGCGCGTAGACAACACTGTTTACAACGCACTGAAAGCTGGCGCAGATGGCCTGCAAACTGGCTTCATCAACATGGACCTCGCGTCCGAAGGTGTTGGCGTTGCGTTTGACGAGCACAACGCTCCTCTGGTCAACGACGAAATGAAAATGGCGGTTGCAGCAGCGACCGACGCGATCGTTTCCGGTGCCGTCACAGTTGAAAACTACGCAGCATCTGAGTCCTGCTCTGTTCTGGAATTCTAATCCTTAACATGTCTGTTGATACTGAAACGGGGCGGCCTGAATTGGCCGCCCTTCCCGATCAAGCCCCCGCGCTAGAGCTTCGAGGCATCTCTAAGGCCTTCGGGCCGGTGCAAGCCAACAAAGACATCTCGATCTCGGTCCAGCCTGGTACAATTCATGGTATCATTGGAGAGAACGGCGCGGGAAAATCCACTCTCATGTCTATCCTTTACGGCTTCTACAAAGCCGATAAGGGCGAAATTTTCATTGGCGGCAAACAAACCGTCATTCCAGACAGTCAGGCTGCGATCGCGGCTGGCATCGGTATGGTGTTCCAGCACTTTAAGCTGGTCGAAAACTTCACCGTTCTGGAAAACATCATCCTCGGGGCCGAAGAAGGCGCCCTATTGAATACCTCCCTTGGCAAAGCGCGCAAGGAACTGGCCCATCTAGCCAAAGAGTACGAATTGAACGTTGATCCGGACGAGGTGATCGAGAACCTCTCTGTGGGCCACCAGCAACGTGTGGAAATCCTAAAGGCCCTGTATCGTCAGGCAGAAATTCTGATCCTGGACGAGCCTACCGGCGTTCTGACGCCAGCCGAAGCAGACCAGCTGTTTCGTATCCTCGACCGCCTGCGGTCCGAGGGCAAAACGATTATCCTGATTACGCACAAACTGCGCGAGATCATGGAATACACCGACACCGTAAGCGTGATGCGACGTGGTGAAATGACGGCCACCGTCAAGACAGCAGAGACCAACCCAGAGCAGCTTGCTGAGCTGATGGTTGGGCGTAAAGTTCTGCTGCGCGTCGACAAAAAGCCAGCATCGCCCGGTGCTGATGTTCTTGAGATCAAGAACCTCAGTGTTGTGGACGACCAAGGCGTCGAGCGGGTCAAGCAGGTCAACCTGTCCGTGCGGGCCGGCGAGATTGTCGGTATCGCGGGCGTCGCTGGCAATGGTCAGTCCGAGCTTCTTGAAGTTCTGGGCGGATATGCTGAAGGCACAGGTTCCGTGAAGGTCAACGGCCAAGAGCTGCCCCTGAAGGGTGCCGGCTCAGACGGTCAGGCACGCCGCGATGCAGGCATTGCGCACGTTCCAGAAGACCGTCAGCGCGAAGGCCTTATCATGGACTTTGCCGCCTGGGAGAACTCGGTGTTTGGCTATCACAACGAGCCAGAGTTCCAGTCTGGCGTGTTGATGGACAACAAAGGCATTCAGGCGAAAGCTGCCGAGCAGATGGAACGCTTTGACGTGCGTCCTCGCAACGCGAACCTTTCGGCAAAGAACTTCTCTGGTGGTAACCAGCAGAAAATCGTCGTGGCGCGTGAAATCGAGCGGAACCCTGACTTGCTGCTGATTGGTCAGCCAACACGCGGCGTTGATATTGGTGCGATTGAATTCATCCACCAGCAAATCGTCGAACTGCGCGATCAGGGCAAGGCAATCCTGCTGGTGTCCGTGGAACTGGACGAGATCCTGTCTCTTTCCGACCGTGTGGCTGTCATGTTTGACGGCCAGATCATGGGTGAGCGCAATGCGGCAGACACCAACGAGCGCGAGCTTGGCCTGTTGATGGCCGGCGTTAATGAGGAGACCAGCTAATGGGTAAAATGCCTCTTTGGGCGGACGCCATTCTGGTGCCGCTGTTCAGTCTTGCATTGGCGGCAATCGTCAGTGCGCTTGTGATCCTTGGGATCGGCGAGAACCCGGTCGAAGCGTTTAACCTGATGGTTGATGGGGCGCTGAAGCGGTCTGACGGCTGGGGTTTCACGCTGTATTACACCACCAACTACATCTTTACCGGTTTGGCGGTCGCGGTGGCGTTCCATGCGCGTCTGTTTAACATCGGTGGCGAAGGCCAGGCGATGTTGGGCGGTGTTGGCGTGGCTTTGGCCTGTCTCTATATCCCGTGGCCTCATTGGTCGATCGCGTTGATCGGCACCAGCGTCTTTGCGGCGTTGTTTGGCGCGGCCTGGGCCTATATCCCCGCGATCTTGCAGGCAAAACGCGGCAGTCACATCGTGATCACTACGATCATGTTCAACTATATCGCCTTCTCGGTGCTGGCATATCTGCTGGTAGAAGTTCTGCGCCCTGCAGGGTCCATGGACCCGGCCTCGGCCACCTTCCCCGAAGCGACGCATCTGCCGAGTTTCCATGACATGTTTGCCCCAGAAGGGTCACGCCTGTTCCGTTCAGCCCCCGCCAACGTAAGCTTCTTCCTGGCACTTGTCGCCTGCGTTGGGGTGTGGTTGCTGATCTGGCGTACACGTCTTGGATACGAAATCCGCAGCTTTGGTCATTCAGAAACCGCGGCAAAATACGCAGGTATTTCGCCGACCAAGATCACCGTGATCGCAATGCTGATTTCTGGTGGTCTGGCCGGTATGATGGCCATCAACACAACGATGGGCGAAAGCGAACGGTTGGTTCTGAACTTTACCGAGAACGCTGGCTTTGTCGGTATTGCGGTTGCCCTGATGGGTCGAAATCACCCTGTCGGGATCCTGTTGGCAGCGTTGCTGTTCGGGTTCCTGCAGCAAGGGGGTGCGGAACTGGCCCTGTGGACCAACATCCCACGTGAATTGATCGTTGTGATCCAAGCCTTGGTGATCCTCTTCACCGGCGCGCTGGACAATATGGTGCGTATGCCTCTGGAACGCGTGTTCCTGGCACTTGGTAAGAAGGAGGCGAACTAGTGGATTTCGTCACAATTCTGCAGGTACTCGACAGTACCGTTCGCTTGGCCATTCCTTTGCTGCTGGCGTGTCTGGCAGGTCTGTATTCGGAACGCGCCGGGATCTTTGACATCGGTCTCGAAGGCAAAATGCTGGCCGCCGCAATGGCCGCCGGTGCCTTTGCAGCGCTCAGTGGCAACGTCTGGGTCGGCCTGCTGGCCGGAATCGGCGCCTCGCTGATCATGTCAGCTTTGCACGGGCTTGCGTCGATCACCTTCCGAGGCAACCAGCTGATCTCGGGGGTGGCGATCAACATGCTGGCCGCGGGCATCACGGTGCTGATCGCACAGGATCTGTTCCGCCAAGGTGGCCGGACACCGTCGCTGACCTCTGGCGGCCGCTGGGAGTCGATTGACTGGCCCTTTGCGGAAACGCTGGCGAATGTACCGTTCTTTGGCCAGACCTATAGCGAGCTGATCTCGGGTCACAGCCTGTTGGTCTATGTCGCGATCGCGTTGGTGCCACTGACATGGTGGGTGCTGTATCGCACGCGCTTTGGCCTGCGTCTGCGCGCGGTGGGCGAAAACCCCGCCTCTGTGGACACAGCCGGTATTTCGGTGATCCGTCTGCGCTATACCGCAGTCATGATCTGTGGCGTGCTGTGTGGCGTCGCAGGGGCCTATCTGGCGACCGGCCTTCAGGCAGGCTTCATCAAAGATATGACCGCGGGTCGTGGCTTTATCGCCCTTGCCGCTCTGATCTTTGCAAAGTGGCGTCCGTGGTATGCGCTTTGGGCATGTTTGCTGTTCGGCCTGCTGCAGGCGGTGGCAATCCGCTACCAGAGCATTGACCTGGGGGGAATCACCATTCCGGTTCAGTTCATGGAAGCACTGCCGTACATCCTGACAGTGGTCATTCTTGCCGGATTTGTAGGCCGCGCGATCCCGCCAAAAGCGGGCGGCGAGCCTTACGTGAAAGAAAGATAAGACCAATTCTCCAAAAATACCGCTCCAGCCCGAATATTTTCTTCGGGCTGGTTGCATTTTAAAGACCACAGGCGCAAACACGCGCCATGCAGATCTACCTCCCCATTGCTGAAGTCTCGGTGAACGCTTTCCTGCTGCTTGGATTGGGCGGCATGGTTGGTGTGCTGTCTGGAATGTTTGGTGTCGGCGGCGGCTTCTTGATGACGCCGCTTTTGTTTTTCATAGGCATCCCTCCAGCCGTTGCCGTGGCAACCGAGGCCAACCAGATCGTGGCCTCGTCCTTCTCGGGCGTATTGGCGCATTTCAAACGGCGCACGGTCGATCTCAGGATGGGCGTGGTGCTGTTGATAGGCGGCTTAACGGGCGCGGCCCTTGGGGTCGTGATCTTCAACTACCTGAAATCTCTCGGACAAGTCGAGCTGCTGGTGCAGCTTTGCTATGTTGTCTTTCTGGGCATCATCGGCAGCTTGATGTTCGTCGAAAGCCTGAATGCGCTGCGTCGCTCGAAGAACAACGCAGCCCCGGTCAAGCGCAAGAACCACAGCTGGATTCACGGGCTGCCGTTCAAAGTTCGCTTCCGCGTCTCGGGCCTTTATATCTCGGTCATCCCGCCTCTTCTCGTTGGCCTGCTTGTTGGGGTTCTGTCAGCGATCATGGGCGTCGGCGGTGGATTTATCATGGTACCTGCCATGATCTACCTGCTGGGCATGCCCACGAAAGTGGTGATCGGCACATCCCTGTTTCAGATCATTTTCGTCACAGCCTTTACGACGCTGCTGCACGCCACAACCAACTACACCGTGGACATGGCCCTTGCGGTTTTGTTGCTGGTAGGCGGCGTGATTGGGGCGCAGATCGGTGCCGTGATCGGCACGCGCCTCAAGGCTGAACAGCTGCGTATTCTGCTGGCCCTTCTGGTGCTTTTGGTCTGTGGCAAGCTGGCATTTGACTTGCTGGTCATGCCAAGCGAATTGTTCTCGCTTGGCGCGGCAGGAGGTCACTGATGCTTCGACTGCTAGCCCTTTTGATCTGTTTTGCCCTGCCCGCGGCGGCACAAGAAAACGTGGTTCTTGGCCTCAGCCAAAACCGTGTCGCGATCACGGCCAATTTTGATGGCTCTGAAATCCTTGTCTTTGGCGCGGTCAAACGCGAAGACGCCATTCCCGATGGCCCGCCGCTTGAAGTGATCGTCACGGCCTCTGGCCCGAAAGAGCCACTGGTTGTGCGCCGCAAAGAGAAGCGTTTTGGCATTTGGGTGAACACGGATTCCGTGACCGTCGACGAAGCGCCTAGCTTTTACGCTGTCGCTACAAGTGCCCCATTTGACGAGATCATCAGCTCGGTCGAAGATCTGCGTCACGAGATTTCGATCCGCGAGGCCATCCGGTCTGTCGGCGCTGACATGGCTGTTTCCGACGCCCAGGATTTCGCCGAGGCCGTGGCCCGCATTCGCGAAAACAACGGGCTGTATTCACTGCAGGAAAATTCGGTTGATGTGGCCGAACAGACGCTGTTCCGCACATCCATCACGATGCCTGCGAACCTGACCGAAGGCGACTATGCCACGCGCGTATTCCTGTTGCGCGACAAACAGGTCATCGCGGTTCATGAGACCACGATCGATGTGCGCAAAGTTGGGCTAGAGCGGTTCCTGTTTAACCTGTCCCGCCAACAGCCACTGATCTATGGTCTGCTGTCCATCGCCATTGCGATTGCTGCGGGCTGGGGCGCCTCTGCGTTCTTCCGTTTTATCCGTCAGGGATCTTAACCGCGGGGCCTAGCCACGACCCATGAACGGCATCTTGCTTGCCATGACGGTCATGAACTGGACATTCGCCTCTGCTGGCAACTCGGCCATATGCAGCACCAGCCGCGCGGCATCCTGCGGATCCATAGACGGCATCACCTCTGCGTCCGGGTTTTCTTCTGCCGCGCGCGCATTCAGGTCTGCGACCATTTCCGTGCGCGCATTGCCGATGTCAATTTGACTTGTGGTGATGTCATGGGCCCGGCCATCCAGCGCAAGGCTGCGCGTCAGACCGGTTACTGCATGTTTGCTGGTCGTGTAGCACACTGAGCCCGGACGCGGGCTATGCGCGCTCAGAGACCCGTTGTTGATGATGCGCCCACCTTTGGGGCTCTGGGCTTTCATCTGGGCATAGGCCAGTTGCGCGGCAATAAACATGCCACGTACGTTGACGTTCAGCACCTGATCAAAATCGTCCAGATCAACGTCGTCAATTTCACCGCTTGGACCAAAAGTTCCAGCGTTGTTGAACAAAACATCGATGCGCCCGGTAAAGCTGACAAACCGCTCAAACGCCGCTTTCATGCCCGTGGCGTCTGTAACATCCACAGGCAAGGCAACCGCGTGCTTGTTGCGCTTGGCAATGTCGGTCAGCGCGTCGCCGCGTCGGGCGATCATGCCGACGGTCCAACCCTGCTCAAGGAACGCCTCGGCCGTTGTTTTGCCGATGCCCGAGCTGGCGCCAGTGATCAAGATGCTTTTCATGTCTGCTCCTCCAAGGTCAGCGGAACCGGCGCCGTGGCCAGATCGTCAATTCGTAAGGCTTGGGTCGGCTTTGCCAATCGGTTACGCACAACCCAGTAAAGCCGCTCTTGCGCGCGGGTGATTGCCACATAGGCCAGTCGTTTCCAAAGGGGCTGACCCGCCTCGACACGCCCCATGCGGGCCGCAACAAAGAGGTCCGGCGCAAAGACCTGTACGTTTTCCCACTGTGAGCCCTGCGCCTTGTGAATGGTCACCGCCGCGCCATGCAAAAACGTCGCCCCCATTCGCGCGGCATAGGGGATAAACGGCTCTTCTTCGTCAGGCTTCTCGATCTTGACGATAGAGGCCGCAGAGACCTGCGGATCCTCGGCCCCCATAACATGCAGCCGAGAAAAACCAGGCTTGCGCCCCGGCCCAAGGTAAACCACCTGCGCCCCTTTGATCAGGCCACGCGCCTCAAGATCCAGACGCTTTTTGCGGTGCTTCATCGGCAGTTCAATGCCGTCGCAAATCAAAGGCTCGCCCTCAAGCAGCATGTCCTCGGGCGCGCCCTGTACCAGCCTGAAAGCATTGATCAATCGCACCCGCGTCGCGTTGCGCCACACCAAAACCGGCGAGCGCGCCATCAGATCAACTTCGACCCTTTGGGCATAGACCACACGGTCGTCCTCACGCGATTTGGCCTCGACCATGCGTTCAAAATCCTCAAACCCCATCGCGGGATCGGCCAGCGCGTGGGCAAGATCGAGGATAGGGTTATCCGCATCCTGCCGGTGCACGCGGCTCAGCGAGAATTTCGCCTTTTCGGGCAGTTTGTCGAACACCATCGATCCCGACTGGTTCACAGGCGCAAGCTGCGCCGGATCGCCAAACATCACGAGCGTTGGAAAGATCTCTTTCAGGTCTTCGAACTGACGGTCATCCAGCATAGAGGCTTCGTCCACCAACCCGACGTCCAGCGGATCGTCGCGGCGTTTCCACCCTGTAATGAAGTCAGATCCCCGCAGACCGGCCGCCGCCAGCGCCCCGGGGATGGATTTATTCTGTTGGTAAAAGGCATGGGCGCGGTCCAGTGCCTCTTCGGTCAGCCCTTCGATTTGCGGGCGCTCGCCGTTTTCGGCCAGCCACTCCGCGATCTTTTCATATTCAGGATCATAGACAGGGCTATAGAGGATGCGGTGAATCGTCGTGGCGGGCACGCCGCGATTGCGCAACACGCTGGCGGCTTTGTTGGTCGGCGCCAGCACCGCCAAAGTGCGGCTGTCCTTGCTTTTGCGCCCTTCAAAATCGCCGGACACAACCTTAAGACCTGCCTCGGTCAAAGCATTCACAAGCTCGGCCAGCAACAGCGTTTTCCCAGAGCCCGCCTTGCCCATGACCGCCGCTACAGAAGTCTTGCCGCCCTGCGGTGGCAGCAAAAGACTGTCATCAAGGTCGACACCGGCGCCCTTGAGAATGGTCGATATCTGATCATAGGCTTCGGCCTGATCGGAAGAGAGCGTAAGCGCCTTACTGGTCATGGCGCGAACTTACGCGCAGACTGGGAAAACCGCCAGAGCGAAGCCGACTTGGAACACGCATGAAGCCCAGAAATAAGCCAGCTCCTCATGCGCTGATGTCACTGGCGCAGATTGCTGAGCGGCTGCCGGCCTTTGGACCGATGGCTCGAGATTTCAGCAGCAGCAAGCAGCGTGATGTCCTCAAGCTCTGTTGCCAGTTGGTGTAACCCATTGGCCTGCGAAAACGTTCTAAGATCCGTCAGAACGTCGATAATCCAATCATATCTTGTGTCATCCTCAGGCGGGGTGACCTGTGCCATGGGTGACCCTCGCTTTTGGGGTGTCACATGTGTTCGCCACAAAGTGCTGGCGACACAGCCTAGCAGGCAACAGGTTTCCTAAAAGTAAACTCGCCCGGGAGATCTTGCGATCGCCCGGGCGTGCTCCGAGGGGACGTCTCTTGCTGTTACGCCTTGGGGGATGCGTCCAGCACTTCTTGCAGCGTGGTCAGACCTTTTACAGGCGCCTGAACCAGGGCCGCCATATTGCCCGGAGGGTGCTGGTTGTTCATCATCATGGTGTGCGCCGCCGGGATCGCATCCCAGGTGAAGGTTTCAGACAGGAAAGGTTCGATGCGGCGTTCAATCATCATCTGGTTCGCGGCTGCGGCCTGCTTGAGGTGCGCGAAATGGCTGCCCTGCAGACGCTTCTGGTGCATCCAAGTATAACGTACGTCAAACGTCAGATTGTACCCTGTGGTGCCCGCGCAGATCACAACCATGCCGCCTTTCTTGCAGACGAGGTTGGACACTGGGAAGGTGCTTTCGCCGGGGTGTTCAAACACGATGTCGACGTTGTTGCCTTTGCCGGTGATGTCCCAGATTGCCTTGCCGAACCGGCGCGCTTCTTTGAACCATTCATTGTACTCTGGCGTGTTGACCTGAGGCAGCTGACCCCAGCACGAGAAATCCTTGCGGTTGATGACGCCCTTCGCGCCCAACCCCATCACAAAGTCACGTTTGCTTTCATCGGAAATCACACCGATCGCATTCGCGCCAGCCGCTTTGATCAACTGAACCGCATAGGTGCCCAGACCACCAGACGCGCCCCAAACCAAAACGTTCTGACCTGGCTTCAGATCATGCGGCGCGTGGCCAAACAGCATCCGGTAGGCCGTCGCGAGGGTCAGCGTATAGCAAGCCGCCTCTTCCCAGGTCAGGTGCTTTGGGCGACGCAAAAGTTGTTGCGCCTGAACGCGTGTGAACTGTGCGAAAGAGCCGTCCGGAGTTTCATATCCCCAGATCCGCTGGCTGTTGGAATACATCGGATCGCCACCGTTGCATTCTTCGTCGTCGCCGTCGTCCTGGTTACAATGGATGATAACTTCGTCACCCACTTTCCAGTTGCGCACTTTGTCGCCCACCGCCCAAACGATGCCAGACGCGTCCGACCCTGCGATGTGATATGGCTCGCCATGGCCGTCAAACGGTGAAATCGGCTTGCCCAAACCGGCCCAGACACCGTTGTAGTTGATGCCCGCTGCCATCACGAGAACCAGCACGTCGTTGGAGTCGAGCTTTGGCGTTTCAACAACTTCGACCTGGAACGACTTTTCTGGTTCGCCATGACGCTCACGGCGGATGGCCCAGGCGTACATTTGTTTGGGCACAAAGCCCATCGGAGGGATTTCTCCCAGCTCGTACAGATCTTTTTCAGGCGCCGTATAGGTCGGCTGGCCGGCTTGTAGGTCGAGAGCCATGATCGTCTCCTTGCTTCGTTTATGCCGCGATGCAGAATCGGGCCTTACGAGAGAGATACAATCGTGCGCGCAAGAATTCAAACAATATTTTACATATTGGGTAATTTTATTACCTCGCAATTGCAGAAATATCTCTGCACGAGCGAAACGGCTAAAATGTCAATGTTTTTCAGCCACTTAATCCTCACAACCTCAAATTAAGGGAATCTTCATCAGAGTTTTGTCGAATGAAACAATCGGGCAAAACAGGAGAGGCAGGCATGTTGCGCAAGATTATTACACTCGCAATTATGCGCCTCTGCATCGCCATTGCGTTTGCAGCATTTCCGCCTAAAAGCACCGTCGCGATGGCCGACACGGTGCGGGTCGCCACATTTAATGTGTCCCTCAACCGACGCAATGCCGGAGATCTGCTGGCCGATATCAAAGCGCGAAACGCGCAGGTTTTGGCCATCGCTGAAATCATTCAACGCGTGCGCCCCGATATCCTGCTGATTAACGAGTTTGATTTTGATGAACAGGCCTTGGCCGCGTTTCAAACGCTCTTGACCCAGCCCCAGAACACCTTGGGCCACAGCTCTGCGTCCCCCATGTCCTATGAGCATCATTTTTCAGCCCCCACGAACACAGGCGTTCCGTCTGGGTATGATCTGGATGGCAACGCCGAGATCGGGGGGCCACGGGATTCCTATGGGTTTGGGTATTTTCCCGGCCAATACGGTATGGCGGTTTTGACCCGATATCCCATCACTGCGACGCGCACATTTCAGACCTTCCTATGGCGCGACATGCCGAACAATCTGATGCCCAAGGAATTCTTGCGACCAGATGCGGTACAGGTTTTTCGTTTATCTTCAAAGAGCCACTGGGATCTGACCCTTGATATCGATGGCGTGCCCCTGCACTTTTTGACCGCGCACCCGACCCCTCCGGTCTTTGACGGGCCCGAGGACCTGAACGGCCGCCGCAACCACGACGAAATCCGGCTCTGGGCCGACTATATCGCGGATGCCGCCTATATCTATGACGACATGGGGCGCTCTGGCGGGTTAAATCCTGGGCAGCATTTCGTGATTGCCGGCGATCTGAACGCTGATCCGTTTGATGGCGACTCGGTGCCGAATGCGATCGGCCAACTCTTGGATCATCCGTTGATCAATGGATCTGACCGCACAGCGCCGGCCAGCGAAGGCGCCACCAAGGCCAGCTTACGCCAAAAGGGCGCTAATCTAAGCCACAAGGGCGCGGCCCGCTTCGATACAGCCGACTTCGGATATGATCGCGACGCCCCCGGCACCGACAGAGCCCCTGGCAACTTGCGCGTCGACTATGTCCTGCCCTCTCGCTCCTTGGATGTCATCGATGCAGGCGTCTTCTGGCTGTCACCCAGCGATCCGCTCTTTGAACTTGCGGAATACCCGACCTCGGATCATCGCCTTGTCTGGATAGACCTCGCAGTGCCAGAGTGACACGACGCCACGTTCCGCTGCAACGCAGCGATTGACAGCAGCACGAAATTTCTCATATGTGTTTCAAAACGTAATTTTATTGCCGAGGCAATTATGACAGACGCACCCACACGGGACCGCCCCTGGTTGATCCGAACCTATGCTGGACACTCGACAGCAAAGGCCTCGAATGCGCTTTATCGTTCCAACCTGGCAAAAGGCCAGACCGGCCTCTCTGTGGCATTCGATCTGCCAACGCACACCGGTTATGACAGCGACCATATTCTGTCTAAGGGCGAGGTGGGCAAAGTCGGCGTGCCTGTCTGCCATCTGGGGGACATGCGCACCCTGTTTGACCAGATCCCGCTCGAGCAGATGAACACCTCGATGACCATCAACGCCACCGCCCCCTGGCTTTTGGCGCTGTATATTGCAACGGCCGAGGAACAGGGCGCAGACGTCAGCGCGCTACAGGGCACGGTGCAGAACGATCTGATCAAGGAATATCTCAGCCGCGGCACCTATATTTGCCCGCCAAAACCGTCACTTAAGATGATCGCGGATGTGGCGGAATACTGCTATACCAACGTGCCCAAATGGAACCCGATGAACGTCTGCTCATACCATTTGCAAGAGGCAGGCGCGACGCCGGAACAAGAGCTGGCCTTTGCTTTGGCCACTGCCCAAGCGGTTCTGGACACGTTGAAACCCCGCGTACCTGCCGAGGATTTCGGCCCCATGGTCGCGCGGATTTCCTTCTTTGTGAACGCAGGCATCCGCTTTGTCACCGAGATGTGCAAGATGCGCGCCTTTGTCGAGTTGTGGGACGAAATCTGTCAGGA
>NZ_CAXREH010000182.1:0-5188 GCF_964229375.1 Cognatishimia sp.
GTGGCGTTGATCGTGAAGGCCGATGACGTCGGCCTTTGGCTGTCCAAAAACGGAGGCCTTGCCGCCACGCGCGCCGCCGGACGTGGGCTGGTGCGCGGGATGCCTTATTTCATGCGGTTACTGACCATTGTGGGCACAGCAGCGATGCTTTGGGTCGGCGGCTCGATCATTGTGCACGCGCTGAAAGAGATGGGATTTGGCACGTTGGGGCATGTAATCCACGACTGGGCCCACGCAATCGCCGTGATGGTGCCTGATGCATGGCAGGGGTTCACGGAATGGTTTGCCACGGCCACGTTGGACGGCATTCTGGGATTGGCGCTGGGGTTCATTCTGATCCCCATCGGTACCCGCTTTGTGACGCCCCTCTGGAAAGCTGTGACAGGTATGTTCTCGGGCGCAAAAGCCTGAGGGATTTTGCTGCAACCTTGCCTCCGGCGGGGATATTTGGGGCAAGAGAAAAAGCGGATTGCACAAAAAAGGCGGCCCGAAAGGAGCCGCCTTTTCTGTGATATGTGAAAGGCTTAGAGCATCGCTTTGACGTTGGCGACCACGTTGTCTGCGGTGATGCCGAACTTTTCAAACAACTCGCCTGCGGGGGCGGAGGAGCCAAAGCTGTCCATGCCGACAAAGGCTGCTTTCGCCTCGCGGCCGCGCTCGCCCAGAAGCCAGCGGTCCCAGCCGTGGCGTACGCCTGCTTCGATGCCGACACGCACGGGGCCTGCTGGCAGAACCTTGCGACGGTAGGCTTCGTCTTGCTCGGCAAAGAGTTCCATGCAGGGCATAGAGACGACGCGAGTGCCGATGCCTTCGGCTTCGAGTTTTGCGCGTGCGTCCATCGCAACGGAAACCTCAGACCCGGTTGCGATCAGGATCGCCTGACGCTTGCCTGTGGCTTCGGCCAGCACATAGGCGCCTTGCTCGGTCAGGTTCTTCAGCTTGTGCTCGGTACGCACGGTCGGCAGGCCCTGACGGGTCAAGGACATCACCGAGGGGGTGGTCTTGCTGCTGACTGCGATTTCCCAGGCTTCGGCGGTCTCGACCGTGTCGGCAGGGCGGAACACATAGGTGTTCGGCGTAGAGCGAGAGATCGCGCAATGTTCGACCGGCTGGTGGGTCGGGCCGTCTTCGCCAACGCCGATGGAGTCGTGGGTCATGACAAAGACCGTTGGGATCTTCATCAGGGCCGCCAGACGCATCGCGGGGCGTGCATAGTCGGTGAAGGCCATGAAGGTGCCGCCGTAAGGGCGCAGGCCGCCGTGCAGGGCGATGCCGTTCATGGCGCTGGCCATACCGTGTTCGCGGATGCCCCAATAGATGTAGCGACCGCCACGGTTGTTGGTCTCAAACATGCCAAGATCATCGGTCTTGGTGTTGTTGGACCCCGTCAGGTCAGCAGAGCCGCCCACGGTTTCAGGCATCACAGCGTTGATCGCCTGCAGTGCCATCTCCGAGGATTTCCGTGTTGCGACCTTTGGCAGATCTTCGGAGACCTGCTTTTTCAGCGCTTTGATGGTAGCCGAAAGTTTCTTGGGCGCATCGCCTGCGATGGCGCGGTTGAACTTGGCCTGTTTCTGGGTCGACGCCTCGGCAAAGCGGGCTTCCCATGCTTCGCGCTCGGCAACGCCGCGTGCGCCAATCGCTTCCCATTGGGATTTGATGTCTGCTGGCACTTCGTATTCTGCACCGCTCCAACCCCAGAGATCCTTGGCCGCTTTCGCTTGATCGGGATCGGTCAGGGCGCCATGGCCCTTGGAGGTGTCTTGTGCCGCGTGACCCAGCGCGATGTGGGTTTTGCAGGCAATCATCGATGGTTTTTTGGATTTCTTGGCCGCGGTGATGGCAGCATCAATCGCCTCTGGATCGTGGCCGTCGATTTCCTGCACATGCCAGCCAGAGGCTTTGAAACGCTGCACCTGATTGGTCTTGTCAGACAGTTCAACGGTGCCGTCGATGGTGATGTTGTTGTTGTCCCAGAAGACGATCAGCTTACCCAGAGAATGACGACCCGCGATGCCGATGGCCTCTTGCGAGACACCTTCCATCAGACAGCCGTCGCCTGCCACGACATATGTGTGGTGATCAACCAGCTTGCGACCATATTGCGCGCGCAAGATTTCTTCGGCAATGGCGAAGCCTACGGAATTGGCAATACCCTGCCCAAGTGGGCCAGTGGTGGTTTCAACTGCGTCCAGCAGGAAGTTTTCCGGGTGGCCGGCGGTCAGCGAGCCGAGCTGGCGGAAGTTTTTGATCTGATCCAGCGTGACCTGTTGGTCGCCGCAAAGATAGAGCAGGGAATAGATCAGCATCGAGCCGTGGCCCGCAGACAGGATGAACCGGTCGCGATCAGGCCAGGTCGGGTTTTTTGCGTCGAATTTCAGGTGCTTCTCAAACAGCACGGTGGCAACGTCTGCCATGCCGATCGGCATACCGGTGTGGCCAGAATTGGCACCTTTAACGGCATCCAGGGCAAGGGCGCGAATGGCGGTCGCCTTCATCCAATGGTCAGGATTTTTGGCTTTGAGTGCTGCGATGTCCACGGGGATCTATCCTCTTTATATTAGCGCTCAGCGTCTAGGGTCGTGAGGCTCAATAGCAGGCTCACATATAAGATCAAGCGCCGCCGCCAAGTACTTGATGTTAAAGGGGCAGCAATTTGGTTTTGCATTGGCTAAACTCGGGGGACGCGCACGATTCGGCCAGATTTATGTTTGCGATAACATTTTTGGCGGCTGATTTCGGGCGTTGTGGGTCGGTCTGAATGGAAAGCAGGCCGTAAGATGGGTGAAAGACGTGACTACATTGGGGGGCGCGGGATGACCGATATTGCTGATTTGGAAAATCGGCTGTCAGCGGCCATGGATCGAATTGCTACGGGGCTGAACGCACTTGGCGATGCACCGCAGGCAGCAAGCGGCGATGCGTCGGCAGAGATTGCGGCCTTGCGCGCGGCATTGGACGAAGAGCGCACGGCGAATGCGCAGCTAGAAGAACGGATCAAAGCGCTGACCGCGGCGGCGGATGCGCGCGCCATGGGCGATGCGGCGGGCGAAGTGGCTGCCGTCACCGATGCGCATCAGCGCGAGATCGAGGCCATTCGGGATGCGGCCGCAGAGGAACGCGCGGCTTGGGCTGGTTTGAACCAGCGGCTGGTGCGGCTGCGTCGGTCTAACAAGCTGATGCGGTCCAATACTTTGGCACTGCGTCAGGCGGCGGCGGATATGGTTGTCGATCCGGAACTGATCAACAATTCCCTGCAGGTCGAGCTGGACGCAGCGATTGCCGCGCAAGAGCTGGAACGCGCCGAAGCAGATGTGATTATCAAAACCCTGATGCCGATGGTGAACGGCGCAGCAACGGAGGACGCGTAATGCCAGAGGTGGATATCAGCATCGGCGGACGCAACTTCGAAGTGGCCTGCCAAGAGGGTGAACAGCATTTCCTGCGCTCTGCGGCCAAAATGCTGGACGACGAGGCGCGGGTTCTGACCAGCCAGATCGGCCGCATTCCCGAGGCGCGGATGCTGCTTATGTCGGGTTTGATGCTGGCGGATAAATCTGCGGGCATGGAAGACCGGATGCGTGAACTTGAGGCCAAAGTGGCCGAACAAGAAGAAGAGCTGGCGCGGCTGCGTTCGGCCCCTGCGCATATCGAACGCGTCGAGGTTCCGGTGGTGCCAGTGACGACGCGCGACGCTCTGGCGGAACTGGCCGCCCGGGCCGAGGCTCTGGCCGCGCAGGTTGAGGAAAAGGCAGGGTAGGCGGCTGGCGCGCGGATATCTTTCGTTTTGCGAGGGTTTTCGTTTAAGGCGAATGTCGGATTAAGCCCAAACGAACCAATTCTGCACCCATCAGGAATGCCTTTTTCTGAAGCTTCGTAAGAACTGTTTGACCTGCTGCAACCCGCCATCGAATAATCGACCAGAATCATTTCGAGGCTCGCGATGTCGCAACTCTATCCCTTCGCTGATCCGGTTGAAGCAGAGTCAAACCCTCCCAATCAATTCGTGCGTGGCGACGGCATTCGGGTAATCGACGCCAGCGGGAAATCCTATGTCGACGCGGTTTCGGCCCTGTGGTGCGCCTCTTTGGGGTTCACGCCCGAACGGCTAGTGAACGTCATGGCCGAGCAAACCCAAAAGCTTGCCTATTATCATTCCTTTATGGGGCGAACGCCGTCGATCACGGATGAACTGGCGCACAGGTTGATCCAACGGTTGCCGGGAATGTCGCGTATCTTTTTCGGCACGTCCGGGTCAGAAGCCGTGGAAACGGCCGCGAAATTCGTACGCTATTACTGGAACGCCAGGAACCAGCCCGCCAAAAAACGCATCATTGCCCGGGACGGCGCCTATCATGGCTCGGGCCAGGTCAGCGCAGCGCTCACGGGGTTGAGCTATTGCCATGACGGATTTGATCTACCGCTTGATGCCGTTTTGCGCACAGGCCGGCCCCACTACCTTCGCGACAGCGAGCCCGGCGAAACCGAGATTGCGTTTTCAAAACGGCGCGCCAGCGAGTTGAATATGTTGATCCAAGAGGCCGACCCCGGCACGGTCGGGGCCTTTATTGGGGAACCGGCTATGGGGGCTGGCGGCGTCATTTTGCCACCCGACGGCTATTGGGCCGAAATCCAAAACGTTCTAGCCAAACACGACATCCTCTTGATCGCGGACGAAATCATTTGTGGCTTTGGGCGCACTGGCGAATGGTTCGGTTGCGAAACCTTTGGAATTCAACCGGATATGATGACCATCGCCAAACAGATGACTGCGTCGGTATTCCCAATGTCTGCCGTCGCAATGACAGATGAGGTCTATAAGACGATCGCCAAGCTAGGGCATGATAACGGAACCCTTGGGCACGGTGTCACCTATGGCGGGCACCCGATAGGTGCTGCTGTCGCTCTCGAATGTCTCGAGATTTACGAGGAAATGAATTTACCTGCCACCGTCGGGCGGTTGGGCACAAGGATCAAGGCTGGTCTTAGTGCTATGCATAATCTGCCCGGCGTGATTGACACACGTTGTCAGGGAGCATTGGCAGCGGTCGAATTTGAAACCCCAGAGCAGGCGCTGTTGGTCGGCAAAGAGGCTGAGAGGCAGGGCGTGTTGTTCCGTATTATCGGCGCCGTTTTGGCCATTGCGCCTCCCTACATCTCGACAGATGACGAGATCGACCATGTCATG
>NZ_CAXREH010000183.1:0-19113 GCF_964229375.1 Cognatishimia sp.
GCAAGCCACGGGCACAGACCTGGCATCGCTGGTGACGACAGGTGGCGGCACCCGCAGCCCATTTTGGCTGCAGACCTTGGCCAATGTTTTGGGCATCCCCTTGCACGTCCCCGCCAAAGGAGAGTTCGGCGCGGCGATGGGCGCGGCGCGGTTGGCAATGGCGGCACATTCCGGCGAGGATCCAGCGCAGGTCATGACCAAGCCCGAGATGTCGCGAACCGTCGAGCCCAACAGCGCGTTGCAAGACCAATATCAGGCGAAATATGAGCAGTTCGTCGCGCTGTATCCCGCAGTCACATCCGCGATGACGCCTAAATAACGATTAAGACCAGGGCTTTAGGCGATCACGCAGATGCCTTCATCAGGTCAGGGGCCTTACCCAGTAGTCGCGGAAACCTCTCTGATTTTCAGAGCAGAGAACCCGTCCAGCGCATAGGCCGCAGCGCCTTTGGCCCACATCCGGTCGCCCCATTGATGGGCCTGTATCTTTGTCATTGGCGCGTCCACTTCAACCACGTGATTGGCCAGTTCTTCGATCACGCCGTCGAGATTCAAATGATCAAAATCCGCTCTGTGCCCGGCAAGTATGATCATCTCGGGATCAAAGATATTCACCACATTTGCCAGCCCCATCGCAAAGATTTTGCCCGCGCGTTCAAACACCGTTCGAGCCTGATCGTTACCGGATTGCGCCAGCTCCCACAGCTCCGCAAGCGTGGAAACCGCAGCGCCTGGCAAGACCGAGTTGGCCTCGCGCAGCAGCGCATAATCCCCGATATAGGCCTCTAGACACCCGCGCTGGCCGCATTGACACAACGCACCTTCCAGTTGGACTTTGGTATGACCGAATTCCGCACCACAGCCGCGCGCGCCTCTGTAAAGCTGTCCATCGATCACGATGCCCATGCCCACGCCGTGCTCGATCGTCACCACAACGAAATCCGAAATGGTGCGACCCAAGCCAAACAGCTGCTCGGCCTTGGCAACAAGATTGGCGTCATTCTCGACCATCACCGGGCAGTCCAGATGCAGGCTTAATGCAGCCCCGATATCGACGTTGCGACGGTCAAGCGATGGCGACCAATGCACAAAGTTCCGCGCGGCGTCCACCAGACCGGCCAGACCAACGCCAACCGCCGACAGGTTTTCCAAAGGCAGATGGTTGTCTGAGCAAATATCTGACACTGCACCGAAAATTGACTTTGCAAGCGCCTCTGGTGTCATCGTGGACAACTCCAGCGCAGTCTCTTGGCTGGCGATTTCGGTGCCCTCAAAATCGACGAGCATCGCTGAAATCGTATCCCGCGCCACTTTGACGCCCGCCACATAAAACGCATCGCCGCGCACCTTCAGCGCCACTCTGGGGCGACCGCGTTTGGCGTTTTCGCGGGGTGTATCCGGTGTGATTTCTTCGACCAACCCCGCATCAATCAGTTCCGAGGTGATAGCCGTCACGGTCGCAGGGCTGACCAGTGTTGCCTTGGCAATGTCGATACGCGCAATGCTGCCCGCCTTGCGGATCAACTCAAAAATCTGAGCCCGCCCGGCACCCCGTTGCTCTTCGACATGTTTGCGCTTTTGCACGCCTGCCCCCTAAATCCTTATCTAGTGCCGGAGATTTACTATGCCCTGCCCCGTCGGTTCCTTCTATACTCATTATTTAATTTGACGATCAAATTAATTTGATGCTAGCCTGAAACAACACTTCCGAAACACCAACCTCAGCCAGAGGCTTGCGACAGGCACCCAGCCCCCTCGCCCGGCGACCGGAGAGACAGAATGTCGATGTTTGAAGCCTTTGAAACAGTGTCCTTTGAGGGCCCCAACAGCCCTCAAACATTGGCGTTTCGCCACTATGACGCAAACGAACATGTACTGGGCAAGTCGCTGGCCAACCACCTTAGATTTGCGGTCGCCTATTGGCACAGTTTTGCATGGGAAGGCGGAGACCCGTTTGGCGGCCCGACCTTTCAACGCGACTGGTATCCGCAAACCAGTATGGAAAACGCTTTTAAAAAGGCAGATGCGGCCTTCGATTTCTTTCGGGTTCTGGGCGTGCCCTATTTCTGCTGGCACGATCTGGATCTTAGGCCGGATCAGGGAAATTTTGCCGACAACCAATCCACGCTGGATCAGATCACGGACTATCTTGGCGAGAAAATGGAACAGAGCGGCGTCAAGCTGTTGTGGGGCACCGCAAATATGTTCAGTGACCGCCGATGGATGTCGGGCGCGGCCACAAATCCGGATCCTGATGTGTTCGCTTTTGCCGCTGCGACCGTCAAAAGCTGTATGGACGCAACGCATAAGCTGGGCGGTGAAAACTATGTGCTGTGGGGCGGGCGCGAGGGCTATGAAACGCTTCTGAACACGAAACTGTCTCAGGAGTTGGACCATATGGGACGTTTCCTGAATATGGTCGTGGACTACAATCACAAGATTGGCTTCAAAGGCACAATTCTGGTTGAGCCCAAACCGCAGGAGCCGTCGAAGCATCAATATGATTTTGACGCGGCGACCTGCATCGGGTTCCTGCGGAAATATGGGCTGGAGACTGAGGTAAAGCTGAACCTCGAGCAAGGCCATGCGATCCTTGCGGGGCACAGTTTCGAGCATGAAATCGCGACTGCTGCGGCAGAAGGGATGCTTGGGTCGATCGACATGAACCGCAATGATTACCAATCCGGGTGGGACACAGATCAATTCCCAAACAACACGCCCGAAGTCGCGCTGTGCTATTACCATATTCTGAAGGCTGGTGGTTTCACGACGGGGGGCACGAATTTTGACGCAAAGCTGCGTCGCCAATCCCTGTCGGCCGAAGACCTGATCGCTGCCCATATCGGCGGCATGGATATCTGTGCACGAGGCCTAAAGGCCGCTGCAGCCATGCTTGAGGACGGCGGCCTAGAGACGGCCTTGGCGGATCGATATGCAGGGTGGGACACGCCCGAAGCGAAGGCTCTGTTGGCCAGCGATCTTGACTCCATCACCGCGCAGGTTCTTGCCCGCGACATTCGCCCAGAACCCAGATCTGGCCAGCAGGAAATTCTGGAAAACTATGTAAATCGCTTCGTTTGATTGTGCGACCCACCCCTGCGCCTATGGTTTCGTCACAGGCGCAGGCAGCGCACAAAACCGGTGCTAAAGTGAAACCCAGGCCGCATCCTTGGACGACGAGTCAACGCAAGCCGTCACAAACGCCATGCCCGCCAGTCCGTCGTGGATATCAGGCAGCAGGCTGCCCTGGGTGTCGCGCGCATCTCTATCATGTGCGCGAATAAACAGCGCCGCGTCGGAGTAAATCGTGCCAAATGCCTCAAGGTAGCCTTCCGGATGGCCGGGGGGAATGCGTGTGTCCTCGGCAGTCGTGCCCGGCCCGCCACGGGTCAAAAGCTGTTTGGGTTCGCCGAGGCGGGTAAAGCTCATGACGTTTGGGTTTTCCTGTGCCCATTCGATCCCGCCTTTAGATCCATAAACCCGCAGCTTCAGGGCGTTTTCGTTGCCCACAGCAACCTGACTGGACCAAAGCATCCCTTTTGCCCCGCCCTCAAAGCGCAACATGACCTGCGCGTTGTCATCCAACCTGCGACCGTCGACAAAGGTGCTGAGATCGGCTGACAAGGATGTGGCTTTCAGACCGGTCACAAAGCTGGCCAAGTTGTATGCGTGCGTTCCGATGTCGCCGACACAGCCGCCGGCGCCGGATTTTGACGGGTCTGTGCGCCAGTCCGCCTGTTTGTTCGAGACCTCTTCGGCCAACCAGTCCTGTGCGTATTCAACCTGCACCACGCGAATGTCCCCGAGGGCGCCTGACTTCACCAACTCACGGGCGTGACGGATCAAAGGATACCCCGTGTAGTTATGGGTCAAGACAAAGCACTTCCCCGATGCCTTGACCGCTTGGGCAATGTCCTGCGCTTGCGCCTCTGTTGCGGCGAGGGGCTTGTCACAAATGACGTGTATCCCAATGCTCAGAAACGCAATTGCTACGTCGGCGTGCACGTGATTGGGAGTTACAATCGCGACCGCATCAATGCCATCTGGCCGCGCGGCCTCGGCTTCGGCCATCGCCGAAAAACTCGAATAACTCCGCGCGTCGTCAAGCCCAAGCGCGCGGGATGAGGCCAACGCCCGCTCTGGATCAGAACTGAGCGCACCGGCGACCAGATCCCATTCGCCGTCCAATCGCGCCGCCATGCGGTGTACGGCCCCGATAAAGGCCCCCTGCCCGCCGCCAACCATGCCAAGTTTCAAACGACTCATGCGCCTAGTCCCAGCATGCTTTGAATCTGCGCTTTATCGACCTCGCCGCCAGCGAAATCATCAAACGCTTTGTCCGTGACTTCGATGATGTGGTCGCGAATAAAGGGCGCGCCCTCGGCTGCGCCTTGTTGGGGCGACTTGAGGCAGCACTCCCATTCCAGCACGGCCCAACTGTCATAGCCATATGTCGCAAGCTTCGAGAAGATACCTTTAAAATCGACCTGCCCATCCCCAAGGCTGCGGAAGCGTCCTGCCCTGTTAAGCCAAGGCTGATAGCCGGAATAAACTCCCTGACGCCCGTCAGGATTGAACTCGGCATCTTTCACGTGAAAAGCGCAGATCCTCTCGTGATAGATGTCGATAAAACTCAGGTAGTCCATCTGCTGCAGCAGGAAATGCGAGGGGTCATAGTTAATCTGAGCCCGTTTGTGTCCTTGCACCGCGTCCACGAACATCTCAAATGTCGCGCCGTCAAAAACGTCTTCGCCGGGATGAATTTCATACCCGATATCAACGCCATAGTCCTCATAGGTGTTCAGAATCGGCAGCCACCGACGCCCAAGCTCTGCAAAGGCCTCGTCAATCAGCCCTGCCGGGCGTTGCGGCCATGGATAGAGATAGGGGAAAGCGAGGCTGCCGGTGAAGCTGACCGAGGCATCGAGGCCCATTTTCCGGCTGACCTTTGCAACCTTGCACAGTTGATCGACGGCCCAGGCCTGACGCGCGGACGGGTTGCCTTTGACGTGGTCCGGCGCAAAGGCATCAAAGGCCGTGTCATACACCGGGTTCACCGCAACGAGCTGCCCCTGAAGATGCGTCGACAGCTCGGTGATTTCGACGCCTGAGTCAGCGCAAATGCCCTGCACTTCATCGCAATAGGCATCGCTTTCCGCGGCCAGTTCCAGATTGAACAGACGCCCGTCAAACGTGGGAATCTGAACGCCCTTATAGCCAAGCCCGGCAGCCCATTTTGTGATGGCCTCAAGCGAGTTGAACGGAGCGTCGTCGCCGGCAAACTGTGCGAGAAAGAGTGCCGGACCTTTGATCATTCCTGGCATTCGTGGCTCCTTTCAAAATGAGGGGTCGCAGGGGTATATGCCTGCGGGACATAGGAAAATTCTGTAAACTCTGCGGGTTTGCCCTGGCCGGTGATGTCAAAGGCGAACATGCCGACGAATGCGCCGGTAAAGGACGCATGCTCGCCGCGCCCGCCCTCGTCCGAGATCACACGCGCATCAAGCTGTGGCCCGAACGCCACCCAGTCGCCGCCCTGTCGGTATGAAAATTGCTGCTGCGTGCCGTTTACATCCACAGACAGCTCGACCGGACCATCGCCCAGCGCGATCGCATCACAGGGAAAGCTCAGCTGGCCGTCAGGCCAATCGCCGTTGCAAGACAAGATCGTCAAGACGCGCCCGGCCTCTTGCGTCCAAGTTACGCACAGCGCGTGAAACTTGTGCCGGTTATAGTAAGTCGTCAGCCCCGCGCCGTGCTGATAGGTCGAAGGATCGAACTGCGACAGGTGGCAGGTGGCGCGATAGGACAGATCTTCTTGGCGACGGGCGACCAGCGATTGCTCGAACCAGCTTCCCAGGCTTTCACGCCCGATCAACCGCAGAGCGGTGCCGGTCATCTTAAAGATACGATCCGGCTCAGGCGTGCGAAGCCATTGAAAATCCATAGGCAAGTGTTGCGATGCGAGATCATAGCTCACTGCCGCGCGCTCTTTGGATGCCGCAGACCCAAGTGCCGGTACGTGCACGCTGGGCGCGGTGCCGCCCCCGTCCAGATACAGCCAGCCGTCCTCGTGCCATGTGCACTTGGCAATGCCTGTCTCGCGACCGCAGGGTGAATAGCGTCCCTTCAGCGGGCGAGAGCAGAGATAGGTGTGATAGACCTCGCCTGTTGGGGTCTCGACCAGTTGCCCATGACCTGTGCGCTGCAGCGCATTGTCTGGTGCATCTTTGGCCGTGATGACGAAACTGTCTGGGTGTAGTTCATAAGGTCCCCAAAGATCTCGAGACCGGGCCAGCGTGACTGCATGGTCATACCCTGTCCCGCCCTCGGCCGTCGTGAGATAGTAAAACCCATCGCGTTTGAAGATATGCGGGGCCTCGGTCAGACCATGCGCACTGCCTGCAAAAATGTTTTTGACCGGCCCAAACAAGCCTTTGTCCGGGCTCCATTCCTGTAAGAGAATTCCGTCAAATGCCGGGTGCTTTGGGTGCCCCCCGACCGAGTTTGACACGTGGTTCCACTGCATGTTGCAAAAGTATTTCCGGCCGTCGTCGTCGTGAAAAAGACTTGGGTCAAACCCTGATGAGTTGACATAGACGGGGTCGCTCCAGGGTCCGTCGATTGCGGGGGCGGTCACGATGTAATTGTGGGCGTCTTTGAAATTGCCGTCCAGCCGTTTGACGTCGGTATAGACCAGCCAAAACAAGCCATCCGCATAGCTGAGACAGGGGGCCCACACACCGCAACTGTCTGGATTTCCACGCATATCCAATTGAGTTGCGCGGGAAAGCGGGCGCGCCACCAGATCCCAATTCGCAAGATCCTGAGATGCGTGAATTTGCACGCCTGGATACCATTCGAAAGTGGACGTGGCGATATAATAGGTATCGCCTGCCCGACAAATCGAGGGATCAGGATTAAACCCGCGAAGGATTGGGTTCTGGATCATTGGCGCGCCCACTTACGCAAGCAACGCTTGGGCTGCATCTGGGGACAGGGCGGCGGGACGCTCGCAAGAGGTCGTCATCTCGACAAACCGCCCCTCCTCGCCCGAAGTGAGGATTGCGGTCATCACATCCACCACATGCAGCGCGAACTCTAGCGAGCATCGATGTGGCCGCCCCTTAAGGATCGCTTGCGCCATATCCGCCAGCCCTGCGGCGCGATAGTTCGCGTGCGGCCCGTCATTGGCGACAGACAAAGGATGATCCCAGCCTGGCACGTTGACGAAGCTGTCTTTCGCGGTCATCCGCACTTCGCCGCCGAAAAAGTTCGGGTCCGGCACATGCAATGTTCCGCTCTCGCCATAAAGCTCCATGTTGGAATGGCCGTGCTGCCAGACATCCCAGCTTGCGCAATAGGTAACCTGCGCGCCAGAGTGAAATTGCAGAACCGCATGGATCGTCGTTGGGGTTTCGACCGTGATCGTGTCTCCGTTGCGCGGCTCGCTCGTGATTGTTCGTGTGTCAGACCCTTTGGACGACATCGCGGTGACGCGTTTCACAGGCCCCAAAAGCTGGACAAGGTTCGAGATGTAGTAAGGCCCCAGATCCAGGATCGGCCCACCGCCCGGCTTAAAGAAAAAGTCGGGATTGGGGTGCCACATCTCCATGCCTGGGCTTTGCACGAAACAGGTGCCAGAGGTCACTTTGCCCACAGCGCCGCTGTCGACCAGATCACGGGCCAGTTGGTGGGCACCCCCCATGAATGTATCTGGTGCCGAGCCGACACGAAGCCCTTTGGACTCGGCCAGCGCCTTAAGGCTCGCCCCCTCTTCGACAGTCAGGACAAAAGGCTTTTCTGAATAGGCGTGTTTGCCCGCGTTCAGAATACGCTTAGAGACCTCGTGGTGCGCGTTGGGCACTGTCAGGTTGACGACGATGTCGATGTCGCTTGACGCCAGCAGCCCATCGACCGTTTCTGCGCGCAATCCGAATTCTTCGGCGCGTGCCTTGGCTGCATCCATATTCATGTCCGCACAGGCCCGCATTTCGATCCCGGCGAACATGGGCGCCAGCCGCATATAGGCGGCCGAAATATTGCCGCAGCCGATGACGCCTATTCCAAGTGTCTTTGTCATGTTCGCCTCTTAATATGTGCGGAAAGCTTCAATCGTGCGCGTCGCAAAGCGCGCGACGTCCGACGGGTTGTCGTGTTCTGCCACGAACAGCGTGACGCCCTGATCGCGCAAGGCTTTGGTCAGACCGGCCCAATCCATCGTGCCATGGCCGACATCTGCCCAGCCATCTTCGTCCTCACATTCCCCGTCAGGCGCAATGTCTTTGACATGGGCCGCAGTGATGCGTGCGCCATGCTCTGCGATCCACGCAAGTGGGTCATGACCGCCACGCACCACCCAGGCCACATCCATTTCCCATTCAATGTCCGGTGCGCCTTCAAGCAGGATGCGCATCGGCAAGGCACCGTCAGCCAAAGGCATGAATTCCCAATGGTGGTTGTGCCAGCCAAAGGCGAGGCCCGCGTCCTGAACACGTTTGCCCACCTCATGCAGACGCCGCGCATAGCTCTGCCAGTCCGCGGCCGTGGCCCCGTTCTGCAGCTCTTGATCCGGCGCAGGGCAGAAAATCTTTTCGATGCCCAGCGTTTTGGCCGCCTTGATCGAGGCATCAAAATCATCTTCGCAGCTGGACAGCGGAAAGAAGTGCCCGCTTGGCATGCTAAGGCCGTGCTGGTCTAGCAGGGCTTTGAAGGCTGCGGGATCCTCATAGACGCCGCCAAACCCCTCGACCTGTGTGTAGCCCAGCTCTGCAATTTTCGCGATCACATCCGCCCAGGGCATGAAATTCCGAGCGGAATAAAGTTGGAACGAGAAACTCATCAATGTCTTCCTAGTTACATCGCCTTTACAGGCGTTCTTCGGTTGTACTGTCAAAAATATTTGCAAGCGTCGCAGAGAAACCAATGGTCAGCGGATCGCCAGGTTTCAGGCCAGCTTGACCGTCCAGGCGAACCCAGATCTGGTTTTCGCCCACGCCCACACGCGCCAGAGTGTCTGATCCCAAAGGTTCGACCAGTTGCACGCGGCTTTCCAGTTGGTTGGGCTGCGACGCAGCCTCGTCGCCGCATTGGATGTGCTCGGGCCTGATCCCAAACCACGCGCTGCCCCCAGCGCTTGCATTGGCAAATTCATAGCCCTCGGTTGAGAAACGACCCGCCGCACAAGAAAAGGCGCCGTCTGATAGCTCGCCTTGAAAGAAATTCATGGTGGGCGAGCCGATAAATTCCGCCACGTATTTGTTCGCAGGTCTGCTGTAGATCTCGTTCGGGCTGGCCAGTTGAAGGATCTTGCCGCCCTTCATGATCGCAATCCGATCCGCCAAAGTCATTGCTTCGATCTGATCGTGGGTCACATAGATCATCGTGTTTTCAAGCGTTTGGTGCAGCTGTTTGATTTCTACCCGCAAGTCGGCGCGCAATTTGGCGTCAAGGTTCGAAAGGGGTTCGTCAAACAAGAAGACATCCACATCCCGCACCAAGGCTCGCCCAATCGCAACACGCTGTCGCTGCCCCCCCGACAGGGCGGCAGGCTTGCGTTTCAGCAAAGGTTCAATCTGGAGCGTTTTCGCGGCTCGAGCGACCCGCGTCGCGATCTCAGCTTTGGGAATACGTGCGTTCTTTAGTCCGAACGATAGATTCCCTTCGACGCTCATTTGCGGATAGAGCGCATAGCTTTGAAACACCATGCCGATGCCACGATCAGACGGCTCTTCCCAAGTCACGTTGCGCCCGCCGATAAAGATCTGCCCGTCGGTGACATCCAACAGACCAGCGATACAGTTCAGCAAGGTGGATTTGCCGCAACCGGACGAGCCCAAAAGGACCAGAAACTCCCCTTTGTCGATCTCTAGGTTAAGATCCTTCAGAACCTCGACAGAGCCAAAGCTGAGATGCAGGTTCTTGATTTCGATGCTTGGATCTGAATGTACAGGCTTGGCTGCGCCCATCAGCTCGGGATCAAGCTCCAGATCATTTTGTGTCGTATTTCCCATAACTTATCCTTTCACGGCACCGGCGGCGATACCGCGCACAAAGAGTTTTCCAGAGACGAAGTAGATCACCAGAGGCACCAGACCTGTCAGCAAGGTCGCGGCCATATTGACGTTGTATTCCTTAACGCCCTGGACCGAGTTTACGATGTTGTTCAGCTGTACGGTCATTGGATAGATCTCGGGTTTTGTGTAGATCACGCCAAACAAGAAGTCGTTCCAGATCCCGGTCACCTGCAAGATGATGGCGACCACGAAAATCGGCAGCGACATCGGCAACATGACCTTGAAATAGATGCTCCAGAAACCGGCCCCATCCACACGTGCGGCCTTGAACAGCTCTTCGGGTACCGAAGCGAAATAGTTGCGGAACAACAGGGTCAGAATGGGCATCCCAAAGATCGAGTGGACGATCACCAGCCCGCCAAGCGTCCCCATGAGGCGAAAGTTGGTGCCTGTCGCTGCGGCGATCAGATCACCGGTTTCACGCAGCAGGATAACGATTGGATAGATCATCACCTGATAGGGAATGAACGCGCCGAAAATCAGGATCGTAAAAAAGACCTCAGAGCCTTTGAACTTCCAGTTCGCCAAAGCATAGCCGTTTACTGACGCGATCACGATCGAGATGATGACCGAGGGCACCATGATACGCACCGAGTTCCAGAACCCGCGCGAAAGGCCTTCGCAGTTGATGCCGGTACAGGCTTCGGACCAGGCTTTCACCCAAGGCTCGAAGGTGATTTCTACCGGCAGGGCAAAGACATTCCCCAGCCGGATTTCCGGCATCCCCTTAAGCGAGGTCACGACCATCACATAAAGCGGCAACAGATAGTAAACGGCGGCCACAAACAGCGTGCTATAGAGCATTATATTGGCCGGCGACAAACGTTTGCGGGGTTTGGGCCCTCTTGGACCCGTGAGCGTGGTTGAGAGATCAGTCACGGCGTTTTCCTCCGAACTCGAGATAGGCCCAAGGGATGAGAACAACGAGGACGCTCACCAGCATCATTGTCGAGGCGGCAAAGCCCTGCCCCAAATTCTGGGATTGGAACATTTTTTCAATAACGTATTTCGCAGGCACTTCTGATGCGATCCCCGGCCCGCCTGAGGTCTGCGCAACCACGAGGTCATAGACCTTGATAATCCCCGACGCGATCAGAACCAGTGCTGTAATGAAGATCGGGCGCATCATCGGGATGATCACAACGATATAGGTTTTCCAGGTAGGAATGCCGTCGACCCGCGAGGCCTTCCAGATGTCTTCATCTATCCCGCGTAGCCCCGCGAGCATTATGACCATGATGAACCCAGACCCCTGCCAGATCCCGGCGATCAGAATGCCGTAAATAACGATGTCGGCATTGTTAAGCGGATCAAAGGCGAAATTGGTCCAGCCAAGGTTTTGCACGACCGACTGAATGCCGAACTGAGGGTTCAGGATCCATTGCCACACCAGACCGGTGACGATGAAGCTTAGGGCAAATGGGTAGAGGAATATGGTTCGAAACACCGCTTCGCCGCGGATTTTACGATCCAGAAGTGCGGCCAGCGTAAAGCCGATTACCAGACTTAAGATCATCGAACACAGACCATAAATCGCTAGGTTCTCGATAGAAACCAGCCAGCGCCGCGTACTCCAAAGACGCTCGTACTGATCCAGACCAACCCATTTGTCGGGCGCAGGCAACAGGCGAGATTTGGTGAACGAGTGATAAATCGTCCAAATTGTACAGCCAACAAAAACAACCAACGCCGTGAACACCATCGGGATCGAAGCGACCTTGGCGGTCATGTTCTTGAACAATCGATTGGGTGGCTTGCGCGTATCGCGCGCGGGTTGCGCTGACACATTCTCAGTGATCGACATGAGAACTACCTATGATTTGGGGCGTCCCACGTGATGGGACGAGATGGGTTCAGCCCAAAAGGCTGAACCCGGTGACGGATCAGTCTGCGTCTGCAATGATCGCCGCGAACCGCTCTTGCGCATCGGCTGCGGAATATGATGGATCATTCCAGAACTCGACCATCAGGTCTTCGATCTGACCAGAAGTATCCGGAGACAGCGTTTGATCACCGCTTGGGAGGATAGCACCGGATGCCAAGATCTCGAGACCCTTCTGCATGCAGTCGTTGGCTGCCGACAGGTCGACGTCACCCCGAACAGGAAGCGAGCCTTTTTTCAGGTTAAAGTTCACCTGAACCTCAGGAGACAGCAAAAGCGCGGCCAGCTCTTTCTGAGCCGCCTCGATGTCTGCGTCTTTCTGTTTTGGGAAATAGAACGCGTCGCCGCCGGTCGAGATGATCTCGTTCACGCCCAGACCTGGCAGACACGTGTAGTCCACACCCGCTGTCTGCTCTGCCACGGCAAATTCACCCTGCGCCCAGTCGCCCATGATCTGACCGCCTGCTTGGCCGGTGATCACAAGGTTTGTCGCCTGGTTCCAGTCTTGAACATTCGAGTTCGCAGCAAAGGCACGCGCGTTCGCGGCCGCTTCAAACACTTTGGCATAGTCGGCACCGCCCGCAACGCTTGCGTCTTTGTCAACGTTCACCGCTGTCCACGCATCGATCCCCGCGATCGCAATGGCCATCACACCAAAGGCACCCGAGGACTGCCAAGGCTGCTGCCCCATCGCCAAAGGAATTTTACCCGCAGCTTCAAGGGCTGGCGCGGCAGCAACAAACTCGTCCCAGTTGCTTGGCACGTCTACGCCCGCATCGGCATAGGCCTTGTGGCTTAGCCAGATCCACTGCCAGGAGTGAATATTCACAGGGGCACAGTAAACACGACCATCGACTGTACAGCTGTCCAGCAGCGACGATGGGTTCACGATGTCTTTCCAGCCTTCGGCCTCGGCCACGTCGGTAAGGTCAAGAAGCAGGCCTGCCTCGATCAACTCTTCCGCTTGGCGTCCGTGGTTCAGCTGTGTGGCGTGCATCGGATCGCCGCCAAGAATACGGCTGATAATGATTGGCCGCGCTGTACCGCCGGATCCGGCGATCGCTCCGTCGACCCAATTGTGTTCGGTTTTATCGTTAAACGCCTTCGCGAATTCAGACACAGCAGCAGCTTCGCCGCCCGAGGTCCACCAATGCGTTACTTCGATGTCTGCGGCCGACACAGCTGTTGCTGCGCAAAGGGCCGTTGTTCCAGCCAGAATGTTCCGGATTATAGTCATCACTTTCCTCCCTACTGGGTCTTTCAACCCTGCGCCGTACCATGGCGCGATACATTTGTAATCGATTACACAATCAGGTAAAAACTTGCGCGCAATCGATTACATAAATAATCTAAATAGAAATCAGTCTGTCAACTGTATTATAATTTGAAGGCGAAAAATAATGCTGCGAGCAGAAAAAGTGGAAAGAAAAGCCGTTACAGTACAGGACGTTGCACGTGTTGCGGGCGTGTCGACGGCAACCGTGAGTCGCGCCCTGTCCGACCCCAAAAAGGTCAGCGAGAAAACCAGAAAGGCTGTCACCGAGGCGATTTCTGCCACGGGCTACAGACTCAACAAGGCGGCGCGAAACCTCAGAAAACGGCAGGCGAATGCGGTTCTGATTCTGGTGCCGAACCTGGGCAACCCGTTCTTCTCGCAGATCCTGCATGGGATCTCTGCTGGCTTTTCTGACACCGAGTTTTCCATCCTCGTTTCGGACACCTCTGACCAGGCCGGAAACGCCCTCAATCTTGTGGACTATTTCCTGGACTCCCGCATCGATGGGTTGATCTCGCTCGACGGGTCTCTGCCAAATGCCGAGCTGGATCTGTTTCACCAGCACGGGGTCGCGGACAAGATCGTTTTTGCCTGCGAATGGAGTCCCGAGGCGAATTTTCCATCAGTGCGCAGCAACAACGCGATGGGGGCTCGACTGGCCGTTCGCCACCTGTTTGACCTTGGTCACCGCAAGATTGCGCATGTGACGGGCCCCGAGGGCAACGTGCTGACCAGAGCACGCCGCGAAGGCATGTTGGAAGAACGCCAGCGGCTGGATCTGCCGATGAACCCCGACTGGATCGTGCGCGGTGACTTCTCGCTTGAATCTGGGTTTGACGCCGCGCAAAAAATTGCGCGCATGAAGGATCGCCCGACAGCGGTTTTCTGTGCCTCGGATATGGTCGCCTTTGGTCTGATCTCTGGCCTGAAACAGCAAGGCCTGTCGGTTCCCGAAGATATTTCCGTCGTCGGCTTTGACGATATCGAGATGGCGGAATATTCGGACCCGCCCTTGACGACCATCAACCAAGACAGAGAGGGCCTGGGCCGCGCGTCGGCAGACCGACTGCTGGCGCAGTTGCGCCCGGATGTGGGCGAGGACCGCCAGATCATCAAGCTAGACGTCTATCTGGCAGAGCGCCAAAGCACGCGCGCGATTTGATCCTATGCGAGCGTGCGCTGCGCCAAGGAGTCGTAGCCCAGCGCACAACGGCGTGGCCCTGCCCCAAAGCGTCGATTGACATTCAACGCGCTGATCCTGCAATCATTTACCGACCGGTGCGCGTGTGCCGCGTCCTGCGTGATTGCCGAGCAAAAGGTGCTTTTCATGGAAACTGACGTCCGCCCAAATCTGCTCATCCTGATATCAGACGAACACCGCAAGGACGCCATGGGCTGCGCAGGCCACCCGATTGTCAAAACCCCCAACCTGGATGCGCTGGCGGCGCGTGGTGCGCGATTCACCAATGCTTACACACCCTCCCCGATGTGCGTGCCGACACGGGCCGCGATTGCGACGGGCGACCACGTGCACAAGATCCGCCATTGGGACAGCGCCACGCCGTATGATGGAAAAACCCGCTCGTGGATGCGGCACCTTCGGGATGCAGGCGTTCCGGTCGTGTCCATTGGCAAGCTGCATTTCCGCTCGGGCGAGGACGACAACGGGTTTACCGAAGAACAGTTGCCGATGCATGTGGTGGGCGGCGTTGGCTGGACCGTCGGGTTGTTGCGCGACAGCCTGCCAGATTATGACGCCGCAGCAGAGCTGGCCGCGGATGTGGGCGTCGGCAACAGCAGCTATACGGACTATGATCGCGACATCACCGCCGCCGCCGAAACCTGGCTGCACGCACAGGCCAAGTCGGATCGCCCCTGGGCTGCCTTTGTGTCACTGGTCAGCCCGCATTACCCGCTGACCTGCCCCGAAGACTATTTCGCGATGTATGATCCAGCCAAGATGGACCTGCCGGTTGGATATACAGACCGGTTTCGCCCCAACCACAGCGAATTGGACAACGTGGCGGGGTTCTTCAAATACGATCAGTATTTTAACGAGGCAAAAATGCGCGAGGCGAAGGCTGCGTATTATGGCCTGACGAGCTTTATGGATGATTGCGTCGGGCGCATTCTGGCGGCACTGGCGGAAAGCGGCCAGTTGGAAAACACCGTTATTCTCTATGTGTCTGACCATGGCGACATGATGGGCGATCAGGGGTTCTGGACCAAACAGGTGATGTATGAACAATCCGCTGGTGTTCCTATGATCCTCGCTGGCCCCGGCGTGCCAAGCGGGCGTCAGGTGCATACGGGGGCATCGCTTGTGGATCTGGCCGCGACAGCCCTCGACGTCATGGGTGTTGCGCATGATGCGACAAGCCGTGCGCTACCGGGGCGGTCTTTGCGCGATCTGGCAAATGCCGAGGATGATCTGGACCGGACGGTGTTCAGCGAATACCACGACGGCGGCTCGACCGCCGGCACCTTCATGGTGCGATGGCAGAACTGGAAATACGTGCACTATGTCGGGCACGACCCGCAGCTTTTTGATCTGAAGGCGGATCCACACGAGTTGCATAATTTGGCGACGACACGGCCCAACCATCCCGAAACGCGCGCCGCCTTGACAGAAGGCGAACGGCGTCTGCGCGCGATTTGCGACCCTGACGCCGTCAACGCGCAGTGCTTTGCCGACCAAAAAGCACGTATTGCGGAACTGGGTGGCGAAGAGGCCTGTTTGACAAACTATGTCTTCAATCACACGCCCACCCCAGGCGAACAAGCGCAGTAGATCCAGGCATCCGTTCAACTCGCCCGCAATGCGCGAGGGCGGCGCAAAGTCTTCCAAAGCCAGAACAGCATCAGGCAGAAGATGGTCAATTCTGGCAAAGACAGAACGCCCGAGGTGCGCACCGCGTCTGGAAAGGCCGAGGCACCCGGCCCTGTAAACGCAGAACCTGCCGCGATGAAAAAGCCTATGCACATCCGCAAAAGATGCTGCGCGATCCGGTGTCGGTCTGACACGTTGGGCCCAAAGACCATCCGCATATCGCCGACACCCGCGATCGCGGCCAGTCCAAACAGGAAGAAATAATCCGCCGAGGCAAACCCGAACAAACGCGCCTCTGGCAAGGTCGTGGCGTAATAGCCAGCGGCAAACAACGCGCTTGCGTTAAAGGCGTTCAGGATCGCGACGGCGATGAAGCCCCATCTGGCGCCTTGTGCACGGATCCGCACGGCCAGAACGCCGCTGACCATCAACGTGGCGCCAAGAATGCCGGCATGAACAGTGATCCAAAGGCTGTCGAAATTAAGCGCGCCCAAGGCTGCCCCCAAGAGCGAGGCAAGCCCCATGCTGATGGCAAACACGCGGCCCGCGCCAACGTGAGATTTACCACCCTTCCGCGCGGCGAGTGCGACAGCACCCGCGATCACGGCGAGGGTTCCGAGCGCGACATGCGCGCTGAGTAATACGAGGTCTAGAGAGGGCATAGCGTTTCCTGATTGATGCGTCCGTTGCCCTGCATATGCGCAGCCTTTTACGCTGTGTCGTCCGCGCGTGACGGCGAGGACATTTTATTTTCGGACATTCCCGCCCGCGACCGCGTTGAAGACAACATCAAAGCCGCCTATCAAAAGCACATGGGAAACGCGGCTCTTTTGACCCTTGCCGGACTTTGTCTGGGTATTGCAGCCTCTGGTCTGTTCACGGGCGTGCTGCGTCAGGACAAGGGGCCTGCACGCCTAAGCCTTGGTCTGGTCTATTGTGCGTTCATCGGGATGATCGCACTGCCGCTGGTCAAAGCCTTTGCCGCACCCGTGTTGGTCAACTACATGCCGGTGCTGCTTATTCTGCTGTTGGTGCTGCCGCCTGCCTTCTACCACTTCGTCATGACCAAAACCTCCGATGCGGCAAAACCGGATCTGTCGTTGCGGGACGGCGTTTTGCCTGCACTTGGTGTTCTTGTGTGTGTTGGATACTGGATCCTGCCCGCACCGGACAAAGACACCATGTTTATTGCAGGCGAGCTGCCTGAAGGGGCCCTGCCCGCCGTGCTTGCCTTTGCGACCTTTATGTTGATCGCGTTCTGGCCCTTGTCCTCATTCCTCTACCTCGTCGCGATTTTGCGCCGGCTCAAGGCCTTTCGCACACGCCTGCGCCATCTGTATTCTGACGCGGACACACGCGACTTGCGGTGGATCGACGTCATGGCAGCGCTTCTGGTTTTGATCTGGGGCACCGGGGCCGTTTATCTGGCCAATGAGAACTTTGCCGATGGCGCATTGCTGATCGAAGAGGTGTTTCTGGTTTTGATCGGCGCTGGCTTGGTCGTGCTGAATGTCTTTGTCCCGACCACGTCGCCTGACCTGCCGCCCGAGGTACCGGAAGATACGCCAAACCTGAAATACGCCCGTTCGGCACTGACGCATCAGCACTCTGCAAAACTGGCCGCGCGGATCGAGGCAGCGATGCGCCAAGACAAGCTGTATCTTGACCCCGGCCTGTCACTGCAGAAGCTGTCAAAACATATCGGCGCATTGCCAAATCAGGTGTCCCAGACGCTGAATCAGGATATCGGAGCGACGTTCTTTGACTATGTCGCACGCTGGCGCATAGAGGCGTCAAAGCCCCTAATTGCAGCAGGCGACGCCTCGGTGTTGACCGTGGCGCTGGACGTTGGGTTCAACTCGCGTTCGACGTTCTACAAGGCGTTCAATCGCGAAACGGGCATGACGCCCAAAGCTTATCGGGCGTCACTGCAGAACGCGGCCTAAGCGCGGCCGTCACGCGGCAAAACCCGCAACAGCGCGCCCAACCTTCGCTGTGAGGCCTTCTAAAGGTCGATCCGCAGGCCATCCCTTCCGACGATCAACTCGCCGTCATAGTGCCCCGCGCAGGCCTCTTGCCAGTCTTTGGGCCCGAATGTGGGATCGTCAGACGGGATCAAATGCGACAACGCCAAACGCTTTGCCCCGGCCTTCGCCGCAGTGCGTGCGGCGTCATGGGCAAAGCTGTGCGAGCGCAGCCAATGGGTCATCAACCGGTCTGATCCATTTCCAACTCGCTCTAGCAGCGCAGGCAACGCTGCCTCCAGCATCGCTTCGTGGATCAGCAGATCAGCGCCACGCGCAAAGTCTTCGAGCGCTTGGATCGGGGCGGTGTCGCCAGAAAACACAATATGGTTGCGCGCCGTTTTGAACGAGAACGCAAAACAATCCACCAACGGCGGATGCGCCGTGCGGATTGCTGAAACCGCAATATCGCCCTGACCCATAACATGGCCTGCATCAATCGTGTGGAACGTCACAAGATCGCGCAGGTCGGGGCGGCCCTCGTCCTCGATACGCAGATCAATATCCGCCTTCATCGAGGCCAGAAAACCGTCCCAATACGCATCAAGCCCCGCAGGGCCATAGACATTTACCTGTGTTTTCAACCCAGACGTCCATGAGGTGTGCAGCAGCGGGCCAAGCTCTAGATAATGCTCCGAGTGCAAGTGGCTGATAAAGATCAACGACAGATCCCGTAGTTGCATGCCTTGATCGATCAACCCCTTGGTCACGCCAAGGGCGCAGTCCACAACGATGGTCTGACCGTCCAGGCACAGCAGATTTGAGGTCGGCAGCGAGGAGCCCGGTCGCACGGCAGGCCCCCCTTTGGTGCCCAGCAGGCACACATAGTCTTGAGTCATATCCAAGCCCTTCACGCCGCTGCAAAACCAGCGTCAAGTGCAGCAAGAATCGTGTTTGCGTCATCTTCTGTCAAAACCAGCGACGGCGACAGGATCAGGTTCGGGCCAGACACGCGCACAATGGCACCGTTTTGATAGGCCGTCTCTTGCACTTTCGATGCTGTAACCGGATCGATGACCTTCTTG
>NZ_CAXREH010000184.1:0-16870 GCF_964229375.1 Cognatishimia sp.
CGACGCCAACCCGCGCAAGGTCTGGCATAGGGCCTGCGAAATGATCCTGAAGCACCCATTGGCTGAAGTCTTCGGCCTGTACCGGAGAGGTCGCGTGATCAGGGAAAAGCTGGTCGACTTCGGTTCTTAAGTCAGGCGTGCTGCGCGGGGTGATGCGGTCAACCATCGAACAGGGGAAGCTCGCGTTTTTCAGCACCCACGCCGCCAATTCAGGTTTCCCGGCGGCCTCGATATAGGCCAGAAGCGCGTTTTTCAGAACTTTGCCGTTGTTGCGGATATTGTCGCAACACAACAGGCTGATCGGCGCATCAAGCCGCGTCGCCCGTCGCTCTAATGCAAGGCTCAGATAACCATAGATCGTCGCCAGTGGCCCGCCCGCGAGTTCGTCCGCTACAGGCGGCGCCGAGACATCAAGGCTCCAGTCATCTTTGAAGTAGTACCCGCTTTCCGTGACGGTCATCGTGGCGGCATGCACTGATCCACGTGACAGCAGATCAAGTGCCGCATCCAAATCCGTCGCAGCATCCACAAATTCCAGATGCGACCGGATCGCACGGAATTCCTGAGTGCCGTCGGCGGCAATGGATTTCAGCAGATACCCACGGTCTGCTTGCGCGGCCTCGGCGAAAGATTGGGATTCTGACGTACGCAGGTTGACTGCTGCAATTCCCCAGCGCAGATCGCCTGTCGCTTGCATATAATCATCCATGTAAACCGCCTGATGCGCACGGTGAAACGCGCCATATCCGATATGGACGATGCCGACATCACAGGCCTCACGGTCATAAGCGGTCGTAAAGAATTGCGTGTCAGTCATAAGAGGCTCCATGTGCCGGAGCCAGCTCGGACCGCGTCAGATCGCGATAGGCCGAGGGGGTCATGTCTTTGACCTTGAGGAAATGACGATTGAAGTTTGCCAGATTTCGAAATCCCACCTCGTGGCAAATCGTTGCGATCTTGTCGTCGGTGGCCTGCAGCATCGAGCAGGCCTGACCGATCCGCACTTTGGTGACGAATTCGACAAAGCGGCTGCCGGTGAATTTCTGAAAGTTACGCGAAAAGGCGGTGGGGCTCATGCGCGCCATATCGGCGGCCTCTTCCAGCGTAAACTCTTCGGCGAAATGGGTTGTGATGTGATCGACCACATCGGCAATGCCGGATTGCTTGGTGGTCCGGGTCGGGAAGGCGACCGTGTGATCAGACAGCTGTTTCTGGTGCGAGTGTTTTGAGACCAGCGTCAGGAACGACAGAAAGCGGGTGATCCGTTCGGCGCCTGTTGCGTCGCGAATTCCAGCAAGGTGGGTGGCGGCAACCGTTTGGTCAAAGTCGATGAACTCGATCCCGCCGCGCGAGCGTTGCAGGACTTCGTCCAGCTCACGAAATTCGGGGAAGCCTTTGGCCACCTGATCGATGCTCTCTTGACTGAATTGCACCAGCATGTCGCGCAGCTCTACCGGCTCATAGGCGCCAACCTCGTCTGTGACCCAGTTGTGCGGCACATTCGGGCCGACCAGATACAACGCGCCAGGACCAAAGGGGCCGATATGCTCGCCGACAAAGGCTTTGCCATGGGTCGAGGTGATCAGATGCAGCTCATAGACCTCGTGACTATGCCAGCGACACAGGTCGGTAGGCCAGCCGTGTTCCAGATAGCGAACCGACTCTGAGGCCTGATCGACGAATTCAAATTCTGGGGTCAGGATCGACATTATTTCACCGCCCCGAATGTCAGGCCCTGCACAAGCTGTTTCTGACAGAACCAGCCAAGGACAACGATTGGACCGACGGCGGCTGTAGAGACTGCGGACAGGCGGCCAAAGAACAGACCTTCTGGTGCGCGGTTGCCTTCGATCAGCTTGGACAACGTGGCCGCATCGGTGGTTGTCAGACGCACGGTCCAATAGGCTTCGTTCCAGCAGAAGATAAAGCAGAGCAGAGCCGTAGACGCCACGCCACCCCACGCCAGCGGGATCAGGATGTCTTTGATCTCACCCCAGGTGCTTACCCCGTCCATTTTGCTCGCTTCGATGATCTCTTTCGGGATCTCTTTGAAGTAGGTGAAAAGCATCCAGATCACAATCGGCAGGTTAATCAGGCTGAGCACCAGTATGATCAGGAAATGGGTGTCAAAGATGCCAAGGAAGTTCTTGGTCAGGAAGGTCATCGGATACAGCACGGCAGCAGCGGGCAGCATCTTGGTCGACAGCATCCACATCAGGATGTCTTTGGTGTGCCGGCTGGGATTAAACGCCATCGCATAGGCCGCAGGCACGCCGACAAAAAGCGTAAAGGCCGTGGCAAAGACCGAGGTGACGACCGAATTGGTCGCAAAGCGCCAATAGTCATAGTTCTGGGTCATATTGGCATAGTTCTCGAGCGTCGGCGTAAAGAACAACAAATGCTCTGGTTTCACCGCATCGGCGTCGGTCTTAAAGCTGGTGAACACCATCCAGAAGATTGGAAAGAAGAAGATCAGCGCCACGACCCAAGCGACGGTCGGCCAGAAGATGCGGCTAAAATTGGTTTGTTGTGCGACGATAGCCATGGGATCAATCCATCAGGGTTTTGCCGACCATCCGCAGAAGGAAGATGGCGACGATATTTGCAAGGATGACGGCAAAGATGCCGGTGGCGCTGGCGGCACCGATGTTGTTGGTGGAAAACTCGCCAATCAGATAGGGCAGGTTCTTGTTCCCGTTGCCGCGGCTGACAATCTCGATTTCCGCATAAAGCGACAGGTGAAAGATCGCCTGGATCATCACCACAATCGCAATCGGTCGACCCAGATGCGGCAGGGTGAGGTTCCGGAACATGGACCACGCGTTTGCGCCGTCCAGAATTGCGGCCTCCTTTTGCTGCTGATCCTCAGATTGCAGGGAGGTCATAAAGATCAGGACAGCAAAGGGAGTCCACTGCCAGGTGACCATAATGATCACGGCATAGGCCGACGTCTGGGTTGCACGGAACGAGATCGGGTCGATTTGTGGCCAGAGCGAGAAGAAACTTCCAAGGACCGGGAAGTCTCGCAGCCCGTCCAGCATGTCGTTCAAACCTGCGACTGCAAGGCCTTGCAGACCCAATACTGGATCCAAGATCATGTTGATCCACAGAACCGCGTTTACCGCAGGCATCACGAAAAATGGCGAGATCAACAGCACGCGTACAATCCCACGCCCCGGGAAAGAGCGGTTGACCAAGATCGCAATCGCAAGCCCCAGGACGACCGTCAGGACAATGATAGAGCTGACGATGAACAGGCTGTTTTGCACTGCGAACCAAAAGTCCTTGGCCTTGAAAAGCACAAACTCATAGTTCCCAAAGCCGCGCCAATTGCTGAGCGATGGCGTCGTCCATTCCGGCCGGCGCAGGTTGTTCAGATTGTAGCGAATAAAGGAAAAGTAGAGCGTCATGCTGAGCGGCACGAGCATCCAGATCAAAAGAAGGATGACGGACGGCGTCTGCAAGAGCCTTGGAAGCGTTCGTTTGGACATAGTTTTTCTCTTGAGCAATCAGCACGATTGAACGGCTGCGATTGGCAAAACCCTAAGCGGCACTATTTGGGTTTGGCAAATCGCAGAGGGTGAGAGGCGCGCTGGGCGCGCCTCTCTCTAGTGCTCGACGGCTTAGTAGTAGCCCGCTTCAGACATGATTGCGTCTGCGGCTGCCTGTGCGTCTGCAAGCGCATCTTCGACAGATTTCGCACCGGACAGTGCTGCTGCCATTTCCTGAGCGACCGCAGAGCCCACTTCTGGGAATTCGGGGATCGCTGCGAACTGAACACCAACGTATGGCTTCAGATCTGTCGCTTCTGGGGCTGCGGATTCAATCGCGGCCATTTCTGCTGCGGCGAACCCTGCAACGGCCTGGAACTCTGGCTGTGCGTAGGTCGATGCGCGCTGACCTGTTGGAACAGAGCCCCAACCGAACTCAGGGTGGTTCGCAACCGCTTGGACATACTCTTTAGAGGTTGCCCATTCGATAAAGTCCTTGGCCGCATCTGCGTTCGGGGATCCGGCTGGTACTGCCATTGCCCAAGCCCAGAGCCAGTTTGCACCCAGTGGGTTGCCGGCATTTGGCGATTGCGCATAGGCCACGCCTTCGACTTCAAGGAACGAAGCTGCGATCGTGGCGTCAATCCACATGCCGCACTTGCCTTCGTTGTAAAGCGCGAGGATCTCGTTGAAGGAGTTGCCTTCAGAGCCTGGAGGGCCGTAGTTGCCCAGCAGATCTACATAGAAGTTGATCGCCGCGTTCCATTCCGCGCTGTCCAGCACCGGACGGAAGTCTTTGTCAAACCACGCGCCGCCGAAAGAGTTCACAACCGTGGTGATGAACGCCATGTTGTCGCCCCAGCCTGGCTTGCCGCGCAGACATGCGCCATAGACGCCATTGTCAGGGTCATGAATTGCAGCCGCAGCCGCCTTGACGTTGTCCCAGCTGTCGTTGTCGGCAATGGACACGCCAGCCGCGTCGGTCAGATCCTTGCGGTACATGACCATGGAGCTTTCACCGTAAAACGGTGCCGCATACATTGTGCCCTCATGGGACAGGCCTGCGCGGATTGCTGGCAGAATGTCGTCAGCGTCATAGTCCGCCCCAAAGTTCAGAGGCTCGATCCAGCCTGCTGCACCCCAGATAGGAGCTTCCTGCATGCCGATGTTGATGACGTCATATTGGCCACCGCCTGTCGCGGTGTCAGAGGTCACCTGCTCACGCAGAACGCCTTCTTCCAGAGACACCCAGTTCAGCTTCACGCCGGTCTCTGCTGTATAAGCTTCAGCAACGGTTTGCATGTTGATCATGTGGCCGTTGTTCACGATTGCGATGGTCAATTCGTCCGCCGATGCGAATGTTGTCGCAGCGGCCAGAGCCAGCGCGGATACGCTCAGTTTCTTCATACTTTCCTCCCAAAACAAATTCGGTTTGGTCCCGAACATGCTCTTATTGTGGCGATGAGTTTCTGCGCCAGACTAGTATGATGGTGCCTCGAGATAATACAAAATGCACGAAAATATCGTGAAATTCACAAAATATCGCTCTTTGTGTATAGGGTGTCGCCGCTTGTGGCTGTTTCACCGCGCAGGTTGGGAATCGTTGAAGGACGCCGAGAACTAAGGCTGCGCTGCGTGTTTAAATTACGGATCGCTGAAAAAGATGTGCATTCAGAGCAATGGATCTTTTTGCTGAAAAGATCCACATGCACGTGGTGTTGGGGAAAGGGGGGCGCTGCCCCCTCGGCCAAATGGCCTCTCCCCCGGGATATTTCTGGCAAGAGAAAGGCGCACTAGTCGCCTTGCAGTTTGTCCTGCGTTTTGGTTTCAAAATCGGAGGCGTCGTGGCGTTCGTGCAATTGCATTGACAGGTCGTCGCCAAAGGCGCGGTTGACCATGCGGCCGCGGGTGACGGCAGGGCGCGCATCGATCGCCTCGGCCCAGCGGATGACGTTCTTGTAACTTGCGACGTCCAGGAACTCGGCGGCGGAGTACAGGCGGCCCAGAACCAATTGGCCATACCAGGACCAGATTGCGATGTCGGCAATCGTGTAGTCGTCGCCGGTCATGAAGGTATTGTCGGCAAGGTGGCGGTCCAAGACATCAAGCTGGCGCTTGGCTTCCATGGCGAAACGGTTGATCGGGTATTCCCATTTCTCGGGCGCATAGGCGTAGAAGTGGCCAAAGCCGCCACCAAGATAGGGCGCGCTGCCCATTTGCCAGAACAGCCATGACATCATTTCGGGACGTTTTGCAGGATCGCTGGGCAAGAAGGCGTTAAATTTTTCCGCCAGATGCAACAGGATCGCGCCGGATTCAAAGATGCGCGTGGGCGGGGTGGTCGAGTGATCCACCAATGCGGGAATTTTCGAGTTCGGGTTTGCATCAACAAAGCCGGAACTGAACTGAGCCCCTTCGCCAATGTTGATCAGCCAAGCGTCATATTCAGCCTCTGTGTGGCCAGCGGCCAGCAGTTCTTCGAAGAGGACCGTGACTTTGACCCCATTGGGGGTTGCGAGGGAGTAGAGCTGGTGGGGGTGTTTTCCAACCTGCAAGTCCTGATCGTGGGTTGGGCCAGCAATCGGGCGGTTGATATTGGCGAACTGGCCGCCGTTGTTTTGTTCCCAAGTCCAGACTTTAGGGGGGGTATAGGTATCACTCATGACATTCCTCGCAGGCTGTTTGAAGAGAATGTAGTCTCTCGGCCTGCGAGGTCCAAGGGGGGCTTAGGCAGATGCCGCCGAGGCGGCTTGAGTTGCGATCTCTTTGTCCAGCGTGATCAGGTTCCAGCGGTCGGTTTCGGCGGCTTCGGTTTGGGTCAGCAGCGTGCGAAAGCTGTCTTCCTCTTCGACTTGCTCGTCAATGAACCACATCAGCTGGGTTTGCGCGGCATAGTCGCTTTTCTCGCGCGCAAGGCCATAAAGGGCGTGGATGCTTTGGGTCACCCCTTGCTCCATCGTCAAGGCCGCGCGAATGGCGGCTGAGGGGGATGCGAAAGTGGTTTCCGGCGCAGGGATCGCCGTCAGCGCGACCTCCGCTTCGCGTCGCAGCAGGAAGTCAGACAGGCGCGTTGCGTGCTGGCTCTCCTCGGCTGATTGCGCGCGAAAGAAGGACGCAAAGCCCGGCAGATCCTGAGCGTCAAAGAAAAAAGCCATTGCCAGATAGCTGTGGGAGGCGGCCAGCTCTGCGTTCACTTGCGCGACAAGAGCTTTGGCAAGAGTTGAGTCGAGGGTCATGAAGATCTCCTGAATAGAAACATGTGACAGCTGGCGGTGGGCTGGCGTGCTTCCAATGTAACTTAGAATAATTCTAAAACAAGAGGGCGGGGGGTGTTTAGAAACGACAAACCCCCGCGGTTTGCACCTCGGGGGTCGTCAATTCTCATAGTATCCAAAGCTGGAACAAAGGTGCTTAGAGCAAACCTTCGCGCTGGGCTTTCTTGCGTGCCAGTTTACGGGCACGGCGGATCGCTTCAGCTTTCTCGCGCGCTTTTTTCTCGGACGGCTTCTCGAAATGTTGCTTAAGCTTCATTTCGCGGAAGACACCCTCACGCTGCAGCTTCTTTTTCAGGGCACGAAGCGCCTGATCGACGTTGTTGTCGCGAACACTAACCTGCATGTGGTTTTCACCACCTTTCTAAGTTTGAGTTGCAAGGATTTGCAGGAGCCGCCCCTATAGCAAAGCTGTTTTGATCTGTCTAGTATGAGGGCAACAAGCCAAGAGGTAGCTATGAGTCTGGACATTAAGTCGGAATTGATTGACGCGGCGCTGCCGCATGTTGCCTTTGATGGCTGGTCGCAGGCAACTTTTGAGGCGGCTGTGCAAGATTCGGGTGTTGCCCCTGTGGTGGCGCGCGCGGTCTGTCCGCGCGGCGCTGTGGACCTTGCGGTGGGCTTTCACGAAAACGGGGACGCGGCGATGGTCGCGGATCTGAACACGGCCGATCTGAGCGACATGCGGTTTCGGGACAAAGTGGCCTTTGCGGTGCGCCGTCGACTAGAGCTGTGCCCCGACAAAGAAGCGGTGCGGCGTGGAACAACCCTGTTTGCTTTGCCGCATTATGCGCCCACTGGCACGCGCCTGATCTGGGGCACGGCGGATGCAATCTGGACGACGCTTGGCGACAGCTCGCGGGATATCAATTGGTACACCAAACGTACAACGCTAAGCGGCGTCTATGCGGCGACGGTTCTGTATTGGCTGGGCGACACCAGCGAGGGGCATGAGGATACCTGGGCGTTTCTGGATCGGCGTATCGAGAACGTTATGCAGTTTGAGAAAGCCAAGGGCGCCTTTCAAAAAAGCCCGCTGGGCAAGGCGCTCGAAGGACCGCTGACCTCGCTGAGCCGCATTGCTGCGCCAAAGCCGCCCTCTGGGTTCCCGGGCCGCTGGGGCTAGACTTTCTGAACATGGAGACACGAGCATGAGCGACGTGATGCGCGCGATTGAAATCACTGCGCCGGGGCGCCCGGATGTGCTGCAACCAACCGAGGTCCCCGTCCCACAGCCGGGGCATGGCGAGGTTTTGGTGCGGCTGGCCTATGTGGGTGTGAACCGTCCGGATGCGTTGCAGCGGGCGGGGCTTTATGCGCCACCGCCGACCGCCAGCTCTTTGCCGGGACTGGAAGGTGCGGGCATCGTGGCCGCGGTTGGCCCCGGCGTCACAGACTGGGCCGAAGGGGACAAGGTCTGTGCATTGTTCCCGGGGGGCGCCTATGCGGAATATGCGCTGACGCCTGCGGCGCATTGCTTGCCGATTCCCGAAGACATGCCTTTGCGTGAAGCGGCTTGTTTGCCCGAGACCTATTTCACGGTCTGGTCCAACGTTTTCGAACGGGGCGGTCTGAAGGCAGGCGAGCGGTTTTTGGTGCATGGGGGATCCTCGGGCATCGGGACAACTGCGATTCAGCTGGCTGACGTGTTTGGCGCGCGTGTCTTCGCGACGGCGGGGTCAGAGGCAAAATGTGCGGCCTGCCTTCAGTTGGGTGCCGAGCGCGCGATCAACTATAAGTCCGAGGATTTTGTCGAGATCCTGCGCAAAGAGGGCGGTGCGAATGTGATTCTGGATATGGTCGGTGGCGATTATATTCCGCGCAATCTCAGAGCTTTGGACGAAGACGGGCGGCTGGTGCAAATTGCCTTCCTGCAAGGCCCCAAGGTCGAAGTGAATTTCGCGCTCCTGATGATGCGTCGTCTGACGATGACAGGGTCAACCCTGCGTCCGCAAAGCGATCATGAAAAAGCGCGGATCGCACGTGCGTTGCGCGAAAAAGTCTGGCCTTTGCTGGATGCTGGACGAATCGCGCCCGTCATGGACAAAGAGTTCGCACTTGAGGATGCCGCCGCCGCCCATTCTCGGATGGAAGCGGGGGATCACATTGGTAAAATTGTTCTGAAAGTCTAGGCCGCGCGCCGCTAGCCAGTGGCGGCCACAAGGATCAAGGGAAGGGCCGTCGCCAGGGCCGGGCTGCCAAACAGTCCGGCACATGCCAGATTGGCCAGCGACAGAGCCCAGATCCAGCGCGCGTAATCCGGCAGAAGCCGCGCGAGCCGAGCGTTCCCAACGGCCATAAGAAAGACACAGCCGAAAAACAGGATTTCGTTCAAAAGCAGCGAGCTTTCGATCGGAAGAATCGCGGAAATGATCCAGGGCAGCAGGACGTTGATCCCGATGAGAGCGTTAAATGGGCGAGTCACGGGCGTACCTTACCGAATTGGCGCAAAGCCTGCATCTGTCTGGCGGCAATCTTTGACCACATCGCGACCGCAGGGCACAGGCTCTAGGGATTTTGACAGGCAGATGCGGGCTTCTTGGATCAGGCCCTGTTTGCAGGTGATCGTGATGCCGTCAGGCTCTAGCTCAGGGTTTTCGGCCAGAAACGCCTCTTCAATCAAGCTGGCAGGCAGGGTCACCGGGTCTTTGAGTTTGCGTAACACCTCGGGACGGGTGACGCGGGCATAGGCTTCGCGCGATAGATCGAAATAAGCCTCTGTGCTTAGTCCCGCGCAGGTGCCGTGTTTTTTCCATTGATGCCACGCCAGACCAGAGGTGCCCATGATGTCGGCCATGTCCGCCGTCATTCGGCGCGATGGCGGCGCCTTGGCTGTTGGGCAATAGCTGGGCCAGCCCTGATGATATTGTGGCCAAAGCCCATGCAGGATCCAGCCAAAGCCTGTGCCAGGTTTGCATTGATCGGACTGGCGGGCATCGCCTTCGAGGCGGCACCAGTTGGGTGACCAGCTGAGCGCGAGCACATAGTAGTCAAACGCGCCAGACCGTTCCCCTTCGGCGCGCAGCGGGGTCGACAAGATCACAGCGATCAGGGCTAAGGTACGTAGCATTCACTCTTTCCTTTTACACACATCCGCTCTATATCGGGCTCAAGTTCCCCCAAAGTGGTAGCCCGCATCCAGATCAGGATGCCGCCGGACCCAAAGTCTGGCGAGGGGAAAACTATGCGTAGGAGGCCGATATGGCAAAACCGATTATGGCAAAAGCCACAGCCGTGTGGCTGGTAGACAATACAACGATCAGCTTCAAGCAGATCGCGGATTTCGTGGGTATGCACGAGTTGGAAGTCCAAGGCATCGCGGATGGCGACGTGGCCACTGGCGTAAAAGGGTTTGACCCGATTGCCAATAACCAGCTGACCCAAGAGGAAATCGACGCGGCACAGGCCAGCCCTCTGCACAAGCTGAAGCTCAAGTTCAACGCGGCTGCGGTTGGCGAAGAAAAGCGTCGCGGTCCGCGCTATACGCCTCTGTCCAAGCGTCAGGATCGTCCTGCGTCCATTCTGTGGCTGGTCAAGTTCCACCCGGAACTGTCTGACGGTCAGGTGTCTAAGCTGGTCGGCACAACCAAGCCGACGATCCAGGCGATCCGCGAGCGGACCCACTGGAACATCGCGAATATTCAGCCGATCGATCCAGTGGCCTTGGGTCTGTGTAAGCAATCCGAACTGGATGCAGCGGTTCAGAAAGCAGCCTCTAAGAAGGCAGCAGAAGGTGGCGTCATGAATGATGACGAACGCCGCAAGCTGGTATCGACAGAGCAGTCTCTGGAAATGGAGGCAGAGCCTCGGATGCCGTCCAACATCGAAGGCCTCGAAGCCTTTACGCTGGGCGACTCTTCGGACAGCTCTGGTCTGGAAGAAGATCCACGTGGCGATGATGACTTTGCCGATGCGGACAGCTTCTTTAACCTGCCAGAGTCAGGTGACGACGACGAACAGCCGACCTAACGGCTGCGGTCATCGCGTATTTGGAAAGGGCCCTTGTGGGCCCTTTTTTAGTGTTTGGCCCAGGCGGGCAGTGGGTTGCCTAACAAAACTTCGGCCCCCAATCGGCCCAGTTCGTCACTGCATTTCGCCCCGGCGCCACATCCTGCAAGCGCCAAGGACAGACGGCTTGTGCGTCGTTCAAGGATTGGACGTCCTGATGTGGAGAATGTGGTCACGCAGGCATCCGTTGTGACCGACCGGATGCCAAGATCTGGCATCCGTTGACGCATTTGGTGTTCCAAATGCGCGCCGACTTCTTTCGACCCGCCGCTTTGGAACCAGCCTTGCATGTCCGCTGGCGACAGCAGGCGGTCTTTGGGATCGCCGCCCAGCTTCAGATAAGTTTTGCCGTCAGGATACCGGATAGGTGGCAGCAGATAGGGGTCGTTGCCATTGCGGTCTAAATATATCAGGGACGGGCATGTTGTCAGGCGGTGCGCCTCGTCGTCTGAGACTTCAAACAGGGCAACCGTGCGGGCGTAGACGCGCAAATTCAGATCTTCAATCAGACTGGGCGCAAAGCCGCCGGTGGCAACCAAGGCTTTGTCTGCGTTCAGGGGGCCATCATCGGTTTCAATGCGCAGGCCGTTTGGCTGCTCGATGATGTCATGGACCTGACTCTCAACAACGCGCGCGCCATGGGCTTGCGCCAGTTTGATCTGAGCGGCAACCAGCACGCGTGGATTGATGGTGCCTGCGCCCTGGGGTTCAAAGAGGCCGATGTCATCTGGGTTAAACGAAAAATAGGGAAAGCGCTGGCCCATCTGATCGGCGTTCAGACGCTCGGCCGCGATGCTCAGCGTATTGGCGACCTCTTGAACCGCATCAATCTGGGGGGCGCCCTGAGGTCCAGCCATCAACGTGCCCACTTCATGAAAGAACGACAGCCCGCTGTCCGCCTCGATGTGGCGATAGCGCGCGATGCTGGCACGGCTGGCTTGCGCCCAGAATGGGTCCGTTGCCAAGCCGCGCGTGATACGGCCTGCATCATAGTGACTGGCAAAGACACCGTTGTGACGGGCTTTGTCCTTGGGCTCAGGTGGGCCTATCAGAAGCACGTCATGGCCAGCCTGCGCCAAATGGCGGGCTGCGGCTGCGCCGATCATGCCTGCTCCGATTACTGCTAAAACCATCTCAGCGCCTCCTGCGGGCAACTTAGATCGGTGCGCAGATCTCGATCAAGAAGCCATTGGGGTCAGAGACATAGGAAATGACCTGACCCCAAGGCATTTCTTGCGGCTCTTGCACAGGCGTTGCGCCCGCCGCGACAGCGCGCGCGAAATCCTCGGCCACGGTGTCTGTTTCAAACGCCAGTTCAAAGCACGGGGCTTTGGGGTCGGCATCCGCGGGGGATTTGCCAATTTCGCGCATCAGGGATTTGGCTGAAAACGCCAGTTTGGTGTCTCCGGTCACCAACTCGCCATAGTCCTTGCCCTCGTGCAGAAAGCCGGTTTTGAACCCAAAGGCTTGCTCATAGAACTTAAGTGTGGCGGGGACGTCATCGACGTAAAGAATGCTGTATCGAAAATGCATGGTAGCCCTCTTTGCTGATCCCTTCCTACCTGCCCATGCTGACAAATGTCGACACCAGCGCGGTGGCCTGCGCATATCTTTCCGCCGCTTTGACCTGGCTGGGTTATGACACCGAGCGCGCCCGATGTTGACGTGGTTGCCGATGGATCACCCACTCGGCGGCTAGGATTCCGATTGCCCAGCCCAACCACATCATGGTGTCGGCAAGGGTCGCATCAAAGCCGCCGTTGATCAGCATCGCGACCGCAATCAACCAGCTTTGCGCACCTGAACTGGCGGCCAAGGCATAGGCCCTGATCATCCATGCCCGATGTGCAGGGAACTCGCGACGGATGGCGCGAATGATCCCCAGCGCAATCATGACGGGGATCGCAAGGCCCAGAATGATGCGAGCGATGTCGATATACGGGTTGGCCAGGGAATGAGGCGGATAGGTCACCACCATGTAGACGCCCGACAACGCAAAGATGATGCCGCTCACCGCTGCGCCATAGCCAATCAACCGATGCAGGCTGGGCGTGCCGATGCGCAGATGCGGCACAAACTGAAACGCGCCCAGCACCAAAAACGCAACCGCGAAGATGACGTGCAAAGCGATCGACACTGGCTGTGCAAAAAACCGTAGTTCGTCAGTATTCGTCACCGTCGCCGGGTCGGTGCCGATCAGGACAGCTATGCGATAAAGACTTGCGGCGATGGGCAGGATGCCCAGAAAAATCAGCCAAGCAGGGACACGCCAGCGGCGACGAGAGACATTTGACATGAGGATACTCCTTTGATCCGGAGTGTCGCGCCATTCGGCATATACGAAAATTGCCTAATATCTGATCTTCGTTATGCGAAAATGTTTAGATGGATTTGCGGGCGCGCAAGGCTGCCGAAATGGTGCCTTCGTCCAGATAATCCAGCTCACCGCCAATCGGGACACCTTGGGCAAGCGATGTCAGCTTGACCTGAGATTCCAGTTGGTCCGCAATATAGTGGGCCGTGGTTTGACCATCGACCGTCGCGTTCAGGGCAAGGATCACTTCGGTGATGGCTTCGCTTGTCACACGGTCAATCAAGCGCGGGATCGAGAGTTCCTCGGGGCCGACGCCATCCAAAGCGGACAGCGTCCCGCCCAACACGTGATAGCGCCCTTTAAAGACCCCCGCGCGCTCCATCGCCCAAAGGTCGGCCACGTCTTCGACCACACAGATCTCGCCCATTGCTCGACCGTCGTCTGCACAGATTTCGCAGATGTCCGAGGTACCGATATTGCCGCAGTTCAGACACTCACGCGCAGTGGCCGCGACGTTTTGCATGGCGTCGCTGAGCGGCGTCAGCAACAGCGCGCGTTTGCGCACCAGATGCAACACCGCACGCCGCGCCGAGCGCGGACCGAGGCCCGGTAGGCGGGCCATCAGGTCGATCAGATTTTCGAGGTCGTTGCTGCTCATTTGCTACCCCTGTTTTGAGTATTTGTAGCAAGATGAACGGGCGCTGTCGCCCAAATTAGAACGGCAGTTTGAAGTCGGCGGGCAGGCCGAGGCCTTCGGTGATCTTGCCCATCTCGGATTTGGCGCGGTCGGCGGCTTTGGCTTGCGCGTCTTTGATAGCCGCAAGGATCAGATCTTCGGCGACTTCTTTCTCGCTTGGGACAAAAATGGATGGATCGATGTCCAGACCGGTCAGGTCGCCTTTGGCAGTGGCTGTCGCTTTGACAAGGCCTGCGCCGGATTCACCGGTCACGATGATGGTTTGCAGGTCATCCTGCATCTGCGCCATTTTGGACTGCATGTCCTGCGCTTGTTTCATCATCTTGGCCATATCGCCAATGTTGCCTAGACCTTTGAGCATCGGTGTCTCCTGAGTTTGAGTTGCCCGCTAGATAAGGCGCAGACGGTTGAACGACAAGGGTTTGGGTCGGCAGAAGCGCACCTGGGTTTGGCTAGTCTTCCTCGAAAGGGTCCCATTCATCCTCGACCTCTGGCAGGGCTTCGGCCTGTGCCTCTTGGGCGATGTCCTGCTGGGTTTTGATGTCTGTAATCTTGGCTTTCGGGAAGGCGTCAAAAACGGCCTGAACCAGAGGGTGCGCGCGGGCCTCGCTGCGAAGGGCTTCGTTTTCCGCATCCTCAACCTCAAAGATCGATGGCGCGCCGCCTTCGTTGACAAGGATCACGGCCCAGCGGTTGCCGGTCCAGCGTTGAAGCGCGCCACCCAGTCGCTGCGCCAAGTCTTGTGGCGCGTTGGGCGCGGGGACGAATTCAATTCGGCCCGGCTGATAGGCCGCCAGTCGTACGTATTTTTTCACGTTGTTCAAAAGCAACCCATCGCGGTTCTTTTGAATCAGATCGACCACGTGATCAAAGCTGGCAAACCGCGCCAAGGCCTGATCCGCTTGGGGCGCGAGTGCCGTGACCGTGCCGCCTGATCCACCGGCAACCTGCGCCGTCGCGTAAGCCTGCGTCGCGCCGCCCATGGTCGGAGCCGGACCGCCGCCGCCTCCGCCACCGGGGGCCGGCGGGGGTGGAGTGTCCTGAAGTTTCTTGATCAGCTCTTCGGGGCTGGGCAGGTCCGCGACATGGGTCAGTCGGATGATTGCCATCTCTGCAGCCATCATCGCGTTGGGCGCGGCAGAGACTTCTTCCAGCGCTTTCAGCAGCATCTGCCACATGCGGGTCATCACTCGCATCGGTAGTTGTTCTGCCATCGCTTGCCCGCGCGCGCGCTCGTCAGGCGAGATCGTCGGGTCATCGGCGGATTCGGGTGTGATTTTCACCACTGACACCCAATGGGTGATTTCAGCCAAGTCGCGCAGAACCGCCATCGGGTCGGCGCCGTCGGCATATTGCGCGGACAGCTCGTTGAGCGCGCCGCCCGCATCGCCGCGCAATATCATGTCATAGAGGTCCAGCACGCGGCCGCGATCCGCAAGCCCCAGCATGGCACGGACCTGATCTGCTGTGGTTTCTCCGGCCCCGTGCGAAATGGCCTGGTCCAAAAGCGATGTCGCGTCACGGGCAGAGCCTTCGGCGGCGCGGGTGATCAGGGCCAGCGCATCATCGGCAATTTCTGCCCCTTCTGACGTCGCGATTTTGCGCATCAGAGCGATCATCACTTCCGGCTCGATCCGGCGTAGGTCAAAGCGCTGGCAGCGGGACAGAACGGTCACAGGGACTTTGCGGATTTCAGTGGTCGCAAAGATGAATTTCACATGGGCTGGCGGCTCTTCGAGGGTTTTCAGCAACGCGTTGAACGCGCTGGTGGACAGCATGTGAACTTCGTCGATGATATAGATCTTATAGCGGGCAGAGGCCGCGCGGTAATGAACACTGTCGATGATTTCGCGGATGTCACCAACTCCGGTGCGCGAGGCCGCGTCCATCTCCATTACGTCGACATGACGCCCTTCCATGATCGCGCGGCAATGTTCGCATTTGCCGCAGGGTTCAGTCGTGGGGCCGCCGTTGCCGTCTTCGCCGATACAGTTCATGCCCTTGGCAATGATCCGTGCGGTCGTGGTTTTGCCGGTGCCGCGAATGCCGGTCATGATGAAAGCTTGCGCAATGCGATCGGCGTCAAAGGCGTTCTTCAGCGTCCGGACCATCGCGTCCTGACCCACCAGATCGACAAAGGTTTCCGGACGATATTTACGGGCGAGAACCTGATAGCCGGGGGTCTGGGTACTGTCGTCGCTCATGTCTTGCCTTTGGATTCGAGGATCGGGACTACGTTAAGGGCTTGGGGGCGGCGCGTCCACCTGATTGGCTGGGATCACCGTCGTCTTCGCGCCGCGCGGCAGCGGTGGGATTCGTCGAATCCTTGCCAATTCTGCGATTTGGTTCAGTTTGTGATTAAGCTCTTACAAATACGCGCTATGGTTGAAGCGTGCGCTTTCGACGCGGGTCTGATTATGACGGAATTTGCAATTTATTCGGTGGATGCTGGAAAAGGACTGCTGGCGCTGGCGCCGTGTCCGGGGCAGGTGACTGACTATGAGCTGGATCTGGAACAGATTCGGGCGTGGCGGCCGTCTTTTGTAATCTCGATGACACCTCTGGCCGAGTTGGAGAACTTGGGCGCATCCAAATTCATGGCGGATGTGCCAACGCTTGGGGCACGTTGGCTGCATTTTCCGATTGAGGATTTCGGAGCGCCGGACCTTGCGCAGACGCAAGCCTGGCAGGACATCTCGGACAAAGCACGCCGCGCGCTTGCAGGCGGCGGGCGCGTGTTGGTGCATTGTCGCGGCGGGTGTGGCCGCTCTGGTATGGTTGTTCTGCGGCTATTGGTCGAGATGGGCGAGCCGGTCGGTGACGCTTTGACGCGATTGCGGTTTGTGCGTCATTGCGCGGTTGAGACCGACGCGCAGTTTGACTGGGCCGTGGCCGGACACACAGAGTTGCAGACAGAGGAAAACGTAGCGCCACACAAAACTGGCGCATAAGGTGAGAGGCTGAACATCGACCCAAGCGGGACTCGTTACGGCTGCTTCCTTCCGGACCTGACCGGGTTGGCGAGGTGCTTGCCCGCGCCAACCTCTCGAGGCGCTACATAGTCTTTGGTCAATCAGATTGCAAGCTC